>NZ_SGUC01000040.1 GCF_005435165.1 Halorubrum sp. GN11_10-6_MGM | reverse complement strand
GCGTGTTCGTCCGGGTTCTCGTCGCCGTCGCCGTCCCCCGTCTCTCCGTCGCGGCCCCCCGTCCCGTCGTCGCGGTCCATCGTCCGGGCGGCGCGCTCGACGGTCGCGGCCTCGTCGGTGCGCAGGTCGGCGAGGAACTCGAAGAGCGCGCTCGGGTCGTCGACGCCGTCGCGCACGAGGTACTCGACGTACCGACGCTTCGACTCGAACTCGGCGGCGACCGCCTCGCGGTCGCGGTCGGTCCGGTTCGCGATCCGGTCGAAGACGCGGAACCGCGGGCCGCCCCGGTTGTCGCCCGTCCCCCCGCCCGAACCGCTCGCGCTCGCTCTGGCGACCCCCTCGTCGCCGTCGCCGCCCGGCGCGCCGGGGAACCGGAACGTCCCGTCGCCGTCCCGCCACGCCACCGTGTTGTACCGGACGGACTCGCCGCCCGCCTCGACGACGCCGGCGCCCCCGCGCTTCGGATCGCCGGTCGGGCTCCGTTTCGCCTCCGGGTCGAGGCCGTCGTACGCCGTCTCGGAGAGCGGCTCGATCGCCCGCGTGACGTACCGCTCGCCGTCGACCTGTCGGGGGAAGACGACGAGGTCGACCTCGCGGAGCAGGCGCGCGGGCAGGCCGCGCTCGCGCAGCCGGTTGGTGAGCGCCTCGACGTCTTCGGCGTGGGTCGTGCCGATCACGCCGTGGCCCGTACTCAGGCTCTCCGCGAAGGTCTCGAAGCTCTCCGGCGTGTTGATCTCGGCGATCACCTCCACGTCGGGGTTGAGGTAGTTGGCCTCGGTCATCAGCTCGGCCATCCCCACGGACTTGTAGGCGTCCTCGTGGTCGCGGGTGGTGAGCGAGACGCCCGTCTCGTGGGGTAAGCGGACCTCGCGGGACCCCTCGTCGACCGAGACGGGCCGGGCGTCGAAGGGGATGAACGGCGCGTGGGCGTTCAAAAGCGTCGTCTTGCCGACGCCGGTCGGGCCCGCGAAGAGGACGACGCCGCGGTGTTCGTACAGCAGCCACAAAAGCGTCACCAGCTCGACGGACAGCGTGTCGCGCTCCACGAGGTCGACCGGCGTGAGCGCGTCCGCGCGCTGCTTGCGGATCGAGACGTGGGGGCCGCCCTCGGAGATGACCGGCAGCGCCACCGCACACCGGATCGTCTGTGGCACCCCGTCGAGTTCGAGGTTCACCTTCGCGGAGGGCGTCGAGGCGTTGAGCTCGGTGCCGTCGCGGGCGGCGATCCCGGTGACCACGTCGACGAACGTCGTCTCGTCTTCGAACGCGAGGTTCGTCGGAATCCGGGCACCGGCTTCGGGGCCGTCGCCGCTCTTGACTCCCCGAGCTTCGCCCGCCGCGCCCGAGAGGACCGAGGCGCGGGGGACGACCTTCACGCGCTCGCCGACCCGGTTCGCCTCCACGTCTTCGAGGTGCGGGTCGCGGATCGGCACCGTCAGGATTCCCTCGCCGACGAAGTCGCGCAACACGTAGTACGCGAGGTCGTCGAGCCGGTCGCGGGCGAACCGCGAGTCGACCGGCGGCGCGGCGAGCCCCCGGTCCGCGAGCGCGGCGCGCGCCCGGTGGACCGCGGCGTCGAGCCACGCCCGGGTGTTGCGCGCGGTGAGCCGCCGCGAGAGGAACCGGCGGGCGCGGGCGGCGACGAACGACTCGCGGTCCTCGATCACGTCGCTCACGGTCGTCTCCCAGATCCGCGATTTACACTCCTCGATGAGCGCCTCGTCGCCCGGCAGCAGGTCCGGCTCCAGCACCGCGTACTTCGTCTCGAACGCGTCCGAGCCGAGCAGCCGTTCGCGGTAGACGACCACCTCGACCGCGATGCCGGCGAACTCGACGGCGTACTGCGCGAGTCGCTCGGCGGCCACGCGCTCGACGTAGTCGGCGTCGGCGTCGACGCCGGTCTCGAGCGGCGCGAACGTCTCGGTGTGGACCACCAGCTCGCGGTCGTCGCCCACGTCGGCCACCGCGATCCGGTCGTCTAAGGCGATCGGCGTGAGCTCGCCGAGCAGCCGGAACTCCCGCAGCGCGTGGTAGTCGATCCGGCGCCGCGCGGCGGCGCTCGCGCCGACCAGCCGGTCGATCGCCTGCGCGTACTTCGACTCGAACCCCCGCTCGGCGCGCTCGACGACGCCGACCCGCGTGAGCGGGCGGCGGTGCCGCACCGCGGAGAAGCGGTCGCGGACGCGGTCGAGCGCGCGCTCGTCGGCGGCCGACAGCGGCGGCTCGCGGACGTCGTAGCCGAACCGACCGCCGTCGCGCTCGCGTATCGTCGCGACGACTCCCGGAGCGACCTCGTACTGCGCCCGCACCTCCGGCGCGTACCACGCCTCGGGGTCGTCCGGCGGCACCGGCGCCGGGACCGCGCCGCCCGGATCGTCGTCGGGCTCGTCGACGATCCGAAGGGTCGCGCCGTCGCTCACCGCCCGGTCCCCGCGTTCTGCCGATCCGTCGGCTCCGGTTCGGGCGCGTTCGTCCGCCGATCCACCCTCGACCCGGCGCTCGGCGCGGCCTCGGGCGCTCGTCTCCGCGTCATCGTTCGATCCGCGGGTGACCGATCCCTCCGTTTAACCGTTTCTTTTTATCACTGTACGTTCATTTACGGCTCCGGAAACGTTCGGTCGGCCGGCCGGACCCGCATGCGCGGTACTCCACCGACGCGCTCCGAGACGTTGACGATCGTTCATAACTGTTGTGACGTGTGGAAACGAATTTATAACGGCCGAAATAATTCGCGTTTCACGCTTCAATGAGCACGTCACTGTCGAGTTCGGTCAAGCGCGCTTTCCTCCGGTACCAGCACGTCTTCGTGTTCCTCGCACCCCTCGCGTTCGTCGTCGGGGTGTACGCCTTGGCGCCGACACCGGCCGACGCCGGGGTCGGCTACTGGACCGAGTACTGGTGGCTGTTCGCCGTGTTCACCCTCGGCGCGACGATCGTCAACACCGTCGGCATCAGCGGGTCGGCGCTGTTCGTTCCGTTCCTCATCTTCGTCTTCCCCGTCGTCGCCTACCCGCTGAAACCGACGACGCTGGTGAAGATCGGCCTCATCAGCGAGTCGTTCGGCCTGTCGAGCTCGTCGCTCGCGTTCATCCAGTACGGCCTCGTCGACCGGCGGCTCTCCCTGTCGCTCGTGCTGGGCGGCGTTCCGTTCGTCGTCGGCGGCGCCCTGCTCTCCTTCGTCATCCCTGAACCCCTGTTCCACGCCCTGTTAGGGATCGCGCTGCTCGCGGCCGCGTACCTGCTGTTCCGCGCGGACCTGGCGCACGGCGACCCCACGAGCTCCGACGACGAGGTCGCGACCGACGGCGGGTCGTCGCGCGACCTCCCGGACGACGACGACAAGCTCGGCCCGGCGGGCGTCGAGACGGACGACTCCGGCGTCGTCACCCGCGTCGACCGCGACGGCGACGACTACACCTACTCTCGCGGGGGCTACCTCGAACGGTTCCTCAACTACAGCGTCGGCGGCGTGTTCCAAGGGCTCGCGGGCTTCGGGATCGGCGAGCTCGGTATCATCTCGATGCTGCGGACGCAGGTCCCGGTGCGCGTGGCGATCGGCACGAACCACATCGTCGTCGCGACGACGGCCGTCCTCGCCTCCGTGGTCCACGTGTTCGGCGGCGGGCTCGTCGGTGGCCACACGATGGACCTGACGACGACGCCGTGGAACATGGTCGTCTGGACGGTCCCGGCGACGACGCTCGGCGGCCAGATCGCCCCGTACGTCTCGACCGCGCTCGACACCGGGACGATCAAGTCCGGCGTGGGTGCGCTGTTCGCCGTCATCGCCGTCGCGCTGTTCGCGATGGCCGGCGGCGGGATCTGAGCCGTCGGGATCCGGCGACGCCGCGCTTTTGTGCGTTCGCGGCGCACTCTCGGTATGCGCGTAGCCGTCTTCAACGGCCCTGGAGAGATCGACGTGGAAGAGCGACCCCGCCCCGAGATCGAGGCGCCGACGGACGCGATCGTCCGCGTGACTCACACCGCGATCTGCGGCTCGGACCTCTGGTTCTACCGCGGCGACAGCGACCGTGACCCCGGCTCGCCGGTCGGCCACGAGCCCATGGGGATCGTCGAGGAAGTCGGCGACGACGTGACCTCCGTCGCCCCCGGCGACCGCGTGCTCGCACCGTTCGCCATCTCCTGTGGCGAGTGCGAGTTCTGCCGGAAAGGACTCCACACCTCCTGTGCGAACGGCGACTCGTGGGGCGGCGACAACGGCGGCGGGCAGGGCGAGTACGTCCGGTCGACGCACGCCGACGGCACGCTCGTCCGCGTCCCCGACCGGTACGCCGACGACGAGGACACCCTTCGGTCGCTGCTCCCCCTGACCGACGTGATGGGCACCGGCCACCACGCCGCGGTCAGCGCGGGCGTCGAGGCGGGGTCGACCGTGGCCGTCATCGGCGACGGCGCCGTGGGGCTCTGCGGCGTCCTCGCCGCGCGCCGGCTCGGCGCGGAGCGCATTATCGCGGTCGGTCACCACGAAGACCGGCTCGAACTCGCCGAGGAGTTCGGCGCGACGGAGACCGTCTCCGAGCGGGGCGAGGCCGCCGTCGAGCGGCTCCGCGAGCTCACCTACGGCGGGCCGAACCACGTGATGGAGTGCGTCGGCGCCGCGAGCGCGATGAACACCGCGATCGACGCCGTCCGCCCCGGCGGCACGATCGGCTACGTCGGCGTCCCCTACGGCGTCGAAGAGGAGGGGCTCGACGTGTTCGGCATGTTCGGCGACAACGTGACGCTCGCGGGCGGCGTCGCCCCCGTCCGCGCGTACGCCGAGGAGCTGATGGCCGACGTGCTCCAGGGGACGCTCGACCCCGCGCCGATCTTCACCGAGACCGTCGGCCTCGACGACGTCGCCGAGGGGTACCGGATGATGGACGAGCGCGAGGCGATCAAGGTGCTGGTGACGCCGCAGGGCGACGCCTGAGCGACGGCGCCGGGAACGCCTACCGCGCGCAGTCGTGACCAGCCGGTTCGCGGCGCTCGCGCAGTTCAGAGCGGCTCAATCAGTTCGACGACGTGGCCGTCGGGGTCCTTCACGAAGGCGACGCGCGCGCCGGCCTCCGGGTGGTCGGTCGGCGCCTCCACGACGCCGTGGTGGTCGATCCGCTCGAACGCGGCGTCCACGTCGTCGGCGCCGACGGCGACGTGGTCGTAGCGGTCGCCGTCCGCGCTCGGCTCCTCGCCGTCGGTGTCCGACAGCTGGAACTCGACGCCGTTGCCGTCGGCGACGTACACGTTGCGGGTGTCGCCGATCGTGAACTCCCACGACCGCTCGAACCCGAGTTCGTCGACGTACCAGTCGGCGGTCCGGTCGGCGTCCGCCACGTTCAGACAGGTGTGGAGTATCTCCATGCGTCGAGGTCGCACGGCAGCGGTATAAATCCGGACCGTCGACTCGTGCGTGGGATGCCATCGCGGCGTCGGACCCCTCACTTTAGTCGTCGGCGCCCCTCGTCTCGCACATGCGCGTCGCCTCGCTCCTCCCCTCCGCCACGGAGACGCTGTTCGCGCTCGGCGTCGAGCCGGTCGGCGTCTCGCACAGCTGCGACCACCCGCCCGCAGTCCACGACCTCCCGACGCTGACGAGCACGGTCGTCGCCCACGAGAACCGTTCGGCCGCCGACATCGACGAGCAGATGCGGGAGGTCGACGGCGCGGTGTACGACCTCGACGAAGCGCGGCTCGCCGCCCTCGATCCCGACCTCCTCGTCACGCAGGCGACCTGCGACGTCTGCGCCGTCGACGCGGGCGAGGTCCGGGCGGCCGCCGCGCGCCTCGACCCCGAACCGGACGTGCTGGCGTGCGACCCCCACTCCTTCGCGGACGCCCTCGACGACGTGGAACGAATCGGCGCCGCGGTCGACGCGGAATCGGCGGCGAGCGAACTCCGCGCCGCCCTCTCCGACCGCGTCGACGCGGTCAACGAGCGCGCGGAGCGCGCGGTCGCCGACGAAGGGCGCCCGCGCGTCGCCGTGCTCGACTGGACCGACCCGCCGATCCGGGCCGGCCACTGGGTGCGCGACATGGTCGAGATCGCCGGCGGCGACCCCGCGTTTCAGCCCGACGGCCCCTCCGAGCCGGTGGCGTGGGACGATGTCGTCGACGCCGACCCCGAGGTCCTCGTCGTCGCCCCCTGTGGGTTCGACTCCGACCGCGCGGTCGACGCCGTCGCCGACCTCACCGCCCGGCCGGGGTTCGACGACCTCGCGGCGGCCGCGGCCGACCGCGTCTACGCCGTCGACGGCAACGCGCTGTTCAACCGCCCGAGCCACCGGCTCGTCGACTCGCTGGAGTCGCTGTTCGCCTGTCTCCACCCCGAGCACGCGGCGACGCCCCCCGGCGCGCTCGACCGGGTCGAACCCGCGGAGGCGGCCGAGATGCGCTCTGCGTACAGCGGCGGATGACTTCCGAGACGGCTGCCGCAGTTTCTGAAAGCTGAATGGCAATTTTTATTTTCACCGCCAACTAACTTGCTCAAGATGGACCACACGGGAAGGCCGAGCGACGACCGTGCGATCTCCCCTGTGGTCGGAGTCATCCTGCTCGTCGCGATCACCGTCATTCTGGCAGCCACTTTCGGAGTGTTCGCGTACGGGGTAACCGACGACATCGGAGAGCGGCCCGCCTTCGCGGGTCTCGAACTGACCTTCGAGGAGGCGTCGGCTTCCGCGTCGGAATACAAAGAGTTCCGGTGGGAACTGACGCTGACGAACGTCGCCGGTGACACGGTCCGGGCCGATGAGATCGTGGTTTATCTCGACCACGGCGACCAACGAGTCACCGGGACGCTGAACCGATCGCTGCGTCCCGGAGAGACGGTGTCGTTGACGGTCGTCCACAACAACCAGGACGGCACCACCATCCCGGACGACGTGGAGTGTGCCGACGTCAACGTCGCGTGTCGACTCGCCGGCGACACCGGTAACTACCCCGACGCGGACCAGATCCGACTCCAGATGATACACGAGCCGTCCGGATCGATACTCTACCGAGAGCAGATCGGGATCTCCGGTAACTACGGGATCTTCAACGGGAACCCGGACGATATCGATATCACGGACGAGACGCTCTCCTTCGCGTGACCGTCGCGGCGCCTCTCGGTTTTGACGACGCTACCTGAGGTCGCCGGCGGGAGAGTGGACACGACGACGCACACGGGAGTCGGCGAACCGTGCCGACCGTCCCGACCGTTCGGTCAGGTCTCCGCCCGGTCGCGCAGCCCCGACAGCGTCGCCGCCTCGCGGAGGTCGTCGACGGTACAGTACCACGCGCCGCGGACGCCGTTCGCGTCGTTCTCGACGGGCCGATCGAGCGGGACGAGGTCGTCGAACTCGAAGACGACCACGACCCGCTCCGCGGAGAACGGGTCGACGAGCGCCGCCCAGTCGCCCTCGTCCATCGGTCCGGGCTCGCCGCGCGTCTGCTCGGTCCGAGCGGTGACACGGGCGTAGTGGGTGACCGCGGAGACGGGAGCTGTCCGGTAGAAGGCCATGTACGCGAAGTCGGCTCGGGTGCGGTCGTACGAGCGGGGCGCGGGGTAAAAGCCCGCGCGGCAGCGCTCGAAGGTGTCGGGCCGCGTCGCGACGACGCAGACGCGGGCGTCGCCGGGCGCGTCGTCGTCCGGGGCGTCCGCCGCGAAGCGATCGAGGTCCACGTTCTCCGTCGCCGCCGAGCGCGGATATATCCCCGTCCGGCCCCTACCCGGCGGCGATGGTACGGAGCGCGGCGAACGCGCGCGGTGGTCCCCGCGAGCGCGACGAGACGGACGCGGCACGCGACGAGCAGTCGAGCGGTAGCGAGCCGAGCGGCGGCGAGTCGAGCGACGATCCCGGTCCGCCCGCACTCTCGATCGAGGGGTTGACGAAGCGCTTCGGCGAGGGCGACGACGCCGTCCTCGCGGTCGACGACGTGAGCCTCACGATCGAGCGCGGGTCGGTCGTCGGCCTGCTCGGGCCGAACGGCGCGGGCAAGACGACGCTGATCAAGTGCGCGCTGGGGATCGTCGTCCCCGACGCGGGGTCGGTGCGGGTGTTCGGCAACGACGTGCGCGAGGGGCGCCGCGCCGCCTACGCGGACGTGGACGCGATGCTGGAGGGCGCGCGCAACGACTACTGGCGGCTCACGGTCCGCGAGAACCTCCGGTACTTCGCGACGATCAGCGGCGTCGACCCGGACTCCGTGGCGGCGCGCCACGACCGCTTGCTCGACCGGCTCGATCTGGCGGACAAGGCGGACACGCCGGTCCGCGACCTCTCGCGCGGGATGAAACAGAAGGTGTCGCTGGCGAGCGTGCTGGCGGGCGGCGCCGAGCTCGTCTTCTTAGACGAGCCGACGCTCGGGCTCGACGTCGAGAGCGCGCGGACGCTCCGGGCGGAGCTGCGCCGGCTCGCGGCCGAGGAGGGGCTCACCATCGTCGTCAGCAGCCACGACATGACGACGATCGAGGCCGTCTGCGACCGCGTCGTCATGCTCTCGAACGGCCGGATCGTCGCCGACGACGGCGTCGAGGCGCTGCTCGGCGCGGCCGCGAGCGACGCGGTCCGCGTGGCGAGCCCGGACCTCACCGAGGAGGCGGTCGCCGGGCTCCGGGAGCGGTTCGAGGTCGTCGGCGTCGACCGCGAGGCGACCCCGCCCGCGGTGACGGTCGCGGCCGGGGGCGACCGACTGTACGACCTGACCGACGCGCTGCGGGCGGCCGGCGTCACCGTCTCGGACATCCGCACGGTCCAGCCCGACCTCGAGGAGGTGTTCCTCGAACGCACCGGGTCGGTGCCCGGCGCGGTCGGTTCGGGGCTCGGAGGTGCGTCGCGGTGAGCGCCGAGACCCCTCGCCCCGGCCCCCGGGACGGCGCCGACGAAGCGGCGCGGACCGACGACACCGCGGCGACCCGGCCCGGGATCGACGACCAGCCCCGCCCGGCCACCTACTACCACCTCGCGCGGGCGGTGCTGTACCGGGAGTACCTCATCTTCGTGCGCTACCCGGCCAACGCGATCGGCGGGATCGTGGTGTCGCTGTTCTTCTTCGGCGCGCTGTTCCTCGGCGGACAGCTGCTCGCGGGGCAGGCGCTGACCGACTCGATCGAGGGGATCGTCGTCGGCTACTTCCTGTGGACGCTGTCGGTCGGCGCGTACTCGTCGGTGTCGAACGACATCGGCAGCGAGGTGCAGTGGGGGACCTTAGAGCGCCACATCACCACGCCGTTCGGCTTCGCGCCCGTCGCGCTGCTGAAGGGGGTCGCGAAGGTGGTGCGGACGTTCCTCACGAGCGCCGTCATCCTCGCGGTGATGCTCGTCGTCACCGGGACGCGGCTCAGCCTCGCGCCCGTGACGGTGGTCGCCGTCGCCGGGCTGTCGATCGTCTCGGTGCTCGGGCTCGGCTTCGCCGCGGGCGGCGTGACGGTGCTGTACAAGCGGATCGGCAACTGGCTCAACCTGCTCCAATTCGGCTTCGTCGGGCTGATCTCGGCGCCGGTCTTCGACCTGCCGTGGACTCGGGTGCTCCCCTTAGCGCACGGCAGCGCGATGCTCCAGCGCGCGATGGTCGACGGGGTCAGGCTGTGGGAGTTCCCGATCGCCGACCTCGCGCTGCTGGTCGCGGTCGCGGTCGGCTACCTCCTCGGCGGCTACCTCGTCTTTCAGCTGGCGACGGGCCGCGCGCGGCGGCTCGGCGTGCTCGGCGACTACTGAACGGGGCGCCCCAAGCGCCTTGCGGGGTCGGTATTCTCATGAGCGAAAAGTGACGAATTTGACATGTGTGACGGATCTGACTCTTCGTCGAACGCTACTGGCGATGTCCGCGACCGACGAGAAAACTATGTGTTTGGTGGCCGACAGCGACGCCGCCGAGGTCTTCTTTGACTTGAAGGACTCCGCCGCGCCTGACGCGAAGCCGGGCGTTCGCGGGCCCCCGATCGACGCGATCCGCAGGGAGGACTGGAGCGACAGGACGCTCAGATTCTGGATGACCGGAATCAACACGGAGTGGTGATATGAGGGCCTGATCTCTGTTGTCGGCGAGGCCGGTGAGTACGTCGACACGTGATCGCCCCGAAGGTCAGGTCCCCGACCGACGTTTACACCGTCGAGAACATGCTCGAACAGGTCGAGGTGAACAACGGGCTAGGGGTCGGCGCGATCGGCGTCGAGCGGCAGATCGAAGACGGTGAGGGAATCCACAAGGTCCGCGAGATCGCCCACTCTTCCGACCGGCTCTCCTCGATCATCTTTGGCCCGGCGACTACTCCGCGGCGATGGGGATGCCCAGCCTTGACGTCGGTTAGTTCCCGGAGTACCCCAGTCACTACTGGCACTACGCGCTATCCGAATGTAACTCCGCAGTGAAGTCTTCCGATCTTCCATGTCTCGACGGCCCACACGCCGACGTCGAGGACCTCGAGAGGTTCCGCGAGTCAGCCGAATGCGCCAACATGCTCGGCTGCGACGATAAGTGGACGATCTACCCCTCGCAGATCGAGATTGGCAACGAGGTGTTCGCGCCCGCCCCCGAGATCGCCGAGCGCGCGCAGCGTCTCGTCGACGCTTACGCCGAAGAAAAAGGAGCTGCGTCGACGGCCAGATCGGTGACGAGGGAACCAACAAGATAGCTCAAGAGTCGGTTTAGAAGGCCGAAGCGGCCGGGATCCTCTAACCTCATGTTTGGTCTTGCTCCGTCCGTTTCGCCCGCCTTGGGGGCGGTGTCTCGGAACACACCGTCGGTGATTCTCTCGGCCACCCGGCGTTCGAGCACGCACCGCTCCCAAGCCTCGTCGGAGTCACGGAAAGCAGCTCACTCGACAGATTCTGGAAGGAACGGCGACGGATCGTTGTGGACGAACCGCACAGTGTCGTCGTTCAAGCGACGGCAGAAGAGGCGTATGGCCCCCGCCTCTCTGATCGATTCGAGCGTCTCCGCCGCCTGGCTCGGATCGTAGTACGCGGGGACGAAGACGGCAGTTTCACTCTCGGGCGCGACCTCGACGACCAGCACGTAGACCAGTTCATCTCCCTTTGCCCGGAACACTTTGACATCCCGAAACTGTCGATCGTCGACGAGCGACTTTAGCTCCTCGAACTCCGGCCCGGGGAGAACAACGTCGAGGCCGGTCCGGCGGTCCGAGTCGATCAGGACCGAATCGCCGGGATGGAGTTCGAGCGTCGTCCATCCGCGCTCTCGGTACTCTGTCGCGGTCGCTTCCATATCCTCGATGACGGCGGGCCACCCGTCACCCGCCTGTACGTTCGTGGGTACGTCGTCCCCTGCGGATTCGTTCATACCAGCAGACGCTCGGGTAGTCGTATAAATGGTTTCACTGTCCCCAAGATATATTTCCGTAAGGCGCGCTACCGCCGATAGTGACCGACCTGCTCTCGCTTTCGGCGCTCCGGACACAGTTCAGAACCGAACGGGGCGCGGTCAAGGCCGTCGACGGCATCGACCTCTCAATTGAACACGGCGAGACCGTCGGCCTCGTGGGTGAGTCGGGTTCCGGAAAGAGCGTTACAGCCCTCTCTGCGATGGATCTCGTCGACGACCCCGGCGATGTCGTCGGTGGCCGGATCACCCTCGCGGATCCGGCGCTGGCCACTTCTCTGCTTAACGAGTTCGACGATGCGTACGTTCCGTACCCGTCCGGGTTGATCGACGCGATTGCGGCTGTGAGCAGCGGCCTCCGCGCCGGACGGCGCGTTCACGATACCCCGGCTGAGCTCCGCGGAATGGTCGATGACCTCGCTGCCGAAGCGGACCCGGAGGATCTCGCGAACGACCTCAAAACTGCCGCAGAGCGCCTCGAAGCCGATGCCGACCCGCAAACTGTCGGTGACGACCTCGAGGCCGCACTCGCCGACGCCGTCGACGGCTTCGTGTTCCTCGACGCCGACGCCCGCGAGCGGATCCGCGCCGGCGCGAAGCCGAGCGAGGTCGACATCGACGAGGGAATCATCGACGTGACGGCAGCCCCCGAGGCGGCCGTCCGCCGGGTCCGCGGCGGCGAGATGGGGATGATCTTCCAGGACCCGATGACCTCGCTCAACCCGGCAGTCACCGTCGGCGAGCAGATCGCCGAGTCCCTGCGGCTCCACCGGTACGGTGGTCAAAAACCCGACTCGTGGTTCAACGGGATCCGCGAGATCCTCCCGAAATTCGGAGGCCGAGACGGTGACGAGAAGGTGATGGACGAAGTCGTCAGGATGCTTCAGGCGGTCGGCATTCCGGAAGCGAAACAGCGCTTGGACGACTACCCACACGAGTTCTCCGGGGGGATGCGCCAGCGCGTGCTCGTCGCCATCGCGCTCGCCTGCCGGCCGAACCTCCTCATCGCCGACGAACCGACGACCGCACTCGACGTGACGATTCAGGCGCAGATCCTCGATCTGATCGATGACCTGCAAGCGGAGTTCGGCATGTCCGTCCTGATGATCACCCACGACCTCGGCGTCGTGGCCGAGACCTGTGACCGCGTGGCCGTGATGTACGCCGGCGAGATCGTCGAAGAAGGCCCCGTCGAAGAGATCTTCTCCAATCCCAGCCATCCTTACACCTACACGCTGCTCGAATCGATCCCCACCGAGAAAAAAGAGCGGCTGACCCCGATCGAGGGGAACGTCCCCGACCTGATCGACATGCCCGACGGGTGCCATTTCGCGCCGCGCTGTCCCTGGGCCGAACCCCAGTGCCGCGAGGGGGCGATTCCCTTCCTCCAGCACGGCCCGGACGACGTCGACCACCGGTCGAAATGCGTCCACGACGAGTTCGATAAGGGCATGTACGGAACCGACGAACCCGCCGCCGGTGCCAGATCCGCCATCGGCGACCCGCTCGTCGAGGTCCGCGAGATGCGGAAGTACTACCAACAAGAGGACGGCGCGCTCGACCGGGTGTTCGGCGGCGGCGACCCGAGCGTCAAGGCCGTCGATGGGATTGATATCGACGTCCACGAGCGGGAGACGCTGGGGCTCGTCGGCGAGTCCGGCTGCGGGAAGTCCACGGCGGGACGAGCGATCCTCCACTTGGATCCGCCGACCGACGGGAGGGTCGTGTTCGCCGGCGAGGACCTCGGATCGCTCTCGAAATCGGACCTCCGTAAGCGCCGGAAAGACATGCAGATGGTGTTCCAGGACCCGATGTCGAGCCTCGACCCGCGGATGACCGCCGGCCAGACGATCATGGAACCGCTGAAGATTCACGGCCTCGCCGAGGGACGCCGCCGCGAGCGCGTCTTCGAGCTGATGGACGCGGTCGGATTGGAGCGCGGCCAGTTCGGCAGATACCCACACGAACTCTCTGGGGGTCAACGTCAGCGGGTCGGAATCGCGCGGGCCTTGGCGGTAGACCCTGACTTCATCGTCGCCGACGAGCCGGTGTCGGCGCTCGACGTCTCCGTTCAGGCGCAGATCATCAACCTGCTCGAAGACCTACAAGAAGAGTTCGGGCTCACCTTCCTGTTCATTGCCCACGACCTGAGCGTTGTCCGACACATCTCCGACCGGGTGGCGGTGATGTACCTCGGCGAGATCGTTGAGGTCGCCGAGACAGACGAACTGTTCGAGACGCCGAAACATCCTTACACTAGAGCGCTCCTGTCGGCGATCCCGGAGCCCGACCCCCTCGCCGACACGGACGATCGAACGATCCTCAAGGGGGATGTTCCGTCCCCGATCAACCCTCCCTCCGGCTGCCGGTTCCGAACTCGTTGTCCCTCGGTTATCCCGCCGGACAACTTGGACATCGATCAGGATCGGTATCGCGAAGTGATGTTCTACCGACAACGGTTGGAGGCGAGAGATATCGACCTCGAGGCCATCGAGTCGGAGATTCGAATCGAAGACGAGTCGGTGCCGACCGCCGTTGCCGACGGCGGCGAACACCCGACGCTCTTCGAGTACTTCTTTGACGGTCCGCTCTCGGGGGAAACGCGAGCGGTTGTGGCCGAGTCCTTCGAACACATCAAAAACGACCGGTGGGAGGCGGCGGAGACCACGCTCCGGGAGACGTTCGAGAGCGTCTGTGAACGAGATAACCCTGAACTCGGCGAGAGCGGTCATCCCGCCGCGTGCCACCTGTACGACGAGTGACCACAGAACCACTCGGCTGGGAGTTATGACGCGCTTCTGTCCTGTCGCTCCACCAGAATTATTTAGGTAGCTCATATATGCCCGGTGTATGTCTCCTGATACCACGGGAACGTCACGACGCAACTTCTTACAACGAGCGGGCGGTGCGACGGTAGCGACGGCATCGATCGCCTCTCTCGCCGGGTGTGGTGGAGACAGTAGTGACGGCGGTGACGGCGGCGACGAAATGGACGGTGGCGATGGTGGTGACGGTAGTGACGGCGATGACACGACATCTCTTCGTTACGGCCGTGGTGCTCATTCTAGCACCCTCGACCCGCAGAACACGACCAGTGGTGAGGTTGCGAAGGTCACTAATCAGGCGTACGAAGGCCTGATCGCCTTCCAACCGGGCGAGGCGTCGCTCGTCGAGTCACTCGCCACTGACTGGTCGCTCGACGGGGATTCAGTGACACTCACGCTGCGAGAAGGCGTGAGCTTCCACGACGGATCGGAGTTCACGGCAGACGACTTCATCGCCACGTACCGACGGTTCGTTGACAACGACTACGAGTATCACTTCGAGGACGCCTCCGTGTACGGGCCGTTCACGCTTGGTAACTGGATCGATAGCATTGAGGCGCCGGGCGACTACGAACTCTCGATCACCCTCACCCAGACGTACGCGCCGTTCTTGCGGAATCTCGCGATGTTTGCCGCCGTCGTCATCTCTCAGGACGCAATCGAGGGCGACACGAACCTTGGCGAGGAAATGGTCGGCACCGGTCCGTTCCAGCTCGACACCCTCGACGACGCCAACAACCGCATCCGGCTCACCACCTTCGACGACTACTGGGGCGAGACCCCGAACGTTGACGAAGTGCTGTTCCTCACCCGCGGTCAGAACTCCACGCGTGCCCAGGCACTCGTCGAGGAAGAACTCGACATCATCGACGGGCTCGACCCGGACAGCATGCAGATCATCGACGGGTCTGACACCGCGGAGAGCCGGACGGCGACGGGAATCAACATCGGCTACATGGCGTTCAACCTCTCACGCGTCGAGGCGTTCCGCGACCGCCGAGTTCGCCGCGCGATCAGTTACGCCATCGACACGCAGGCGATCGTCGAGAACATCTACTCAGGGATCGCCACGCAGGCCGACCAGCCGATCCCGCCCGCGTTGTTCGGCCACAACGACGACATCAGCCCCTACGAGTACGACCCTGAACAGGCGCAGAGCCTCCTCGAAGAGGCCGGTTACGGCGACGGGTTCTCCTTCTCGTTGACCACGTTCCAGAACCCCCGCGGGTACAACCCGGCGCCGCTGCCGACCGCGGAAACGATCCGGTCGAACCTCGCCGAGGTCGGCATCGAGGTGTCGATCGACGACCGACAGTTCTCCGACTACCTCACGTACACCAGTCAGGGCAGCCACGATGCGACGCTCGCTGGCTGGTACACCGACAACGCCGACCCCGACAACTTCTGTTACGTCCTCATGCACCCGCAGACCGACGTGCCGGAGGGACAGGATTGGGTCTCTTGGGACACCGAGGGATTCAACACCTCGAATAACGCCGCATGGGCCAACAGCGAGTACATGAGCGTCGTCGAGGAGGCCCAACGGACCACGAACCAAGAGGAACGAGCCGAACTGTACCGGGAGGCTGCTCAGATCGCACACGATGAGGCGCCGTGGGTGTTCATCGACTACGCCGACGAGGTCCGCGGCGTGTCCAACCGCGTGAGTAACTACACCGTCGCGGCGATTGGCGGACCGTTCCTCGAAGCGGTCGAACTCGAGTAGTCGCACCGAACACAGACTTTTTGACCGTCCCGCGCACCCATTTCCCTGAATGGTCTCGAAACGCTTCGTTTTGAAACGGCTGCTCATGCTTATCCCCGTGCTGTTTGGGGTCGCGACGGTGGTTTTTGCCATTCTCCACCTCTCTCCGGGTGATCCCGCCGTGGTCATCGCCGGCGAGCGAGCCAGCCAGGAGTTCGTCAACCAGGTGCGCTCCGACTTGGGGCTCGACGACCCTCTCTGGCAGCAGTATATTCGCTTCCTCGGTGAGGTCGTGACCTTCGACTTCGGTCAGTCCTACCAGGTGAACCGAGGCACGCCGGTGAGCCAGATCCTCACGGACCGGCTTCCGATCACGATCGAACTCGCGCTGCTTGGGCAGTTTGCCGGTCTCCTGTTTGGACTCCCGCTGGGGATCCTCAGCGCGGTCAAACAGGACACGTGGACCGATCACCTCACCCGAATCGGAGCGCTGAGCGGAATTAGCGTCCCGATCTACTGGAGCGGTCCGCTGCTCATCCTGCTTTTCGCGCAGTTCCTCGGTCTCCTCCCGACCAGCGGTCGAATCGGGTCCGAGTACTTCGTCGAACCGGTCACTGGACTCATCCTCGTCGACACGCTGTTAGCGGGGAACATTGCGGCGTTCCAGTCCGCAGCCATCCATCTTCTCTTGCCCGTGGTAGTGCTTGGTATCTATCAGATGGCGCTGCTCTCGCGGATGATGCGCTCGTCGATGGTTGAGGTGCTCCGTCAAGACTACATGCGGACCGCTCGGGCGAAGGGGCAGGGATCGAAGATCACCGTCATGAAACACGGGCTTCGAAACGCATTCATCCCTGTTATCACTGTGATTGGTATCCAGTTCGGATCGCTGCTCGGCGGCGCGGTGCTCACCGAGACCGTTTTCGAGATCAACGGCATCGGAACGCTCCTCGTCGACGCTATCAACCGTAGTGACTACCCCGTCGTCCAGGGAACTGTCCTCGTCTTCGCCGTGTTGTACACGCTGGTCAACTTGGGCGTTGACCTCACCTACTCGGTCCTCGATCCCCGCATCGAACAATGAGCACGGAGACACAGACCGGAACCGTCGACCGAAGTATCGCCGAGCGGCTGCGCGCGAGCCCGTTTCTCTCGCAGCTCCTCTCGAACCGACTCGCGATCACCGGGATCGTCATCATAGTGGCCATCGTTCTGGTCGCGATCTACGCGCGGCTCACCTACGACCTCAGCGAGCTCATGGCGACCCAGTTCGGGACGAACCCCGCTGAGTCCCCGCCCAGTTCGGAGTACCTCTTCGGAACGGATGGGCAGGCTCGCAACATCTTCCCGCGCGTGATGTACGGGGCTTGGTACGCGGTCCTCTACGGTACGGTCACTGTCATCGCCTCGACGTTCCTCGGGGTGAGTCTCGGGATCGTCGCGGCGTACTACGGCGATCTAACCGACAACGTCATCATGCGGACGATGGACGTCCTGCTGTCGTTCCCGTCGCTACTGTTGGCACTCGCGCTCGTCACCATCTTCCCCGAAGAGCTGGGACTGTGGCGAGCCGTCGGGGCGCTGACGCTCGTCTACACCCCTCGGTTTGCCCGCGTCGTCCGCGGAGCCGCGCTGAAGGTGCTCGAAGACGAGTACACCGACGCCACGAAAGCGCTCGGGGCGACGGACCCGCGGCTGCTCGTTCGCCACGTCCTCCCGAACTGCCTCGCACCGATCACGGTCCAGTCGACGCTCAACTACGGGCTCGCGATCATCGACATCGCCGCGCTGTCGTTCCTCGGCTTCGGTGCCAGCCCGGGGGAGCCGACGTGGGGCATGATGCTCTCGAACGGCGTCGAGTTCGGGCTGTTTTCCGGGGCGTGGTGGTGGTCCTTCTTCCCCGGCCTGCTGCTCGCGTTGACGGTGCTCGGGTTCAACCTCCTCGGTGACGGGATGCGTGACGCGCTCGACCCCCGGATGCGAGAGACCGTTGACTGACCGCGACGGACGGCCGTCCGGACGAACGGTCACGCGGTGGGTCGGCATCGGCAGCCTCCTCGGGGTCAGCATTTCGGGCGTGCTCTTCCCGTTCGCCGGGGCACGGCGAGCGACCGACACGTCGTTCGCACTCGGTGTGTTGCTGTTCGGTTTCGGCGTCGCGACGTGGGGCGGGGCGGTCGGGTTCGGCGACTCAATGTCGGCGGTTCAGAGTCATCTCGGGGGCGAGTCCGCGTGGAGCCGCAAGGGCGCGCGACAGGCGTTCGCCGTGTTGACTTGGGTCGGCGCGGGCTGGGCGGGGACTGCGGTCGTGGCGTCAATACTGCTCGTCGGCCTGTGAACGAGGCCGACGTCGCCGAACCGGACTGCCGGGACTGCTTCGCCACCCCGTGGAGTATCGGTGAGGACCCTCAGGTCACAGCAGCCCGATCAGCTCCTCCACGTGCCCGTCCGACTCCTTCACGAACACGGTTTGCACGCCGGCTTCAAGCTGGTTGCCGGGCGCTTTCACGGCGCCATGGTAATCGATCCGCACGAACACCACGTCAACGTTGTCGACGCTAAATGCGATGTGGTCGTAGCGGTCCCCATCCGCGCTCGGCACTTCGCTGTCGGTGTTCGACAGCTAGAACTCAACGCCCGCGTCGTCGGGTAACGTACACGTTCCGGGTGTCGCTGTCCGTGGTCGTGAACTCCCACGAGCGCTCGAAGCCGAGTTCCTCGTACCAGTCCACGGTTCGGCCCGCGTCGCTTACGTTGAGATATGTGTAGAGTATCCCCATGGCAGTCACGTCAACGGGTGACTCGCGTTCAACGCGTCCACGGAGTCGCTCACCTACTATGGCTACTGTAACTAGAAGGCGGCGAACACGGACCACCAGGCGGCGGGCGTGTTGCGCCGCGTCGGCTACGATGTGGACGCGATCGACTCCTTCTGTTGCGGGATGGCCGACTCGTTCGGTTACGAGTCGAAACACCACGACCTCTCGCAGGCATTCGGGCAATTGGGTGGTGGACAGCGACGGGGACGCCGTGATTGTGCCGGGCAGCTCCTAGCGATCACAACTCGACGACCGCGAGGGCGCGTCAAACCCACCACACCTGATCGAGAAGGTGGCGGCGACCGTGACCAGTCCCGCGACCGACGCGGACGGTGCCGACGCGACGACCCCAGCGGCCGTCGACGATGACTGATCCGAGCGAACGGACGACGGTCCACCCGCTGCGTCTTATTCGAAATACGTTATTTATTGGTCTGATCGCACGAATTCTCCGTGTCCTAAACAGTCAAATAATGTAGTATTATATTCAATAAATCCAATTGACGATATATCGATAAGTAGTCATAACAATTTGTGGTAACCGAGGGACACGAACCCACGACCGGCTGAGGCTCGGAGACACCGTGAACTACCACGGCTCCTGCGCGACGGTCGGGGTGGTGAGCGTGGCTGACCTGACACTCGCGCTGTTGCCGCTGTCACCGCTCGTGGGGATGATCGCGGCCGTGGCCGCCCTCGTCGGCTGCCAGATGCCCCCGACCCTGATCGCGGTCGCCGCACAGCCGGTCGGTGGTGCGATCAGGGTTTGATCGCGATCCACAATATCGTCGCCGCGCTCACCTCATCGGGCTCGTCGGCGGGGCGGGACGCGTCATCCATCTGGAGCTGATACCTGTGTTGTACTACGGCGTGGGCGACCGGAAAACCCACACTGCTGCTTGCGTACGTGGCCGTTCCCAGCGCCTTCTAGGGGGGGAACGAGCCGCGGCCGATCAGCGGTCCTCGTCCGGCTCCCCGGCGAGCGCCTCGTCGCGGAGTTCGCGGCAGCGCTCGCCCGCGACCTCGAGCTCGGGGACGGGCGTCGGGGTCCCGTCGGCGTCGACGGCTGGAGAGAGAGTCCGTTTCGTCTGTCTTCGGTCGGCCGGTCGGGTGATCGGCGGCGGTCGCTCGACTCGGCGGTCGTTCGGAGAGTGGATTTCGTCTGTCTCGACGGGTGTATCGACGCCAAGGGCGAACCGAAAGCCGTTCGGCGGGCTACGAGTGTGCGGTCTCGACCTCGACTCCGACATCGTCCTCGACATCAGAGGCGAGATCGAAGTCGAACGGGACCGGTGAACGGCGCAAAGACAGACGAAACGTCCTCTCTCACAGCGCCCATCGAAGCCCGTTTCGAGACCGAGTTCACAGAGTAACAAGGAGGAAGCCCACGGCTTCAGCCGTGGGAGGAATCCGACACCCCCGCAACAGACAACGAGCGATAGCAACCAGACTCCCTGACGCCAGCCGTAAATTTATAAACAAACAGATCAAAATGTGAAATACAGGTGAAGGACGTAATTCGCACCGTCAAAGTCAAACTCGACGTACCCGACGAGCGGTGCGACGACCTCCATCAGACGAAAGAGCAGTTCCTCCACTGTGCGAACACGACCGCAGCGTGGGCGTGGAGACACCCCGACAACCACTGTGTGACCTCGAAACAACAAGCCGAAACCGCGCTCTACGAGCGACTTCGAGACGAAACAGCGCTGACAGCGAACCTCGTTCAAAAAGGGATTCGACGCGCTATCGAGGCCACAAAAAGCGGTGTTGCCCGACTCAAAAAGGGCGAACCCACCAGTCAACCACAGTTCGACGCGTGGAGCGTCGTCTACGACAAGCGCAGCGCGACGTTCCACCGCGACCACGTCTCTCTTTCAACGGTAAACGGCCGTGTCGAGTGTGAGTACGTACTTCCGGATGATCCTGCGGAGACACCGATCGGCGAGTACCTCCTGAACGAGGACTACGAATTCCGGATGTCCACGCTCCAGTACGACCGCTCGACCGAGGCGTTCTATCTCCACGCCCGAATGCGCCGCACGACAGACGAACACGAGCAGTCCACGGTTTCTTCTGAGGCCAAGCACAGAACAGTCCTTGGTGTCGATTTGAACGTGGACGGCTCGCTCGCGGTGACTTCGACGGGTGCGTTCATCGGGAACGCCGACGAGATGACCCACCGACGCCGCGAGTTCGAAAAGACCCGCGGGTCGATGCAACAGACAGGAACGCGGTCGGCACACCTGTCGATCCAGTCGATGGATGACCGTGAACACCGCTGGGCACAGGACGAACTCCACCAAGCGTCGAACCGGATTCTCGAGGAAGCCCGAAACCACGGGTGTACGCACATCGCGTTAGAGAACCTGACCGGCATCCGAGACCGAATGGGCGGGGCAAAGCGGTTCCACGCGTGGGCGTTCCGCCGATTGTTCGAGTACGTCGAGTACAAAGCGGAGATGGACGGGATCGAGGTCGAGCAGGTGAGTCCGGCGTACACGAGTCAACGGTGTTCGTCGTGCGGGTTTACGCATGAGACGAATCGGCGGTCGAAACACCGGTTCGTCTGTCAGAAGTGCGAGTACGAACTGAACGCGGACTACAACGCGAGCAAGAATATCGCTCGGAAACTCTTGAACCGTCTCCGCTCGGGGCAAACGTCTCCGAGTGGAGGCGCACCCTGTCAGTGTGCGCTGAAGTCAGGGACACTGAACCTGAACGGCGGATTCACCGCCACCGTCAATTCGACGACAGAAGGGGAGTCCACTGACAAGCCCACGACTCCAGTCGTGGGTCACTGACTGACGTCTCCGTCCGCAACGAGGTGCCGATCGTACGCGGCAGCGTATTTATTCGTGGTTCCGACGTAGTGCCGCGTATGTCCGGGCTCGGAGCGGATCTCGATGCCATCGCGGCCGCCGGCGCGACGGCGACACCGACGCCGTGGTCGAGGAGGCCGTCCGCGAGCTGTTGCGTCGGCGTCCGGAACTTCGGCTCTCGCTCGCGGTCGAGAAGTACCGCACCGGTGCGGTGAGTCTCAACCGAGGGGCAGAACTGGCCGGCGTCTCGACAGAATCCTTCAAACGCGAACTCGCGGATCGGGGGATCGACCGGGAGGCCGGATTCCTGAGCGAGTCCGTCCGCGAGGATCGCTTGGAGACGTTCCTCGAATTGTGTTAGCGTTGTCGGATTCACTCCCGGCGTAAACGCCGGGATTCTCTCCTCGGTATGTGTTTAGCCCGAGATCGATTTCGGTACTCTCTCGTAGGAGCCGTTTGAGAGGTATCGTAGATCGATGCAACAGGCGAGCAAGTGGATTCCTGAGGGATGGTCTCCGATCAGGAGACCATCC
>NZ_SGUC01000003.1 GCF_005435165.1 Halorubrum sp. GN11_10-6_MGM | reverse complement strand
AGGGGGCGGCGTCGGCGCCGCAGGTCCTGTTCGCGTTCGTCGTCGTCGTCGCCGTGATCGCGAGCGTCGCCGCGCTGCTGTTCGCCGGCGGCGACGACGAGAGCGACGCCGACGCGAGCGGTGGGGACGATTCCCCGGACGAGGAGGCTCCCGACCTCGACGCGATCGGCCGGACGGCCGGCGAGGCCGCGGACCGGATCGAGTCCGCCGACGCGGACAACGAGGTGTACCGCGCGTGGCGGGACATGACCGACGCCCTCGACGTCGATCGGCCGACCTCCTCGACGCCCGCGGAGTTCGCGGACGCCGCGATCGAGGCGGGCGTCGAGGAGGAGCCGGTGACCGCGCTCACGGAGGTGTTCGAGCGCGTGCGGTACGGCGGCGAGGACGCGACCGACGACCGCGAGCGCCGCGCCGTCGAGGCGCTGCGCCGGATCGAGGAGCGACACGGGGGCGAGTCGTGAGCCCCGGCTCCGCCGCCGCGGGCGCCGGGTCCGACGGGGGTGGGCCCTAGTGCGACCGCTCGTCGTCGCCGGGGTGCTGGCGGTCGCCGTCGGCCTCCTCGCGGCGCTCGACCGCGGCGTGGCGTCGGTCATCTCGCCCGCGTCGGTGGTCGTCACGCTGCTCGGCGTCCTCGGCGTGGTTCAGGGGGTCAGATACGCGAACGCGCGCCGCGACCGGAAACGGCTGCCGACGGACCCCGGCGAGCCGGAACGGCGGGCACCGGCCGCGGTGCCCGGGGCGGAGTTAGACGACCGGATCGCGCGGGTCGCCAGCCCCGCGCCGGGCGGCTACCGGGACCGTCGCGACCTCCGCGACCGGACGCGGGAGGTCGCGGTCGCCGCCGTCGCCCGCGACCGCAACTGCTCGCGGGGGGCCGCGGCGACGGCCGTCGACGACGGGACGTGGACGACCGACCCCGTCGCGGCCGCCTTCTTCCACAAGCGAGCCGGGTACCCGCTTCGAGTGCGCCTGTCGGCCGCGCTCCGGGGGCGCTCGAACTACTGGTACGGGGTCCGCGCCGCGATCGACGAGATCGAACGGATCGAGGAGGGCGAGCCGTGAGCGACTCGCGGGGCGACGGGATCGCGGCCGGAGCGGCCTCGACCGACGGCGACTCGACTGAGGGGAAATCGGCGGACCCGACTGAGGGGAAGTCGGGGAATTCGACGGAGACGGAGTCCGCCGACGCGCCGACCGACCGAGAACACCGGCGCGAGGTCGCGACCGACCGGTGGGTGGGGATCGCCGGCGCGGCGCTGGCGCTGGTCGGCCTCGGCGTGCTCGTTCGCCAGCCGTCGCTGGTGCTCGCCGGCGCGGTCGGCGTCGGCTACGGCGTGTACGCCCGGACGGGCGAGGCGCCGACGCCGACGCTCGCGGTGACGCGCTCGGTGAGCGACGAGTCTCCGGCGCCCGGCGACGAGGTGCGCGTCACCGTCCGGGCGGAGAACGTGGGAGGGACGGCCCTTCCGGACCTGCGGCTCGTCGACGGCGTCCCGCCGGGGCTGGCGGTCGTCGACGGCCCCGCGCGGGTCGCGACGGCGCTGCGGCCGGGGACCGCGGTGACGTTCGAGTACGCCGTTCGCGCGGCGCGCGGCGACCACGACTGGGAGCCGCTGACGGCGATCACGCGCGACGCGGCCGGCGCCCGGGAGCGGACGAGCGCGCTCGACGCGCCGACCGCGATCGCCTGTACGCCGGAGCTGTCCGCCGGCGGCGACCTCCCGCTGCGGGGGCTGACGACCCTCCACCATGGGCGCGTCCCGACGGACGTGGGCGGGGCGGGCGTGGAGTTCCACGCCACTCGGGAGTACCGCCGCGGCGACCCGCTCAAGCGGATCGACTGGAACCGTCGGGCGCGGACGGGCGAGCTGTCGACCGTCGAACTGCGCGAGGAGCGCTCCGCGACCGTCGTCCTGCTGGTCGATTCCCGGGATTCGGCGTACGTCGCGGCCGACCCCGACGCCGAGACGGCGGTCGAGGCGAGCGTCGCGGCCGCCGGGCAGGCGTTCTCCGCGCTCCTCGACGGCGGCGACCGGGTCGGGATCGCGGCGCTGTCGCCGCTCGACTGCTGGCTCCCGCCCGGCAGCGGGACCGTTCACGCGGCCCGCGGGCGCGAGACGCTGGCGACCGACCCGGCGCTCGCGCCGACCCCGAGCGACGACCGGTTCTACCGCTCCCTGTGGCTCCGGCGGTTCCGGCGCCGGCTCCCGGCCGACGCGCAGGTGTTGTTCTTCACCCCGCTCGTCGACGACACCGCGGCGACGCTCGCGCGTCGGATCGACGCGCACGGCCACCTCGTGACGGTCCTCTCGCCGGACCCGACGACGAGCGAGACCGTCGGACAGCGACTGGCGACCTTCGAGCGCCGCCAGCGGCTGCGGACGCTGCGGTCGGCGGGGATCCGGGCCGTGGAGTGGGGCGACGACTCCTTCCCGGTCGCCGTCGCGGCCGCGACGAGGCGGTGGTCACGATGAGCGGCGGGCAGGGGGGAGACGGAGCGACCGGAGAGGCGGCGAGGGAGGAAGCGACCGGAGAGACGGCGAGGGAGGAAGCGACCGGCGACGATGCCGGGGTCGCGGCAGCCGGCGACGACGTGCCGGTCGACGACTTCCACGAAACCGACGCGCGGCCGCCGACGGTCGCGGTCGTCGCGAGCCTCGCGGCCGCGGGCGTCGCGGCGACCGCCGCGCTGGTCGCGAGCCCGGTCGGCGGCGCGCTGCTCGGCGCCGCCGCGCTCGCGTTCCTCGGCGGGTCGCTCCGGAACTCGACGCGCGTCCTGACGTGGGGCGCGGCCGTCGGCGTGGTCGGGCTCGCGGTCGCGGGATACCGCGGCGCGCCCGCCGAGGCCCTGCTCGTCGCCGTCGTCGGGCTGACGGTCGCGTGGAACGTCGCCGACCACGGCGTCGGCCTCGGCGAGCAGGTCGGCCGGGGCGCGCGCGTCCGGCGCAACGTCGCGGTCCACGGGGGGGCGAGCCTGCTCGTCGGCGCGGTCGCGGCCGGCCTCGTCTACGGGGTCTCGCTCGCGGTCGGCGGCGGCCAGCCGGTGGCCGCGCTCGCGCTGCTTCTGGCGGGCGGCATCGCGCTGATCTCGGCGCTGCGGTGAGCGCTGGCGAGGAGGCGGGCGGCGTCGGGCGACGGAGCAGTATCGTCGGGCGACGACGGAGCTAAACCCTTATGAGCGCGCGGGTGGCAGGTACGCTCGTATGAGCGACCTCCCGGACGACTTCGACTGTACGCTCACCAACTGGGAGTACATCTACGGGCTCTGCCGCAACGTCTCCGACGCGGTGAAGCGGGCCGACTTCGAGCCGGACATGGTCGTCGCCTTAGCCCGCGGCGGCTGGTTCGCGGGGCGGTGTGTCTGCGACTTCCTCGGGCTCAACGACCTCACCAGCCTCAAGATGGAACACTACGTCGGCGCCGCGGAGAAGAGCGACGAGCCCCAGATCCGGTACCCGATGCCCGAGGGGAGCGTGGAGGGGAAGAACGTCCTCATCATCGACGACATCGCCGACACCGGCGGCTCGATCCGCCGCGCCGAGGAGTACGTCGACGACCGGGACGCCGCCGAGATCCGCACCGCGACGCTCCAGCTTCTGGGCACCTCCGAGTTCCAGCCCGACTTCGTGGGCGAACGACTCGAACAGTGGACGTGGGTCGTCTACCCGTGGAACTTCCTCGAAGACATGATCGACCTCAGCGAGGGGGCGATGGAGCGCGCCGACGAGTCGGCGTTCTCGCGGGAGGACCTGCGCCACTACCTGGAGGAGTACCACGGGATCGGTCGGATCGAGATGGAGGTCGCCCAGCCCGGCCGCCTCGACGAGGTCATCGACGAAATGGTCCGGCGCGACGTGGCCGAGCCCGTCGGCGACGAGGCGTGGGCGCTCGCCGAGTAGCCGGCCCGAGCGATGGCTCCGGGAGATAGCGACGGCGACCGCGACGCCGCACTCGACGCCGTTCTCGACGCCTACGCGCTGAAAGACGAGCGGCGCACCGGCTGGCAGCTCCGCGGGGTCGACGAGCCCGAGTCCGTCGCCGCTCACTCGTGGGGGGTCGCGTACCTCGTGTTGGCGCTCGGCGACCGCTTCCGCGAGGACCTCCCGAGCGTCGACCTCGACCACGCCCTGCGGCTCGCGGTCGTCCACGACGTCGCCGAGGCGGAGACGGGCGACGTGGCGACCCGGGCGGCCGACGTGGCGGACCGCGGGAGCGACGTGGCGGACCACGGGGACGACGCGACTCGCGCCGATCCGACCGCCGACGCCGCCGAGCGCGAGTCGAAGGTCGCCGCGGAACGCGAGGCGATGGCGGGCCTCGCCGGCCCCCTCCCAGAGCGCGTGCGGGACGCGTGGGAGGCGTACGAGGCGCGCGAGTCGCCGGAGGCGGTCCTCGTCAAGGAGTGCGACCTGCTCGACACCTGCCTCCAGGCCGTGATCTACGAGCGCGACGGGCGGTACGACCCGGCGCGCGGCGAACCCGAGGCGTTCCGCGAGTATGAGGACTTAGACGAGTTCTTCGCGACGAGCGAGCCGCGGCTTCGGACCGACGCCGGGAGAGAACTGTTCGCGGCGGTCCGCGAGCGGTACCGCGCCGCGCGGGACGAGTAGGCGGGACCCACCCGAGCCGTCGCGCCGAGAAACATTCGACGATCGTCGTATCATTAATCGACGTTCGTAGGGGCTCTACCCGTCGATTTCGCGCGAGGATGGTAAGAGGGTTAACGGGGGAGGTCGTCTCACGAGGTGAGCTTTCACCACGCATGTCTGACACCGATCTCGTAATTGTCGGCGGGGGGATAAGCGGGGCGTCGCTTCTGTACACGGTCGCGAAGTTCACCGACGTCGACGACGTCACGCTGATCGAGAAGGAACGGGAGATCGCCGCGATCAACTCCCACCGGACGAACAACTCGCAGACGCTCCACTTCGGAGACATCGAGACGAACTACACCCTCGAAAAGGCCGAGGAGGTCAAGGAGGGCGCGGAGCTGCTCGCGGGCTACCTCGAAGGGTCCGACCCCGACCGGGAGATGCACAGCAAGCGGAGCAAGATGGTGCTGGGCGTCGGCGACGAGGAGGTCGCCAAGCTGGAGGAGCGCTACCGCGAGAACGGGTTCGGCGACCTGTTCCCGAAGCTCCGCGAGATCGGCCGCGATGAGATCGCGGAGCTGGAGCCGAAGGTCGTCGAGGGGCGCGACCCCGGCACCGAGCTGAAGGCGCTCCAGACGCCCGACGGCTACGTCGTCGACTACGGCGCGGTCGCGGAGTCGTTCGTCGACGCCGCCCGCGAGGAGGACGGCGTCTCCGTCCACCTCGGGACGACGGTGACGGGCGTCGACGACCGGGGCGAGGGGTTCACCGTCGAGACGGACGACGGCGAGTTCGACGCCGGAGCGGTCGTCGTCGCGGCCGGGTCGCACAGCCTCCAGTTCGCCAAGGAGATGGGGTACGGCGAGGGGATGTCGCTGCTCCCGGTCGCGGGGAGCTTCTTCCTCGCGGACGACCTGCTGAACGGGAAGGTGTACACCCTCCAGATGAAGAAGCTCCCGTTCGCGGCGGTCCACGGCGACGCCGACGTCCACGACGGGAGCGTCACCCGGTTCGGACCGACGGCGAAGCTCGTGCCCGCCTTGGAACGCGGCCACCTCTCGACGGTGAGCGACTTCGTCGACGTGTTCGGCTTCAACCCCGACTCCGTGCTGAGCTACGTCAACATCCTCTCGGACAAGATCCTCTTCCCGTACGTCGTGCGCAACCTCGTGTACGACCTCCCCGCGGTCGGGAAGCGCGCGTTCCTCCCGAACGTCCAGAAGGTCGTGCCGAGCGTCGACGTCGACGACATCGACCGCGCGAAGGGGTACGGCGGCGTGCGCCCCCAGATCGTCGACACCGAGAACAAGGAGCTCGACATGGGCGAGGCGAAGATCGTCGAGGACGGCATCCTGTTCAACATCACGCCCTCGCCGGGCGCGTCGACCGCGCTGAAGAACGCGATGACGGACATCGAGACGGTCCTCGACTTCTTCGACGAGGAGTACGAGTTCGACGAGGCGGCCTTCCGCGACGCGACCATCGAGAACTTCCCGCGCCCGGACGACGCGGAGGCCGACGGAGCGGACGAGGCGGACGCCGACGGCGAGGTCGCGGCCGAGGCCGACGACTGAGATCCCCGCCGAGGCCGACGACCGAACGGGTCTCGCGCGAGCGACACCCGTAAGTACCGCCCGAGTCGACTCGCCGCTATGGCATCGAACGGCGACGGCGGAGAGAGCTCCGAGGGCCGAGCGACCGGCACCGCGGTCGTCGACCGCTGGACCGCGCTCGACCGGGGGTGGCAGGCGCTCGCGTTGGGGCTCGGGATCGTCGCCGTCCATCTCGTCGGGCAGGCGCTGTGACGGGGATCGCCGAGGCGGTGCGGACGTATCTCCCGGGCCTCGCGCTGCTCGCGGGCGGCGCGGTCGCGGCGACGCTCGTCGCGGACGCGGTTCCCGGCCTCCAGCCGCTCGTCGTCGCCGTCGCGCTCGGCGTCGGAATCGGGAACACTGTCGGAATCCCGGAAGTCGCGGAGCCGGGCGCGAGCGTCGACAAGCTGTTCTTGGAGACCGGGATCGTGCTGCTCGGGGCGGCGGTCGCGGTCGAGGAGTTCCTCGCCGCCGGCCCGACCGTCCTCGGGCTGGTGGCCGCGTTCGTCGCGGGCGGACTCCTGTTCTCGGAGATCGTCGCCCGCGGGCTCTTCCGTATCGGATCGCCCACCTCCTCGCTTTTGGCGGCCGGCGCGAGCGTCTGCGGCGTCTCCGCGGTCGTCGCGATCGGGAGGGTGCTGGACGCGCGCGGGGCCGCGATCACCTTCGCGGCGGCGACGATCCTGCTTTTCGACGCCGCGACGCTCGTCGCGTTTCCGCTCGCGGGCGAGTGGCTCGGCCTCACCGGTCGTCAGTTCGGCGTCTGGGCGGGCGTGAGCATGTTCTCGACCGGTCCGGTCGCCGCCGCCGGATTCGCGTACTCGCCCGAGGCGGGCCAGTGGGCGACCGTGACGAAGCTGGCGCGCAACTCGCTTTTGGGCGGCGTCGCGGTCGCGTACTCGGTCGCGTACACGGCGCGCTCGGCCGCGGACCCCGGCGTCCGCCGCCTCTGGGCGGAGTTCCCGAAGTTCCTGCTCGGCTTCCTGATCGTGGCGGCGGTCGCCAACAGCGGGCTGCTCTCGCCGGCGGCGCTGGCGTCGATCGGGCGCGTCTCGGACGCGCTGTTCACGCTGGCGTTCGTCGGCCTCGGGCTCTCGATCCGCGTCGAGGACATGCGCGCGGTGGGCGCCGCGCCCGTCGGCGCGGTGTTGGTCCACCTCCTCGCCGTGAGCGCGGTCGCGCTCGCGGCGGTGCGCTGGCTGCTGTGAGCGTCCGGCCGGTCCGGCGTCGACCGGGTTCACTCCTTATAAGTAGCGAGCGGGCGCACTCGGGGTATGGGAACCATCGGATTCATCGGCGGCAGCGGCATCTACGAGGCGCTCCCCCTCAACGACGTGCGGGAGGTCGAGTTCGACACGCCGTACGGCGAGCCGAGCGACGCGGTGACGATCGGCGAGTTCGGCGACACGGGCCGCGAGGTCGCGTTCCTCCCGCGCCACGGCTCGGACCACGGCGTCTCCCCCACGGACCTCCCGTACCGCGCCAACATGTACGCCCTGAAGAAGGCGGGCGTCACCCACATCTTCGCGTCGAACGCGGTCGGGAGCCTCAAAGAGGAGCTAGAGCCCGGCACGCTCGTCGTCCCCGACCAGATCTACGACCGGACGAAGGGCCGCGACCTCTCCTTCTACGGCGACGGGGTCGTCGTCCACCAGCCGTTCGCCGACCCGTACAGCCCCGAACTGGTCGACCACCTCACCGAGGCCGCGGAGTCGGCCGCGCCCGACGACACCGGCGTCGTGAAGGGCGGCACCTACGTCTGTATCGAGGGACCGCAGTACTCGACGCGGGCGGAGTCGGAGTTCTACAAGAGCCAGGGGTGGGACCTGGTCGGCATGACAGCGATCCCGGAGGCGAAGCTGGCCCGAGAGGCCGAGATCGCGTACGCGACGATCGCCGGCGTCACCGACTACGACGTCTGGAAGGAAGACAGCGAGGTGACCCTCGAAGAGGTGCTCGAAAACGCCGAGCAGAACCAGGCCGCGATCAAGGCCGCCGTCGAGGAGGCCGTGCGGACCCTCCCCGACGATCTGGAGTGCGAGGCGCACACCGCGCTGGAGGGCACCGTCAACACGCCGACGGAGGCGATCCCCGCGGAGACGAAGGAACGCGTCGAGCCGCTGCTCGGCGACTACTTATAAACAACTCCGCGGTGCGGTGGCGTCGCCGGCGGCTACGCCGCCGGCTGCCAGAGGCGCGTCGCGCCTCCCCGCGTGCCTGCGAGTGGCCGCCGAAGGCGGCTGCGAAGCAGCACGCGCGAGGGACGCCGCGAGCGCGGAGCGCGAGCGGCGAGGCTGGGGAGGCGCGAGGTGCTGTGCGGTGCGGTCGGGTGGGACTCAAAGGGGCAGTCGCGAGGCGGGCGCAGGGGAAGCAAGCACCGCAGGAACGAGCGAAGCGAGTGACGAGGAGCACAGCGAGCGTGCGCCCGCCTCGCGGCTGGGGCTTTGGCTGAGTTCGCTGCCGTTCACCGGTCAGTCACGTACAACCTCACGACTGCGCTCACATATGCGGCCCGAAACGGGTATCCCCGCGCGACCGCAATCCGACACCGATGGAGTGCGACAAGTGCGGGGCCGACGCGATCCACCACGCCGCCTACTCCGGGGCGCACCTCTGTGGCGACCACCTCCGGGAGTCGGTCGAGAAGCGCGTGAAGCGTCGGGTCCGCGAGGACAACCTCCTCGATCCGGACGCCACGCCGGACGATCCCGACCGCTGGGTGATCGGGCTCTCCGGCGGGAAAGACAGCGTCGCGCTGACGCAGATTCTCGACGACGTGTTCGGCCGCGACCCCCGCGTCGAAATGCTCGCCTTGACGATCCACGAGGGGATCGAGGGGTATCGCGACGCGAGCGTCGACGCCTGCGTGGAGCTGGCCGACGAGCTCTCGATGCGCCACGAGCTCGTCTCCTACGAGGAGGAGTTCGACGTGCGCATGGACGACGTCGTCGAGGACGACCCGGAAAACATGGCGGCCTGCGCGTACTGCGGCGTGTTCCGCCGGGACCTCCTCGAAAACTACGCCGCGGAGTTCGACGCCGACAAGCTGCTCACCGGTCACAACCTCGACGACGAGGCGCAGACCGCGATGATGAACTTCCTCGAAGGCGACGTGCGACAGGTCGCGAAACACTTCGACGCCTCGCTCGGCCCCTTCGACGAGCGCGCCGAGACCGACGCGTTCGTCCCGCGCGCCAAACCCCTCCGCGACGTGCCCGAAAAGGAGATCGCCTTGTACTGCCACGTCCGCGACCTCCCCACCCACATGGCCGAGTGCCCCCACGCCGAGGAGGCGTACCGCGGGGAGATCCAGTCGACGATCCACGCCTTAGAGGAGAACCACCCCGGCGCGCGCCACTCGATCATGGCCGGCTACGAGGAGCTGTCCGCGCTCGCGGCCGACGCCTATCGCGGGGACGGCGAGGGTGGAGACGGCGAGGACGACGCCGGCCCCGCCGGCCTCTCCGAGTGCGAGCGCTGCGGCTCGCAGACGAGTCGCGACGTCTGTCGGAAGTGCCGACTGTTGGAGTCGATAGAAGCGGTCTGAGCGGCCAAAAAATCCGTTCCGCGTACCGCGTCGGAAAAGCGGATTCGTCGCCTGTTCTCCGGGGAAACGGGTCCGATTTAGCGGATGACGTCGAGCCCGTTGTTCTTCTCGATCGGGTCGCTGCCGCCGTCGGACTCCCACGCGCCGCGCTCCGTCCCGCCGGAGACCGCCGGTTCGCCGGTGTTGCCTGCGCCGCCCGCGCCGCCCGAGGCCTCGTTCGCCTCGGCCGCCCGCGAGCGCGAGTCGCCGAGGTCGTCGGCGTTGACCGCGGCGCGGGACTTGTCGGCCTGCTTCTGGGTGGAGGGGCCGAGCACCTGCGCGCTCTGGACGCCCGTCATGATCGCCATGACGCGCACCTTCCCCTTGTACTCCTCCTGGATGCGGGCGCCCCAGATCACGTTGGCGCTCGCCTCCAGCCGCTCGGTGATGTTGTTCGCGATCCCCTCGGCCTCCTTCAGCGTGAGGTCCGGGCCGCCCGTGATGTGGACGAGCCCGCCCGAGGCGCCGCGGTAGTCGACGTCGAGCAGCGGGTGGTTCATCGCGTCGTTGACCACCTCTTGGGTCTTGTTCTTGTCCTGCGTCTCGCCGACGAGCATGACCGCGACGCCGCCCTGGTTCATGATCGTCGACATGTCCGCGTAGTCGAGGTTGATGAGGCTCGGCTGGGTGATCGTCTCCGAGATCCCCTTCACCGTCTCCGCGATGATCTGGTCCATCACGGAGAACGCCTTCCCGATCGGCAGGTTCGGGACGTAGTCGAGGAGGCGGTTGTTGTCGAGGACGATGATCGAGTCGGCCTCGTTGCGGAGGTCTTCGAGCCCCTCCTCGGCTTTCACCGTGCGGGCGCGCTCGACGTTGAACGGCGTCGAGACCATCCCGACGACGATGGCGCCCTGCTCTTTGGCGATCTTCGAGACGACCGGCGCCGCGCCGGTGCCCGTGCCGCCGCCCATCCCGGCGGTGACGAAGACGAGGTCCGCGTCGCCGAGCACCTCCTTGATCGTGCCCTGAGCCATCTCGGTGGCGCGCTCGCCCATCTTGGGGTCGCCGCCGGCGCCGAGCCCCTGCGTGAGCGACTTGCCCACGAGGATCTTGGTGTCGGCCTCGATCATCTTGAGGTGCTGTTTGTCCGTGTTGATGGCGACGGTGTCCGCGCCGTCGACGCCGATGTTGTACAGCCGGTTGACCGTGTTGTTGCCGGCGCCGCCGGCGCCGACGATGACGATCCGGGGGTCCCCGAACTCGTCGTCGCCCATGTCGACGTCATCCATGTCGCGCTGTTCCGCTTCCGCGTTGTCGAGGGCGTCCTGAACGAGATCTTGCATCAGTTTACACCTTCGCCCAGTTGCGGTTGCGGCCGCGCTCGTCGCGCTCGCCGTCCTGTTCGTTCAGCATGTCGCGGACGGCCGACCGGATCGCCTCGCTCCGGTTCGGGAACTCGCCCGTCTCCACCATCTGTTCGACCTCGTCGATCTGCTGTTTCGGGATTCGTAGTGTCACACGCTCCATTGGTATTCCCCCGGTAAGACGGCGAACACGCGACGCGTGTGTCTTACAGCGCGAAACCGCCCGACTGCGAGGTGTCACCCCGCATCGGACGTCTGCTGTAAGACGACCGTCTTACGCAAATGAAGTCACCGAGGCTACCAATATAAAACTACCGGTGAGTGTAAGACAGAGTGTGAAAACGCCCGAAATCCAGCGTATACAGCGCCCTACAGACGGTTACGTGTCTTTCAGAACGTCGGCCGCCGGGGTTCGACGCCCGCAGCCGGGGCAGAACGCCCAGTCGGTGCGGAGCTCGTCGCCGCACTCACAGAAGGCTCGATGGGACTGTTTTTCACCACAGTTCGGGCAGTATACGTGGTCAGAAGGGACGATTTCGCCACATCCGCCGCAGGCGTTTTCACGCGTTTTCGCGCCCGGGCTCGCACTCGTCTTACGCGCACCCGGCTCCGTGTCGTCGTCGGTCTCACGCGTCACACGCACGTCGTCGTCCCGATCGTCCGAATCGGCGCTCGGGGCGTCGAGCGTGACGTTTACGTTGATTTCACCGGCGTTTCCGGGCGTATACGCTCCCGTCTCGGCGGGAGCCGTCGGACCGAGCCGCTCGTCGAGCGCGGCGTCGAGCCGGTCCGCGATCAGCTGGTCGACGCGGTCTGCGAGGACGTCGTCGACGCTCCCGGCCGACGCGTCGGACGCGTCGGACGCGTCGGACGCGTCGGACGCGCCGTCCATCCCGTCGAGATGGGTCCGGAGCGCCTCCCGCATCACCTCGCTTTTGGAGGCGTCACACGCTTCCAGCCGGTCGACGAGGTCGTCGTCCGCCCGGAAGGTGATCTTGCTCATACCGATGGGGTATCCCCGGTCAGTACAAGTATCTTCCCCCTGTCGTCTGACACGTTTCACGGAGTCGAAACGTTCGGGCGAGCGGCGGTCGGAATCGTGGGGGGCGAGACGATCGTGCGGTTTGGTCACACATGTGTCTGACGCAGATTTATACGCGTCGCGCGAGCATGCGTGTGTATAATGAGTAACCGCGTCGAGGACCTCGAACGGCAGGTCGCGGAGCTACAGGCGGCGGTCAACGGACTCACCGAGGAGCTCGTCGAGATGAAAGAGCGCGTCCGACAGCTGGAAGACGAGCGGTCGGTCGCGGTCGAGACGGAGGCGACTACCGGCTCCGAGGGCGACGCTGCGGACGCGACGGCCGACGGCTCGTCGGGCGACGACCCCGCGGAGCGGGCGTCCGGCGGCGAGCGGACGACCCACTCCGACGACCACGTCGACGTCATCGAGCCGACGGACGACCCGGCGACCGACACGGACGGCGTGGTCGTCCCCGGGCAGTCGGCGACGACGGACGCCGAGGCCGGGGACGACGCCGAGACCGACTCCGACGCCGCGAACGGCGAGGACGACGGCGAGTCGAGCGAGGGCGACGACATCATCGTCGCGTAAGCCGTCGCCTCCGACCACATGCACATCACTGAAGTCGTTCTGGACGGGTTCAAGAGCTTCGGGCGGACGACGAGGATCCCCTTCTACGAGGACTTCACGGTCGTCACCGGCCCGAACGGCTCTGGAAAGTCGAACATCATCGACGGGGTGCTGTTCGCGCTCGGCCTCGCCCGCACCCGCGGGATCCGCGCCCAGAAGCTCACCGACCTCATCTACAACCCCGGACACGACGACGGCGAGGCCGCTGACGGGCCGAACGAGGCCTCCGTGACGGTCGTGCTCTCCAACGAGGACGGCACCCTCGACCGATCGCAGGTCGTCTCCGCGGCCGGCACGGAGAACGTCGGCGACGTCTCCGAGATCACGATCAAGCGACGCGTCAAAGAGACCGAGGACAACTACTACTCCTACTACTACCTCAACGGTCGCTCGGTGAACCTCTCGGACGTTCAGGACCTACTCGCGGCCGCGGGCGTGACGCCGGAGGGGTACAACGTGGTGATGCAGGGCGACGTCACCGAGATCATCAACATGACCCCCTACCAGCGCCGGGGGATCATCGACGAGATCGCGGGCGTCGCGGAGTTCGACGAGAAGAAGGAGGCCGCCTACGAGGAGCTCGACACGGTCGAAGACCGGATCGGCGAGGCGGACCTCCGCATCGGCGAGAAGGAGGACCGCCTCGACCAGCTCGCCGACGAGCGCGAGACGGCCCTCCAGTACCGGGAGCTCCGCGACGAGCTGGAGGAGTACCGCGGCTTCCGCAAGGCCTCCGAGTTAGAGGAGAAGCGGGAGGCGCTCGCGGGCGTCGAGGGCGACATCGACGAGGCCGAGACGGACCTCGACGAGCTCCGCGAGGAGCTCGACGCCAGACAGGGGAAGCTCACCCGCCTCGAAGAGGATCTCGCGGACCTCAACCACGAGATCGAGACGAAGGGAGAGGAGGAACAGATCCAGATCCGCTCGGAGATCGAAGAGATCAAAGGCGAGGTCTCGCGGCTGGAAGACAGGATCGAGTCGGCCGAGTCCCGAGCCGAGTCGGCCGAGAACGACCGGCGACAGGCGTTCGTCCAGATCGATCGGAAAGAGGAGAAGATCGAGGAGCTCGAGGGCGAGATCCGCGAGACGAAGGTGGAGAAGGCGTCGGTGAAGTCGGAGCTCGCGACGAAGCGCTCCGAGCTCGCCGACGTCGAGGCCGAGATCGAGGGCGCGGACACGGAGTTCGACGAGCTGAAAGCCGACCTCGCGGAGAAGAAGGAGGCGATCGAGGCGCTCCGCGAGGAGAAAAACGAGACGCAACGTGAGAAGGACCGGCTGCTCGACGAGGCCCGCCGGCGGTCGAACGCGGTGAGCGAGGCCCGCGAGGAGCTGGAGGAGGCCCGCGAGTCGCTCCCGGAACACAAAGCGCGGATCTCCGAGCTGAAAAGCGAGCTCGACAAGGCCGAGAAGAACCAGGCGACGATCGAGGACGCGGTCGCCGACCTGTTCGCCGAGAAGGCGGAGACGGAAGAGCGGCTGGGCGAGATCGAAGACACCCTCCGCGAGAAGCAGAACGAGTACGCCAAGCTGGAGGCGGCCGCCGACCAGCGCGGCGACGCCTCCTGGCCCCGCGCGGTCACCGAGGTGAAGAACGGCGGCATCGACGGCGTCCACGGCGCGGTCGGCGAGCTCGGCTCGGTCGCGGCCGAGTACGCCGAGGCCTGCGAGACCGCCGCGGGCGGGCGGTTGGCGAACGTCGTCGTCGACGACGACGGGGTCGGCTCGACCTGCATCGACTACCTCAAACAGCGCAACGCGGGGCGGGCGACGTTCCTCCCCATCACGAAGATGGACGACCGGAGCCTGCCGCGGAAGCCCTCGCTGCCGGGCGTCGTCGACTTCGCGCGGAACCTCGTCGACTACGACGCGGAGTACGAGTCGATCTTCTCGTACGTGCTCGGCTCGACGCTCGTCGTCGAGGATATGTCGACCGCCCGGGAGCTGATGGGCGACTACCGGATGGTCACCCTCGACGGCGACCTCGTCGAGAAGTCGGGCGCGATGACGGGAGGGTCCGGCGGCGGCTCCCGCTACTCCTTTACGAAGTCCGGCGGCGGCAAACTGGAGCGGCTCGCGACGGAGATCTCCGAGCTCGAAGACGAACGGCAGTCGGTCCAGTCGGAGATCGACGCGCTCGACGACGACATCGAGGACGCGCGCGACCGCAAGGCCGACGCCGCCGAGCGCGTCCGGTCGCTGGAGGCGGACGTCGAGCGCGCCGAAGACGACCTCGCGGAGGCCGAAGCGCGGATCGAGGAGCTGGAGGCGGAGCTGGAGGAGCTGGAGGCCGAACGCGAGTCGGTCGACGAACAGATGACGGCGCTCGACGAGGAGCTCGCGGAGACCGACGGGGAGATCGACGAACTCGAAGCGGAGATCGACGAGATCGAGGCCGAACTCGCCGACTCGAAGATCCCGGAGCTCTCCGAGCGCGCCGACGAGATCCGCGCGGAGATCGACGAGTTGGAAGACCGGATGAGCTCGTTCGACGGCCGGATCAACGAGCTGGAGTTGGAGAAGGGGTACGCCGAGGACGCCTTGGACGACCTCCACGACGACGTGGAGGAGGCGCAGAACGCGAAGGCGGAGGCGGAGGAAGCGATCGCCGACCACGAGGCCGCGATCGAGGAGAAGGAGGCCGAACTCGAAACGAAGAAGGAGGCGATCGCCGACCTCGAAGACGAGCTCGCGGAACTGAAAGGCGAGCGCGAGACGCTCCGCGAGGAGATCCGCGAGGCGACCCGGAAGCGCGACGAGCAGCGGTCGCTCGTCGCCGAGGCGGAGTCCGACCTGTCGGACCTGACCGACCGCCGCGACCGCTTAGAGTGGGAGATCGACGAGCTGGAGTCGCAGGTCGGCGCCTACGACGCGGACGAGATTCCCGACCTCGACGAGGTTGAGACGCGGATCGAGGATCTGGAGTCGGAGATGGAGGCGCTCGAACCGGTGAACATGCTCGCGATCGACGAGTACGAGGAGGTCGAGGCGGCGCTCGACGAACTCCGGGAGCGCCGAGACGTCCTCGTCGAGGAGCGCGACGCCATCGAGGAGCGCATCGAGGGGTACGAGGCGGCGAAGAAGGAGACGTTCATGGCGACGTTCGAGTCGATCAACGACCACTTCGAGGACATCTTCGCTCGCCTCTCGGCCGGGACGGGCGAGCTCGTCTTGGAGAACCCCGCGGACCCGTTCGAGGAGGGACTGACGATGAAGGCACAGCCCGCGGACAAGCCGGTCCAGCGGCTGGACGCGATGAGCGGCGGCGAGAAGTCGCTGACCGCGCTCTCTTTTATTTTCGCCGTCCAGCGACACAACCCCGCGCCGTTCTACGCGCTCGACGAGATCGACGCGTTCCTCGACGCGGTCAACGCCGAGCGCGTCGGCGAGATGATCGAGGAGCTCGCCGAGGACGCGCAGTTCGTCGTCGTCGGCCACCGCTCGGCGCTTCTGGAGCGGTCGGATCGCGCCATCGGCGTCACGATGCAGGGCGACAACCTCTCGGCGGTGACCGGGATGCAGTTCGGCGACGACGCCGACGAGGAGGAGGTGAGTGCGGATGACTGAGCGGGGAGACGGAGCGTCCGGCGGGGACGCCGGCGGCGTCCCCGACCTCGACCTGACGAGCGAGCGCGACGGCGCGGACCCGTTCGCCGACGAGCCGTCCGACGACGAGGACGTCGGCCCGACCGGCGAGCCCGCTCCGGCCGCGTCCGACCCGGACGTGCCCGACGTCGCGCCCGCGGACGAGGCCGACGACGACGAGGTCGAGCCCGTCGAGCTCCTCGTCCAGCTCGCCGAGGAGGGCGAGATCGAGCCGTGGGACATCGACATCGTTCAGGTGACGGACGCCTTCTTAGAGAAGCTCGACGAGACGGACCTGCGGACGACCGGGCGGGCACTGTTCTACGCCAGCGTCCTGCTCCGGATGAAAAGCGACGGGATGTTGGCGGACGACGACGAGGACGACGAGCCCGAGCCGGAGCCGTGGGAGGTCGCGATGGAGGGCGGCGCCCCCGACCCGGCCGCCGACGGGTTCGATCCCGTCGATAAGCTGGAGGCGGAGATGGACCGCCGGCTCGACCGCAAGAACACCCGCGGATCGCCGGAGACCCTCGACGAGCTGGTCCGCGAACTGCGCGAGGCCGAGCGCGGCTCGTGGTGGAAGGACTCCCGTCAGTACGACACCTCGGAGTCGCCGCACGGCCACGCCCGCGGTACGCAGACGCTCGACTACCACGCCGGCGACGAGTTCCGACAGGACGGCGAGCCGACCGCCGGGGAGGCGACGGACCGAACCCACGACGAGGACATCGAGGAGGTGATAGTGGAGATCGACAACGCCCTCCGAACGCACTTCGACCGCGGGCGCACGGAGGTGCTGTTCGCCGAGATCGAGACCGCGGGCGGCCGCCCGTTCATGACGTACCTCGCGCTGCTTTTCATGGCACACCGGGGTTCGGTCCGGCTCCAGCAGGACGACCTGTTCGGCGATCTGTGGGTGAAAGACCCCGCGGCGATGACCGGCGAGTCGGAAGCGATCGCGGACTGACGTGCCGTCCAGCGCACGGTCGTTCGGACACGGCCATCGGACTCCCTCGCGCCTACTGATCTCCCGGTACGCGCCGTCGGAGCCCGTGTGAACGGGTCGACTTTCGCTCCGTCGCGGCTGTAAGCGAGCGTCCGAAACCGACAACACCCGGCCGGTTGTCGCCGGTTCCGACACCGGTTTGTCGACGGGCGGTCCCGGATCGGCGTGAACGATTCCCCGACCGGGGTCGACCGCGACCCGGACCCGCGACCCCTGCGTGAGGACCCGCCGGCGGAGAGCCGTCGAACCCGGCTCTGGCGGCTCGGCTTCAACCTCCTCCCCGCGTACCGGGGCACGGGTGCCCGAGTCGACCACATCGCCGCGGACTGGCGTTACGTTCGGATCAGAGTTCCGTTCAACTGGCGCACCCGGAACGCGGTCGGCACGATCTTCGGCGGTAGCATCTACGGCGCGATCGATCCGGTGTACATGACGATGCTCCGCCGAATCCTCGGCGACGGGTTCACGGTCTGGGACAAGTCGGCCGCGCTGGAGTTCATCGAACCCGGACGCGACACGCTGTACGCGGAGTTCGACCTGCCGGTCGCCGAGACGGAGGCGATCCGCGACGCGCTCGGTCCGGGAGAGTCGACGGACCGCGAGTACCTCGTCTCGCTCGTCGACGACGAGGGGACGGTCCACGCGGCCTGCGAGAAGACGCTGTACGTGCGCCGCGACGAGTAGCGCGAGTCGGGGCAGAGCCTAAGCCGTCGCGCCCGCGACGAGCGCCTCCTCGACGGTCTCGACGAAGCGCTCGGGGTGTTCGACGTGCGGGAGCAGCCGCGCCCGGTCGAAGACGACGAGCCGCGCGTCGGCCGCGTCCGCGAGCTCGCGCCCCTCCGTGAGCGGGCTCACGGTCGCCTCCCGCCCCCAGACGATCGTCGGCGGGACGTCGAGGCCGGCGAGCGCGGCGGCGAGGTCGATCTCGCTGTTGAGCGTCCCGGAGATGAACGAGGCGGGCGCGAAGCGGGCGTTCTCGACGTGGGTCGTGCGCCACTCGTAATCTATCCACTCCGCGCTCGGGTTCGCCGGGTCGTCGTAGCCGTGGTCGGCGTTGAAGTACCGGATCGACGGCTTCGCCGTGATGGCGTTGAACAGCACCTGGCCGACGAGCGGGGCGCGGAACAGCTCCCGGAGCCACCCCTTCGCGGGGCTCGGTCCCGCGGTCGCCGTCGGGCAGACGGCGACGAAGCCGCTCAGCTCGACGCCGCCCGCCGCGCCGTCGTCGATGGCCGCCGCCGCGTACGCCGCCGACAGCGAGGAGGCGACGACGGCCGGCTCGTCGAACTCCGCGAGGAAGTCGTGGACGAAGTCCTCGTACAGCGCGGCGGAGTACCGGAGCGGCGGCCGGTCCGAGCGCCCGTATCCGGGGAAGTCCGGCGCGACCACGTGGTACTCGTCGGCGAGGTCGTCGAACACCGCGCGCCACTCCCCGGAGGAGCCGGCGGCGTTGATCCCGTGGAGCAAGAGGAGGTCGGGGTCGTCCGGGTCGCCCGCCTCGGTGTACGCGACGTCCATCCCGCGCCAGCGGAAGACGCCGTCGTCGCCGTCGAGCGGGGACTCCAGTTCGCCCTCGTACCGGAGGCCAGTGTTGAGAGCGGCGAGCGCGCCGACGCCGAGGAGGGCGCCGCCGAGGAGGTTCCTGAGCTTCATGGGAAACTGTTGGTTCGCTGGCGACTTATACTCGTGGGACGCGGCGGTCGGAGCGGTCCCGCGGGAGGTCCGGGTACGGCCTCGTCAGTCGTCGTACCCGGCGTCAGTCGTCGCGCTCACCGTCGCCGGTCGCCCCCTCGACGCAGTCGGCGATCGGGCCGACGATCGCCTCCGCGACCGCGTACGGGTCCGTCTCGCGGTCGCGGACGCGCTCCGCGAGCCGGTCGATCCCGCCCCGGCGCTCGATCTCCGCGGTCGCGAGGGCGCCCACGTCCGCGCGCACGAGCGTCCGGATCTCCTCGGCGTAGCGGCGTCGTTCGGTGGCCGCGAACTCGCCCGACTCCCGGAGGTACGCCGCGTGCGCGTCGAACGCCTCGATCAGCGCGTCGACGCCCTCACCGGTGTTCGCGACGGTCTCCAAGACCTCGGGCGTCCACGAGTCGTCCGCCCCGTCGCCGTGCGCGTCGGCGCCCCCGGATTCGGCGTCCGTCGCGCCGTCGCCGTGGTCCGCCGTGTGATCGCCCTCGCCGTGGCCCCCCGCGCCGGTCGAGGCCATCGAGGCCGCGCCGTGGTGGCCGGCGTCGCGACCCGTCGTCCCGCCCTCGCGCCGGTGGACCATCTCCTCCAGTTCGGCGACCGTCCGCTGCGCGCCGTCCATGTCGGCCTTGTTGACGACGAACACGTCGCCGATCTCCAGGATGCCGGCCTTCAGCGTCTGGACGTCGTCGCCGGAGCCGGGCTGGACGAGCACCGCGACCGTGTCGGCGGTGCGGACCACGTCCACCTCGTTCTGGCCGGCGCCGACGGTCTCCAAGACGACCACGTCCTTCCCGAACGCGTCGAGCGCCTTGACGGCGTCCGCGGTGGCGGTCGAGAGGCCGCCGAGCTGGCCGCGCGCGCTCATCGACCGGAAGAACACGTCCATGTCGCCGACGTTCGACCCCATCCGGATCCGGTCGCCGAGGACCGCCCCGCCGGTGTACGGCGAGGAGGGGTCGACCGCGATCACGCCGACCGTGTCGCCGCGGTCGCGGTAGGCGGCGGCGAGCTTGTCGACCAGCGTCGATTTCCCGGCGCCCGGCGAGCCCGTGACCCCGATCACGTCCGCGCCGCCGGTGTGTTCGTGGAGCGCGGAGACGATCGCCCGGTACCCCGGGGAGCGGTTCTCGATCTTGGTGATGACGCGGGCGAGCGCCCGGTGGCTCCCCGAGAGGAGGTCCTCGACGAGCGCCGCGTCCGCGTCCGAGAGCGTCGGCGCGTCCGCGAACGCGGGTGCGTCCGGCCCGGCCATCTACGCGCGCTCCGGGACGTTGTTCCGGATGAACTCGATCGTCTCCTCCATCGGCGTCCCGGGGCCGAACACCTCGGCGACGCCCAGCTCCTTCAGCTCGGCCTCATCCTCGTCCGGGATAATCCCGCCGACGAGGACGAGCGTGTCGTCGAACGCGTCGTACTCCTTCAGCCCCTCGATCACCTTCGGGACGAGCGTGTTGTGCGCGCCCGAGAGGATCGAGATGCCGAGCACGTCGACGTCCTCTTGCACCGCCGCCTGAACGATGTCGTCCGGCGCCCGGTGGAGGCCGGAGTAGACGACCTCAAAGCCGGCGTCGCGGAACGCCCGCGCGATCACGTGTGCGCCCCGGTCGTGGCCGTCGAGCCCGACCTTCGCGACCAGACACCGGACGGCGCGCTCCTGCTGTTCGGCGCTCATACCCGAAGTGGGTCGCGTGTCCGTTTGATTCTAACGGAAGATTGGGATGGTTCCGGCGGGCGCCGCCGGGCCGGATCCGCGACCGACGCGTTGAACGCGCGGGCGGACGTAGTACGGCCGATGAACGATGACGGCAACCGGCTGCCCGCAGAGACGCGGATCGGCCGCACGGCGCTCCGGGTCGCCGACCTCGACGAGACGACGGCGTTCTACCGGGACGTGGTCGGCCTCGCGGTCCTCGACCGCGGCGACGAGCGCGCGACGCTCGGCGTCGGCGAGACGCCGCTGCTCGCGTTGGAACGCGACGCCGATCGCCCGGCGCGGAAGCGGAGCGACGCCGGCCTCTTCCACACCGCGTTCCGCGTCCCCTCTCGGGCCGCGCTCGGCGAGGCGCTGGCGCGCGTGCGGGAGCGGTGGCGGCTCGACGGCGCCTCCGACCACCTCGTGAGCGAGGCGCTGTACCTCGACGACCCCGAGGGGAACGGCGTGGAGATCTACCGCGACCGCCCCCGCGAGGAGTGGCCGACCGACGCCGACGGGACGCCCCGAATGGCGACCGAACCGCTCGACGTCGAGGGGGTCGCCGCGGCCGCCGGAGACGGCGCGGACGCCGTCCTCGTCGACCGCGTCCCGGCGGGCACGGACGTCGGCCACGTCCACCTCGAAGTGGCCTCGCTGTCCGCGTTCGAGGCCGTCTACGTCGACGGACTGGGGTTCGAGGTCGGGACGCGCGGGCCGGACGTCCGGTTCGTCGCGGCCGGCGGCTACCACCACCACCTCGGCGCGAACACGTGGCGGGGGCGAACGACGCCCGCCGCCGGACGCGGGCTGGCGTGGTTCGAGGTGATCGTCCCCGACGCGGCTGCGCTGGACGCGGTCCGGGCGCGGCTCGACGCCGTCGCGGCCGAGGCGGACGCCGAGTTCGCCGTCGCGGAGCGCGGAGACGGGATCGCCGTCACCGACGCCGACGGGATCGAAGTTCGCGTTCGGACGGCGTAGCCGGTCGCCGGAGACCGTCGGCGGCGGCCCGTGAAGCGCTCACCCGACGATCGTCCGGAGCGTCGACTCCGTCAGCAGCGCGGTGACGCCGAACGCCTCGGCCGTCATCCACGCGAGAAAGGCCGCGTACATCGCGAGGAACACGTACCCCTCCTCGGTGGAGATCTCGAAGTCGGTCGCGGACAGCACCACGACGACGAGCGTCGTGTAAAACAGGAACAACAGCAGCGGGACTGACGTGAGGAATCCGATCGACACCCCGCCGGCGAGGATGACCCCGATCGGCAGCGCCGCGACGAGGTTGAACGTGTTCGTCCCGAAGACGTTGGCGACCGCCGCCCGCTGGTCGCCCGCCTCCCCCATCTTCACGCCGACGAGCAGGTCCGGGAACGAGCTCAGCACCGACAGCACCGTCACGGAGATCAGGAAGGGCGGCGCGCCGAGCGCGTCGGAGACTTCGAGCGTCATGCCGATCATCGACTCGACGCCGACCAGCACCACGGCCAGTCCGCCCGCGAACAGCCCGAGCTGCTTCGGGACGTTCGTCGACTCGGTCCGCTTCCGGTCCGACGCGCCGCTCTTGCCGCCGACGAGCAGGATGACGTACACGCCGTACAACACGAGGAGTCCGACGCCCATCTGCGGGGTGATGCGCGCGAGCTCCCTCCCGTCGGTCCCGAGGACGCCAAGGGCGATCACGCCGAAGAGCGCGAGGACCGCGACGGTGTAGAAGATGGCGTCGCGGTAGACGATCCCGCGCGTCGTCGCCGTGTCGCCGCTCGTGACGGCGACCGCGGCGGGGATGACTAAGATGTTGAACACCGCCGTCCCGATGAGCGCGCCGGCGCCGACGCCGAACTCGCCCAGGACCAGCACGGAGATCACGATGATCGCGAGCTCGGGGAACGACGTCGCGGCCGCGACGATGAGTCCGCCCTGAATCGCCTGCGAGACGCCGTAGTGGTCGCTGATCTTCGAGGTCGTCGACTCGACGACGTTCGCGCCCTTCCAAGTCAGCAGAAACCCGATCAGACCGAGCGCGATCCAGACGGGCAGCGACTGGTCACCGATGAGCTCCGCAAGTAACGTCACTAGGTACCGATACGCGCACCAGCGGATTAGTGATTCCGGAAGCGGTCGAGCCCCCTCACGCCGCGATACGGCCAGCCGGTGGCGTCTGCGGTGCCGACCGCGCCCGCCCTCAGTAGATCAGCTCGTCGTCGTTTTCGATCATGTACAGCGCCCGCGCCGCGACGTTGACCGCGTGGTCCGCGATCCGTTCGAGGTCGCGCACCGCGAGCAGCGCCTGCGACACGTCGTCGAGGGAGGCTTCGAGCGCCTCGCCGTCGGTCGCGCCACCGTCCGTGTCGCCGTCGGCGTCGCACGCCTCGGTGCGGGCCCGGTCGGCCTCCAGCAGGTCGCGGACGACCGCCTCGCTCGCCTGCCGACAGCGGTCGTCGAACGCGTCGTCGCGGGACGCGATCTCGCGGCAGGCGTCGGGGTCGCGCGCCGCGTAGGCGGCGACCGCGTCGGCGACCATCTCGCGGGCCGCCTCGCCGAGGGCGCGGACGTCGACCGCGGGGTGGACGCCGCCGTCGGGACCGCCGTACGCCGCGAGGTTCGTGGCGAGGTCGGCGACGCGTTCGAGGTCGGTGATGATCTTGAACGAGGCGGCGACGAGCCGGAGATCGCCGGCCACCGGCTGCTGGAGGGCCAGCAGCTCCGTACACTCGTCTTCGAGGGCGAGGTACGTCTCGTTGACCTCGTGGTCGGTCCCGATCACCGACTGCGCGAGCTCGTCGTCGCCGGTCACCGCCGCCTCGATCGCGTCGTCGAGCCGGTCGCAGACGGTCTCGCCCATCGCGACCACCCCGTCCCGGAGCTCGTCGAGGCGCTCCCGGTAGTTCTCGCGGGGCATCTACCCGAACTTCCCCGTGATGTAGTCCTCGACGCGCTGCTCTTCGGGGTCCTCGAAGATCTTCGCGGTGTCGTCGTACTCGACCAGTTCGCCGCCGGTGAGGAACACCGCGGTCCTGTCGGAGATCCGGGCCGCCTGCTGCATGTTGTGCGTGACGATGATAACGGTGTACTCCTCGGCGAGGTCGTCGATCAGGTCCTCGATCTTCGAGGCCGCGACGGGGTCGAGCGCCGAGGTCGGCTCGTCCATCAGGATGACCTCCGGGTCCGGGGCGATGGCGCGGGCGATACAGAGCCGCTGCTGTTGCCCGCCGGAGAGCTCGAGCCCCGAGGAGTCGAGCTGGTCTTTCACCTCGTCCCACAGCGCCGCGCCCTTCAGAGACTCCTCGACGCGGGCGTCGACGTCGCCGTCGAAGCCCTGTATCTTCAGGCCGTACGCGACGTTGTCGCGGATCGACTTCGGGAACGGGTTCGGCTTCTGGAACACCATCCCGATCTTGCGACGGAGGGCCACGGGGTCGACGTCGTCGTCGTAGACGTTCTTGCCCCCGAACTCCACCTCGCCGTCGACGCGACAGATCTCGATCATGTCGTTCATCCGGTTTATCGTCCGGAGGAACGTGGACTTGCCACAGCCAGAGGGGCCGATGAGCGCCGTCACGCGCTTTTCCGGGATCTCCATCGACACGTCGTCGATGGCCTGTTCGTCGCCGTAGTAGACGTTCAGGTCCCGCGCGGCGACCGCGGTGCCGGCGCCGGCGGGCGGGGCGCTCTCGTCGTTCGATTCCGTCTGTACCTCCGTCGTGATAAGCGAGTCGTCGGATGTGGTGTTACTCATGTTAGTTCCCCCGTTCCGCGCGGTTCCGCAGCAGGATGGCCGTCCCGTTCATGCCGACGAGAATGATGAGCAGCGTGATAACGCCGGCGGCCACGACGCCGTACCGGAAGTCGGCCTGCGGGAATCCGGCCCACACGTAGATCTGCATCGGCATGGCACTGAATCGGCTGAACAGGCTGTCCGGCGCTCTGAACACGGTCGTCGCCGCACCGATCATGATCAGCGGCGCGGTCTCGCCGATGGCGCGGCCGAGCGCGAGGATCGTTCCGGTGAGGATCCCCGGCATCGCCTCGGGCAAGACCACGTTCTTCGTCGTCTGCCAGCGCGTCGCGCCCATCGCGTCGGACCCCCGTCGGAGGTCGTCGGGCACCGACCGGATCGCCTCCTGCGCGGAGATGATCGTGATCGGGAGGATGAGCAGCGAGAGCGTCAGGGCGGCGGTCACCGCCGTTCCGATACCGAGACCGAGGAGGTTCGCGAACAGCCCCAGTCCGAGGAGCCCGTAGACGACCGACGGGACCGCCGCGAGGTTCGCGACGTTGACCTGAATGATCCGGGTCAGGGTGCCGAGCGGGCCGCTTCCGGGCGTGTACTCCTCCAGGAAGACCGACGTACCGACGCCGAGGGCGAACGACAGCACCGCGACCATCGCGATGATGATGACGGAGCCGACGATGGCGGGGTAGAGACCCGCTTCGGTCGGCGTCTGCGAGGGCGCCTCCGTGAGGAACGACGGGTCGAGCCACGGGTCCGGCGCCGGGACGCCCAACGCCTCAACGATCAGCGCGCCGGCGACGACGCCGCCGACGAGGAGGACCGGGAGCGCGAATCCGACGAGGCCCTCGCCGGCGTCGACCACGCGCGAGACGTACACCGCCGTGGGCACGCCGGTCAGCACGAGGACGAGGAGGACCGTGGGCGCCGGGAGTCCGGCGCCAGCGGCCGCGAACCCGCCGGCCGCGGCGAGCGCGAGGGGGACGCCGGCGACGACGGCCGCGGCGGTGCGACCCCTGCGCTCGGCGACGGCGAAGGCCCCGGCGGCAGCGACCGGGATCGCGATCGTCCAGAGGTAGATGAGGAGGTCGGACGGGTACGTCGGGACCACCCCGCGGAGGAAGACGGCGGCGACGACGCCCAACAGTCCGGCCGGGAGCGCCGCGGTCTGTGCCTGAGGCACCGATCGGGCGCTCCCGAACGCGTACAGTGCGACGGCGGGGACGACGCCGAGCGTGTACGCGAGGAACCAGACGAGCGAGTCGAACACCAAGAAGAGCGTGCCGACCGCGAGGCCGAGGGCGGCGCCGCCGAGCAGTCGGCCGAGGAAGCCGAACCCGACCGCGCCGACCCGTTCGCCGCTGCCGACGTACGTGAGGTACGCGGTGACCGGTGCGCCGACGACAAAGAGGTACGCCAGTTGCCAGTTGAGCCGCGGGATCGGCACGAGGAGCGTCTCGATCGCGGTGAAGACGGCGGCGACGGCGACGAGTCCGCCGCCGAGCACGCCGAGCGCGCGGCGCGTGACTGCCGGGTCGTTCGCGCTGTAGAGGCAGAACGCGAGGAACGGAACGACGAGCGTGAGGAAGTAGGTCAACAGCCACACGGGGCTCGCGTTCGCTAGGTCGAAGGCGTCGATCGAGACGTAGACGAGCAACACGCCGAGCGCGACGAGACCGAAGACGCTGGCGCCGAGCGAGAGGTACTCGAAGACGATACCCCGAACTCGACTGACCTCGCCGAACCCGTCGGCGTTGGCGTTGTCCGTCGCCATCAGTACTCCTCCCGGTACCGCTCCGCGATGATGTCACTGATCACGTTCATTACGAGAGTCACCACAAACAGCGTGAGACCGAGCGCGAACATCGAGTTGTACGGGAGCGTGCCGCCGGTGAGGTCGCCCCCGGTGATCTGTACCATCGCGACGGTGATGGTCATCCCGGACTCCAAGAGCACGTCGGCGGGGTTGATGAACGGGATACCGAACGCAGCCTCTCGGATCGCGGGCATCCGTGCCTGTGCGCCCATCGCGACGACGACGATCATCGTCTCGCCGATCGCTCGGGAGACGGCGAGGATGTACGAAGAGGCGATTCCGGAGATAGAGGCCGGGACGACGATCCCGGTCGACACCTCGAACTTGGTCGCGCCGAGCCCGTAGCCGGCCTGCCGCAGTTCGTCCGGAACGGCGCTCATCGCGTCCTCGGAGATCGACGACACCATCGGGATCGTCATGATCCCGACCATGATCGACGCGGAGAGCGCGTTGAACGTGCTCATCTCCGGGAACAGCGTCGCCTTCAGCGCCGGTGTGATGTACACCAACGCGAAGTAGCCGTACACCACGGTCGGGACGCCGGCGAGGATCTCCAGTAAGGGTTTCAGTATCGACCGCGCGTTCGGGGTCGCGTACTCGCTGAGGTATATCGCGGTGAGCGTCCCCACCGGAATCGAGATGAACGCCGCCGTGATCGTCACGACGAGCGTCCCGATCAGCAGCGGGACGAGACCGAAGGCCTGTCCGCCACCGGCCGGGTTCGGGCTCCAGTTGATCCCGGTCAGGAACTCGGCTATCGGCGTCGCACGGAAGAACACCACTGCGTCCGACAGGAGCGTCACGAAGATCGCGACGGTCGTGAGCAGGGTGATCACCGCGCACGCCGCGAAGAGCCCGCCGTAGGTCCCCTCCTTCAGTCGTGTGAGTCCGCCCTGCCGGCTCAGGTCGGGACTCTCTGTGCTGTCAGTCACGAACGGTGAGGTATCGCACGCAGTCGTAAATCAATACACCGGTTCATTGCGCCGGTTCAGCCCTGCGCCTGCTCGATTGCGTCCTCGAGGATGGACATCTGCTCCTCCTGCGTCTCCTCGGTGGCGGGGACATAGCCCACGTCGCCGGCGACGAGCTCCTCGTTGGTCGTCTGCTCGACGAAGTACCGGGCGAACTCGGCGATGTGCTCCTCGCCGAGCGATTCGATCGACGGGTAGGTGAACAGCGGGCGCGAGAGGGGGATGTACTCGCCCGACGAGGCCGTTTCGAGGCTCGGCTCGACGGGGCCGTCGCCGTCGTCGATGCCGAGGGCCTTCAGCTGATCGGGGTTCTGCGAGTAGTACGCGAAGCCGAAGTAGCCGATCGCGTACTGATCGCCGGCGACGCCCTGCGCGATCGTGTTGTCCTGTTCGGTCGCCTGGTAGTCGCTGGTGTGACCGCGCTCTTCGAGGATCGCCTCGATGAAGTAGTCGTAGGTGCCCGAGGTGTCGGCGGCGCCGAAGCGGTTTATTTCCTCGTTCGGGAACTCGTCGCGGACCTCGTCCCACGTCTGGGCGGGGTCGGCCTCCCAGATCTGCGCGAGCTCCTCGGTCGTGAGCGAGTCGACGAAGTCGGCGTCGGGGTTGACGACCACGGTAAGGGCGTCGGTTGCCGCGATCAGCTCGACGAACTCCACGCCGTTTTCGGCGCACAGCTCCTCTTCTTCCGGCTGGATCGGTCGGCTCGCGTTGTTGAAGTCGGTGTCGCCGGTACAGAAGAAGTTCGAGAAGCCGCCGCCGGAGCCGGTCGAACTGATGTCGGGGTCGACGCCGGGATGCTCGTTGGCGAAGTCCTCCATGACTGCGCTCATCAGCGGGAAGACGGTGCTCGATCCTGCGATGTTGATCGGGCCGGAGAGCTCGTCGCCCCCGTCGCCCCCGTCACCGCTCTGCGTACAACCGGCGAGCCCGAGCGCTCCGGCGCCGGCGATCGCCGCGAGCGATTTCCGCCGCGTGATTCCCGTTGCGTCCGCGTCGTGGCTGGAAGCCATCACCAGAGGATGGGCGAGTTCCGGTTAAGTAGTATGCTATGAGGAGTATGGGGCGACGCGTACGGCCCGGTACGGCTATGCTTTTCACATATGACTATATAGAACTATATACTACTCCCCCGAGCCGGGCGACGCCTCCGAGAGCGTCGCGGCGTCGAGTCGGGGCGGAACCGAGACGTGGTTTTAAGTACCCATGCCGGGAGAACCGGAACGAATGACCCCTCCCACGACCGACGGGCCGCCGGCGCCGACGACCTCCCGGGAGGAGGCGTGGGTCGCCCACGCCGCGCTGATCGACGCCGCGACCGCCGCGACCGACGACGACAGACCGTACCATCGCCCGATCGAGTCGATAGAGCGAGGGGCGCCGCTCGACGACGAGGAGGTCGGCATGCTCAGAGACGCGCTCGTCGACTACCTCGGCGACGCACCGGTCCGCGACCGCGCCCCCGGCCGGGCGCTGTTGCGCCGCACCGACGACGCGGCGGACGCGCGGTCGCGACGCGCGTAGGTCCGCGAGCGTCGCCGCCGTTCGGACACCCGCTACGACCCGGCCTCGACCGCTTCGATCAGCAGCTCCGCGACGTCGACGATCTCGATCTCCTCTTCGAAGTCGCCCGTCTTCCGACCGTCCTCGAACATCGTCGTACACATCGGGCAGGCGACGACGAACTTCTCGACGGCGGCGCCCGCGTCGGTGTCCTCGACCGCCTCGCGGAGGCGCTCCTCGCTCGGCTTGACGTCCTCCTCGTGTTCGGTCCAGAGGCCGCCGCCGCCGCCGCCACAGCAGAAGGAGTCGTCCCGGGAGCGCGGCATCTCGTGGAGGTCGGCGCCGGTCGCTCGGATGAGTTCGCGGGGCGCCTCGTACTCGTCGTTGTACCGGCCGAGGTGGCAGGGGTCGTGGTAGGTGACGGTGTACTCCAGCTCGTCGCCGGCGAGGCCGAGCCGGCCCGCCTCGACGAGCTCCTCGACCACCTGCGTCCAGTGGAACACGTCGATCTCCTTATCGGCGTTCCACGGCTCCTCGCGCTCGAACGGCATCATCGGGTCGTCCGCGAACTCCGCGAAGTCGACCTCGGGGTACTCGTTTTTGATGGTGTTGTACGAGTGCGGGTCGGTACAGACGATGTTCTCGAACTCGCAGTCCGCGAACGTCTCGACGTGGTGACCGGCGAGTTCGAGGTAGAGGAACTCCTCGCCGATCCGGCGGATGTCGTTGCCGTCGGTCTTCTCGTCGTCGAACAGGATGCCGAACGACACGTCGGCCTCGTCGAAGAGCCGGGCGAGCGCGCGGGCGACCTTCTTGTTCCGGTCGTCGAAGCTCGGGTAGTCGCCGACGTACCAGAGGTACTCCACCTCCGTCTCGCGGGCGTCCGGGACCTCGACGTCCTCGAGGTCGTCCGCCCAGTCGCCGCGGTTCGCCTGCGACTCGCCGAAGGTGTTCCCGCGCTGCATCACGTCTTGGAACACGTCCTGGAGGTTCGAGTCGACCGCCCCCTCGTCGACGAGCTGCCGGTTCATCTTGGTGAAGGAAGTGAGGTGTTCGATGTCGACGGGGCAGGCGTCCATACACGCCATACAGGACATACACGACTCCATCGACTCGGCGTCGATGACGCCGCCCTCGTCGGCGACGATGGGCACGGTGCCGCCGTCGGAAGCGGCGGCGGTCCCGCCGTCGGTCGCCATCGCCCCGTCACCTCGCCCGCTGCCCGCCACCGGGTCGTCGCTCACGGACTCGCGGTACGACTTCAGATCGAGGATGACGTCGCGCGGGTCGAGGTTCCGACCGACGGTGTCGGCGGGACAGGCGTCCGTACACCGCCCGCACTTCGTACAGGCGTCGCCGTCCAACAGCTCCTTCCACGTGAAGTCGTCGAGCGACTCCGCGTTGGTGTGGTCGAGGTCCGCGGGGACGTTCGGGAGCCGCGCGCCCGCCTTCTCGTCGCGGGCGACGACGTTTGCGAACGAGGAGATCATGTGGAACGGCTTCGCGTACGGGATCCACGCGACGAACGCGAACGCGAGCAGCGAGTGGCTCCACCAGAGGGCGCCGTAGATCGCCTCGGCGCCCGCGGCCGTGAGCCCGGCCGTCTCCAGCCCGGTCGCGAGCGCCATGCCGACGAAGCTCACCGTCTCGGTCGCCCGCTGCGGCTGACCGACCATGCTCACGCCCTCGACGAGGAAGCCGCCGACGCCGAGGAGGAACAGCGTCCAGACGAACGCGTCGTCCTCCAGCGAGGTGTGTTTCCCCCAGAGCCGCCCCTCGCGGTTCCGGTAGCGCCGGTAGCCGGCCATGCCGACGCCGACGATGAACAGCAGGCCGAACGCGTCGACGGCGAACTGGTAGGCCAAATAGAAGTCGCCGACCCAGAACGACTCGCCCGTGAGCGGACGGTAGAGGTCGATGTCGATCCCGAGGATCGTCGTCGCGACGAGCAGGACGAGGAACCCCCACAGCACGAACGTGTGCATCACGCCCGCGTACAGGTCCCCGTCGAACTGGTTCTCGTTCGACAGGACGGTCTTCGTCGCCGCGACGACCCGACCGGGGAGGTCCGACAGCCTGTCTCGCGGGTCCGCGCTCCCGCGCGCGTACGCCGCGAAGCGCGCGTAGACGCCGTACAGAAAGACGAGGACCGCGACGGCGGCGAGCCAGTAGAACGCCGCCTTCCCCACCGGACCGATGGTCCAGAAGGTCTCCCGGGTGGCCGCCTGTAAGGGAGTCATGATCGATCAGCCGGATAGGGTCGGGTTAAAGCTTGCCACAACACGGCGTTCATCGTTCGTCGTTCACGCGATCCGGAGCGCCGCGACCGCGAACATGGCGCCGGCGAGGGCCAGCGCCGGGGCGTCGACGCGGCAGAACGCCAGCCGCGGGAGCGTCGGGTTCCACGCGAAACACCGGGCGACGAGCGCCGTCCCGAGCCGGTCGGCCCGCGAGAACGCCCGCGAGAGCCCGCCGACAGCGACGAGCCGCATCCGCTCGCGGCGCGGGCGTTCGGCGCCGAGCCGCGCCCGGACCGCCGCCCGCGACGCCGCGAGGTCCCGTTTCAACAGCGGGAGGAAGCGGAAGACGAGCGCGACGCCGACGCCGAGGAAGACGCCCGGCCGCCCGGGGATCGTCCGCTGGAGCGCCGCGCGCGACTCCCGGACCGGCGTCGACCGGACGTACGCGGCCGCGACGACGAGCAGCAGGAGGATGCGGTAGCTCGCGAGGGCGGTCGCGGCCGCGCGCTCGACCCGAAACCACGGCGCGCCGAGCGTCGCGCCCGCGACGAGGGGCGCGAAGAGGAGGACCGGGAACGCGACGCGGTAGCTCCACAGGTCGCGCGGACCGCCGCCGGCAGCGAGCAGGCAGCCGACGGCGACGAGCGTGAGGAGGGCGAGCCCCCGCGGGGTCGTGAATGCGTACGCGACGGCCGCGAAGGCGACCTGAACGAGCAGCTTCGACCGCGGGTCGAGCCGGTGCGCGAGCGAGTCGCCGGGGACGAACGAGAGCGTCATTCGGCCGATGTCCCGAGTTCGTCTCCCCCGGGAACCCGCACGTCGAGGCCGGGAAGCGACTCGACCGCGTCGGCCGGCGACGCGTCGACCGCGACCCGCCCGTCCGCGAGGCCGACGATCCGGTCGGCGAGCGCGGTCACGTCGCGGAGGTCGTGGGTGACGACGATCACGCTCGTCCCCTCGGCGTGAAGCGCCCGGAGCCGCTTCACGACCGACCGCCGCGCGGGCTCGTCGAGGCCGGTGAACGGCTCGTCTAAGACGAGGTGGTCGGGATCCATCGCGAGCGCGCCCGCGATCGCGACGCGTTCGCGCTCGCCCCCGGAGAGGGAGTCGATCCGCTCGCGCTCCCGGCCCGCCATGTTCACCGCCGCGAGCGCGTCCGCGACTCGCCGGTCGATCTCCCCGTGGGAGAGCCCGAGGTTCTCCGGCCCGAACGCGACGTCGGCGCCGATCGTGGCGGCGACCAGCTGGTCGCGGGGGTCCTGAAACACCATCCCGACCGCCGAACGCGCGGCGACGAGGTCCTCGTCGACCGGCGTCCCGTTCACCGAGACCGTCCCGGCGTCCGGCTCGACGAGCCCGTTGAACGTCCGGACGAGCGTCGTCTTGCCCGAGCCGTTCGCGCCCGCGACGACGAGGAACTCGCCGTCGGGGACCGAGAGCGTGACGTCGTCGACCGCGACGGTGGCGGCGGAGCCGTCGGCGCCGCCCACGCGATCGCCGGCGACTGCGGAATCGCCGTCGTCCGCGTCGACGCCGTCGCCGGACCGACCGTACCGACACGTCACGCCGTCGAGGTCGATCACTGATCAGGCGGCCGCGATCGCGTCGGAGCGGACGACGCCGACCGCGGCGGCGATCTTCAGCGCCTCGGCCGGGAGGAACGCGACGGCGCCGACGGTGACCGCCTCGATCGGACCCAGCGAGAGGACGAGCGCGAGCCCGGCGACGCCGAACCCGTAGATGACGACGGTCCCGAAGACCATCGCCCCGACGAGCGTCGGCAGCCCGACGGCGTCGAGGTCGCGGAGCGTCGTGCCCCGGTGGACGACGGCGCCCACGACCGCTGCGGCGACCGGGTACGACCAGAGATAGCCGGCCGAATCGCCGACGAGCTGGGCGACGCCGGCCGACCCGCCCTGGAAGACGGGCGCGCCGAGCGCGCCGGCCGCGAGGTAGCAGACGAGCGACGCGCCGCCCCAGACCGGGCCGAGGAAGATCCCCGCGAGGAAGACGCCGAGCACCTGAAGCGTCACGTCGACGGGCGATACAGGGTTCGGGAACGTGACGTACGCGAACGCCCCGACGAGGGCCGCAAACAGCGCGGCGCGCGCGAGGTTCGTCGCCGCCTCGTCGCCGACGAGGTCGACGGACTCCGTGTTCGTTGCCATGTCTCCACCCAACTCGTAAACCCACTTTAGAATGCTGGTTTACGAGAGCCGCAGAGGACCGCCACAGGGGGGCGCTCGAGAGCGGCCAGACGCCGTTGTGCGGACGGAAATATTGAAGTTCTGTCACGCGGTCGTGACTGGTGGATGTGATTCCGTGACACGTTGCGCGTTCGAGACGTCCCTGCGGCGTGAGGGGGAGGACACGGGGAGCGCGCCGGAGGTGTGGTCGTGTCCGCGAGACGCCCGCGGGGACGCCGACCGCTGTCTGTTCCACCTCTCACCCGACGAGCGGTCGGAGCGGGGGGTCGACGACGAGACGGTGACCCGGGCGCTCCGGGAGGCGGCCGAGGCGACCGGGGCGGGCGAGAAGACGCTGATCGGCGCGCACCTCGGCACGATCGATTTCCGTCGAGAGCGCCTGAAAGCCGCCGATAACCGCGTCCTCGACCTCCGATACGCCACGATCGATCGGCTGGCGTGGAGCGACGCGACGGTCGAACAGCCGGTTGACCTCCGGCACGCCACGGTCGACGCGATCGACTGGTCGGAGGCCGCCTTCGGCGGCCGCGTCGACCTCCGGCACGCCACGGTCACCGGCGAGGCGTCGCTCGACGGGACCGCCTTCGAGACCGACGTCGCGTTCGCGGACGCCGCCTTCGAGGCGGGCGTCGCCGCCGACGAGGCCAGATTTCACGCGGACGCGACGTGGGAGGGCGTCGCGTTTCGTGACGACGCCTCGTTCGACGGGGCCGAGTTCCGCGGCGACGCGAACCTGATCGACGACGACGCCTGCTTCGAGCACGCGACGTTCGTCGGAGAGGCCTCCTTCCGGAAGGCGCGGTTCCGGTACGCGGACTTCGTCGACTGCGTCTTCGAGGGCAACGCCGACTTCGACGAGGTCACCTTCACCAGCGACGCCGAGTTCGCCGACGCCGCCTTCCGGGAGCGAGCGTCGTTCCGCGGCGCCACCTTCGAGGGCGACGCCGACGTCCTCGTCGACGACGCCGACTTCAGCGGGGCGACGTTCGCCGGCGACGCCATGTTCGAACACGCGACGTTCGGGTTCGCCAACTTCCGGAACGCCGCCTTCGCGGAGGTCGACTTCGAGGACGCGGCGTTCACCGACGACGCCGTGTTCGGCGACGTGACCGTCGACGGATCGGCGACGTTCACCGAGGTCCGGTTCCACGCCGACGTCGACCTCTCGGGCGCGTCCGTCGAGGGGTCGGTCGTCGCTCCGGGCGCCGAGTTCCGCGGCGGCGACAACACGGAAGACGAGGACGCGGCGTTCGACGGGGTCGCGGTCGGGAACCGGCTCGACCTCCGCGACGCGACGTTTCGAGGCGGGGTGTTCGACGGCCTCGACGTCGACGGAAACGCGCAGTTGACCGGGCTCCGGTTCGAACGCGACGCCTCCTTCGCGGGGGCCGACTTCGGCGGCCGCGTCGAGCTGGACGAGGCCCGCTTCGGCGGCGACACCGACTTCCGGGACGCGACGTTCGGCGAACACGTCTCCTGTCGCGGGGCGGCGTTCGAGGGGGAGGACAACGTCACCGACGACGACGCGGCGTTCGACGGGGCCGCCTTCGAGGCCGGCGGCGACTTCGAACACGCGCGGTTCCGAGAGGGGTCCTTCTCGGACGTCCGGTTCGACGGCCCCGCTGTCTTCGACGACGCCGTCTTCGAGCGGGACGCGACGTTCCGAGGCGTCGCCTTCGAGGACGCCTCGTTCGTCGAGGCGAGGTTCCGCGGCGACGCCGACTTCGAGTCGATGACCGCGAGCGAACGGGTGTCGTTCCGGGGCGCCGAGTTCCGCGGCGGCGACAACGTCGCGGACGACAACGTCTCGTTCGCCGACGCCGCGTTCGGCGGGCCGGCCGACTTCCTCGCCGCGCAGTTCGCGTCCACCGCCTTCGACGGGGCTCGATTCGAGGAGACCGCGCGGTTCGAGGAGACGCGGTTCGACGGGACCGCGTCGTTCGTGGGAACGGGGTTCGGGGACGACGTCTCCTTCGAGGACGCGACGCTTTGGCGCGTGGACGCCGCGGAGGCGACGTTCGACGACGCGGCCGCCTTCACCGGAACCGACGTCGCCGGCGAGGCGGCGTTCGACGACGCGACGTTCCGCGACCGCGCGGAGTTCGTCGAGGCGAGGTTCCACGACGACGCCTCCTTCGCCGGCACCGACTTCGAGGGGGCGGCGACGTTCGAGGGAGCGGAGTTCGACGGCGGCGACAACGTCCGCGACGACGACGTCACCTTCGAGGACGCGACGTTCGCGGAGCAGGTGACGTTCCACCGCGTCACGTTCGCTCACGCGGTCTTCGCCGGCGCGGCGTTCGAGGGGGACGCGTCGTTCGCCGAGGCGACGTTCACGGAGCGGGCCGTCTTCGACGACGCGGTCGTGACCGGCGACGTCGACGCCTCGTTCGTCCGGTTCGACGAGGCGGCGACCTTCGCGGACGCGGGCTTCGAGGGCGAGGTCGACATGACCGCGACGCACTTCGAACACGACGCGCGGTTCTGCGGCGCGACGTTCGCCGCGGGGGCGACGTTCACCGGCACGGAGTTCGTGGGCGGCGCGCACACCATCGACGACGCCGTCTTCTCGGGGGCGGTCTTCGGAGACACCGCCGACTTCGAACTCGCCGTGTTCCGGTTCGCGTCCTTCGAGAACGTCGCGTTCGAGGGTGACGCCGCGTTCCCGGACACGGAGTTCGACGGCGAGGCCGACTTCGAGGGCGCGACGTTCTCCACCGGCGCGAACTTCAAGCGGGCCGCGTTCCGACGGGCGGACTTCACCGGCGTCGCGGTCGACGGACTGGCGGCGTTCGACGAGGCGGAGTTCGAGAAGGAGGTTCGGTTCAGGGTCAGACCGGTCGGCGCGGAGGCGCTGGTCCGGCTCCCCCGTGCGGTGATCGGCGGCGGTCGGATCGAACAGCCTGCCGAGGGCAACGCGTTCTACGACTGTACCGACGCGCACGTCGGCGAGGTCGTCTTGGACGACAGTCGCTGCGAACACGGCCTGTTCGATCACTTCCGGTTCTGTCGGACGAGCTTCGACGGCTTCGATTTTACCGACCACAAAAGCCAGCTCGCACAGACGAACTGGGTCATCCACGAGTTCGCGCTCGAAGAGACCCCGGACGGCACCGACTACGCCACGCCCGGCCCGGCCACGCTGGAGAACACGTACCTGAAGGCGAAGAACTGCGCCAGCGACTTCGGCGACCGGAAGGCCGCCGCGGAGTTTTTCATCAAGGAGATGCTGTACCGCCGGAAGAAGAACCTAGCCGTCGCGCTCGACCGCGAGCGCGATGTCGCGCCGGCCGACCGCGTCCAAGCGTTCGGCCGGTGGCTCGGCAACAACGTGCTCCACCAGACCTGCGGGTACGGCGAGCGGCTCTGGCGGGTCGTGTACGTCTCGGCGGTCGCCGTCGTCTTCTGGGGAGTCCTCTACGCGCTCGTCGGCGAGGGGACCCGCGGTCAGAGCGAGCTGACCACCTCGGGACTCGACGGCGTGGCCCAGCTCGCAAGCGTCGAGGGCATGACGATTCTCGGGAAGAACCTCTACTTCAGCCTCGTCACGTTCACCACGCTCGGGTACGGCGACATCCAGCCGGTCGGCGCGACCGCGAGCATGCTCGCCGGGGTCGAGGCGTTCTTCGGCGCGATGCTCGTCGCGCTCGTCGTGTTCGTCCTCGGGCGGCGCGTCGCGTGGTGACCGACGGCGAAGCGAGTTCCTGAGACATGTTACGGAGACACAAATATAAAGTAGGGTGACAGTAGATGCCACACGTCAATGGCAGACGACGAACACGCGGCCGACACGTCCCTCGGCGGGATGGCCGACCGGGGGCAGGAACGATCCGTCTCGGAGGCCGAACCGGAAGAGGGGACGAAAAGCGTCGCGGAAGACTGGCTCGACGAGCACTTCGAGCCCGCGTTCTTCGAGCTCCGGTATCTGCTGTTAGTCCCGGTCCTCGTCTCGTTCGTCGGCTCGTTCGTGATGTTCTTCATGGGTACGTACAACACCTACAACGCGGTCACGGCGATCGTGGTCCGGGGCGACTTCGGGCAGACCGCGGTCATCCTCCCGATCATCAAGGCGCTCGACGCGTTCCTCATCGGCATCATCCTCGTGATCTTCTCGTTCGGCATCTACGACTTCTTCATCAGCGTGCTCGAACCCGCCGACCACGCCGGTGTCCGGCCGGACTGGTTCAAGTTCGACTCCACGGGCGAGCTCAAGAACAAGCTCATCGAGGTCGTCCTCGTCATCCTCTCGATCAAGTTCTTCGAACAGATCGTCGGGAACACGGACCAGCTGGACGAGCCGGTGTTGTACCTCGTCATCCCCGTCGGGGCGGCGATCCTCGCCGTCAGCCTCGGGTTCTTCAAATGGGCGACACACTAACCGAGTCGCGAGCCGTGACACCGAACGTGGAACGGAAGGCGACGCCGGCGCGGGGCCGTGACGGGACGCGGTCGCTCCGGGAGCGGCCGACGCCGAACAGACCGGCGGCGGCGCGACGTCCGAAGGGACCGCGGCGTCCGGAGGTGACGCGGTGACGGAGTCCTGCTCGTTCCGGTTCGACCCCGACGAGTGGTCGTCGACGCACGACCGACCGAGCCATCTGGCGGATTCGTGGTCGTGCCCCCGCGACGCTCACGGGGACGCCGACCGCTGTCTGTTCCACCTCTCGCCCGACGAACGTGCGGCACGCGGCGTCGACGGACGGGCGGTCGCCGAGGCGCTCGCGACGGTCGCTCGCGGCGAGGGCGAGCACGCGAAGCGGATAGTGGGAGCGGCGCTCGGCGACGTCGACTTAGAGCGCGTCGCGATCGACGCGGCCGACAACCATCCGCTCGACCTCCGGCACGCGACCGTCTCGGGCTCGTTCTCGCTGACCGCCGCCACCGTTCGGACGCCGATAGACCTCCGCGGCGCCCGGTTGGCCGCGGTCGACTGGGACGACGCGACCCTCGCCGGGGAGTGCGCGTTCGCCGACGCGGTGGTCGAGGGACCGTTCGACGTCGGCGGCGCGAACTTCGAAGACGACGTCGACTTCGAGGGCGTCCGCTTCCTCGGAGCGGTGACGGCGAGGGAGACTCGCTTTCACGCGGACACCTGCCTCCGGGACACCGTCTTCGAGTCGACCGCGGCGTTCGAGGGGGTAGAGTTCCGGGGCGACGCGAACCTCGTCGACGACGACGCCTGCTTCGAGCGGGCCGTCTTCGAAGCCGGTGTCTCATTCCGGAAGGGGCGGTTCCGGTACGCGGACTTCGTCGACTGCGTCTTCGAGGGCGACGCCGACTTCGACGAGGTCACCTTCACCGGCGACGCCGAGTTCGCCGACGCCGCCTTCCGAGAGCGAGCGTCGTTCCGCGGCGCCACCTTCGAGGGCGACGCCGACGTCCTCATCGACGACGCCGACTTCGAGGGGGCGACGTTCGGCGGCGTCGCGGCGTTCGACCACGCGACGTTCGGCGTCGGGACGTTCGCCGGGGCCGCGTTCGAGGCGGCGGCCCGCTTCGGCGACGTCGCCTTCGAGGACGACGCCGCCTTCACCGACGCCGACTTCGAGGCGGACGCGACGTTCACCGAGGCGCGCTTCCGGCGCGACGCCGACTTCTCCGGGGTCGACGCCGCCGCGGACCTCGCCTTCGTCGGCGCGGAGTTCGACGGCGGCGACAACGTCGAGGACGACGACCTCACGTTGGAGGGCGCGGCCGTGGCGGGCACGGCCGACTTCCGGAGCGTCCGCGCTCGGTTCGTGAACGCCGCGTCGCTGACCGTCGGGGCGGCGACGTTCGCCGACGCGGTCGTGAGCGGCGACGCCGTCTTCACCGGCGCCGAGTTCGGTCGCCTCACGCTGGACGAGTGCCGCTTCGGGGGCGACTCGAACTTCGCGGACGTCGACGTCGCCGGCGACTGCTCCGCGCGCGGGGTCGAGTTTCAGGGACGCGACAACGTCGACGACGACGACACGACGTTCCGGGACGCGGAGTTCGGCGGCGACGCGGACTTCTACGCCGCGGCGTTTCGCTACGCGGACTTCACCGGGGCGACCGTCGACGGAGACGCGACGTTCGCCTCGGCGGTGTTCGACGACGACGCGGTGTTCGACGGGGTGAGCGTCGGCGGCGCGGTCGCGTTCGACGAGGCCCGGTTCCGGGACGACGCCGCCTTTGGAGGCGCGGCGTTCGAGGGGCCGGCGTCGTTCGACGGGGCGGAGTTCGACGGCGGCGACCACGTCGAAGCCGACGACGTCACGTTCCGAGGGGCCTCCTTCGGCGCCGAGGCCTCCTTCGAGCGGGCGCAGTTTCGCTACGCCGGGTTCACCCGGGTCGACTTCGCCGCGGCCGCCTGCTTCCACGAGTCGAGATTCGGCCGACCGGCGGTGTTCACCGGCGGGCGCTTCCGCGGGGAGACGACGTTCGAGGAGGCTCGCTTCCGCGACGACGCGGCGTTCGACGGAACGGTCTTCGAGGGCCCGGCGTCGTTCGACGGGGCGGAGTTCGACGGCGGCGACAACGTCGAGGACGACGACGTCACCTTCGAGGGCGCGACGTTCGAGGCGACCGTGCGCTTCGAACACGTCGAGTTCGAATACGCGAACTTCCGATCGCTTCGGGTCGACGGCGACGCGACGTTCCGGGAGAGCACGTTCCGCGACCTGTCGTCGTTCGCCGACGGGACCTTCGGCGGCGCGGCCGCGTTCGCGGAGGTCACCTTCGAGGACGATACGCGCTTCGCCGACTGCTCGGTGGGGGGTGACGCCTCCTTCTTCGGCGTGGAGTTCGAGGGCGGCGCGAGCGAGGAGGAAGACGCGTCGTTCGCCCGGGCCGCGTTCGGCGGGAGCGTCGACTTCCGGGAGACGGAGTGCGACGACCTCGGGCTCGCGGCCGCGACGGTCGACGGCTCGGCCACGTTCACCGGCGCCGAGTTCGGGCGGATAGCGGCGGACGAGGCGACGTTCCGCGGACCGGCCGACCTCTCGTACACGCGGTACGACGACCGGTCCAGCTTCGTCGAGACGACCTTCGAGGACGAGGCGACGCTGGACGAGGTCAGGTTCGGCAGCGACGTCAGCTTCGCGAGCGCCGACTTCGACGCCGGCGCCTCGTTCCGCGGCGCGGAGTTCGTCGGCGGCGCGCACACCATCGACGACGCCGACTTCGAGGCGGCGCGGTTCGGCGACACCGCCGACTTCAAGCTCGCCGAGTTCCGGTACGCCGACTTCAGCGGCGTCGAGTTCGACGACACCGCGATCTTCGTCGAGGCGGTCTTCAGTGACTCGGCGCTGTTCCAGCGGACGGAGTTCGCGTCGTCGGCGCTGTTCTCGCGGACCGCGTTCGAGGCCGGCGCGGAGTTCTCCAGCGCGGCGTTCGGCGACACCGCGCACTTCGACGAGGTCGAGTTCGACGCGGACAGCACGTTCGCGGACGCCCGCTTCGACGACGACGCGACGTTCGTCGCCTCGGAGTTCCACGGGAGTCGGAACCGGCACGACGACGACGCGAGCTTCGAGAGCGCGACGTTCGCCGGCGACGCCGACTTCGACGGGGTGTCGTTCCGGTACGCCAACTTCGCGAAGACGACGTTCGGCGACGGCGGGTCGTTCGCGGGGGCGATCTTCTCGGAGGCGGTCCGGTTCCGCCCGAGACCGATCGAGACGGTCGGCGGGAGCGAGTCGACGGAGTCCGAGGCCGGCGGCTCGGCGACCGCCGGGGACGCGGCCGGGCCGGCGGAGACGCTCGTCGACCTCACGGACGCGACGGTCGCCGGGGGGACACTCGGCCAACCGGAGACGGGGAGCGTCTTCTACGACTGTACCGAAAGCGAGATCGGTCGGGTCACGTTCGACGACGCGCACTGCGACCGGGAGCTGTTCGACTACTTCCGGCTCTGCAACACGGATTTCGACGGGTTCGATTTCACCTCGCACAAGGCGCACCTCGCCGAGAACGACTGGGTCATCCACGAGTTCGGCGCCGAGCGAACGGCGGACGGCGACGGAGCGGTGACGAACCCGGCCACGCTGGAGAACACGTACCTGAAGGCGAAGAACTGCGCCAGCGACTTCGGCGACCGGAAGGCCGCCGCGGAGTTTTTCATCAAGGAGATGCTGTACCGCCGGAAGAAGAACGGGTACATCGCGGTCGGGCGGAGCGTCGGGTCGATGGCCGACGTGTCGCCGCGCACTCGTCTCAACGCCGTCGGTAAGTGGATCGGTAACACCATCCTGTACCAGACGTGCGGATACGGCGAACGGCTCTGGCGGGTGATGTACGTCTCGCTCGCGGCCATCTTCGCGTGGGGACTCGTGTACACGCTGATGCCGACCGGCGTCGACGGGGGCGGCGCGCGGACCCTCGAAAGCGCCACGCAGCTTCTGACGCCGGAGGGAATCGCCGTTCTCGGTCGCAACGTATACTTCAGCACGGCGACGTTCATCACGCTCGAATACGTCAACGGCGCGCCGGGCGGGTCGACGGCGCGGTGGCTGGCGAGCCTCGAGGCGTTCACCGGCGCGCTGCTGATCGCGCTCGTCGTGTTCGTCCTCGGCCGACGGGTCGCGTGGTGAGACGGCGCGCGTGGTGAGACGGCGGCCGGCCGTCCGAACGACGCGTTTTTACTCGGATGTCGTCGATATGCTCTCGGTAATACCATGAGAGCATATCAGCAGCGGACCCGAGACGGACCGGCCCGCGCGAACCGCGTCCGCGGAACGGGGTGGTGACGCCGTGCCCAAGATAAGCGTCGAGATCCCGGCGGAACTGCTCGCCGACCTCGACGAACACGTCGGCGACGACGGGAAGTTCGTGAACCGCAGCGACGCGGTGCGCGCGTCGATCCGGAAGAACCTCGACCTGCTCGACGAGATCGACGCCCGCCACGACCGACTCGACGACGACCGCCCGTCGACCGCGGTCGGATCGGGAGAGGGGACCGATGAGTAGTCGAACCGCGGGCCGCCGAGACGGACCGTTCCGAACCGATCCGCTGGACCGGTCCGCCGTCGGTGCGGTGGCGCTGATCACGCTGTTCACCGTCGCGCTCGCGACCGCACAGCTCACGGCCGCGAAGGTACTCGCGCTGCCGCTCCCGGTCGCGCTGCCCGTGGTCGGCCCAGAGATCCTGCTGCCGGGCGCCGCGCTCGCGTACGCGCTCACGTTCCTGGCGTCCGACTGCTACGCGGAGCTGTACGGCCGGCGGGCGACGCAGGTCGTCGTCAACGTCGCGTTCCTCGCGAACTTCCTCGTGCTGGCGCTGGTGTGGTCGACGCTCGCGGCGCCCGGGGTGGACCCCGAGGTGTCGGCCGCCTTCCAGACGGCGCTCGGACCGGCGGCGAACATCGTCGCGGGCAGCCTGCTGGCGTACGTCGTCAGCCAGAACTGGGACGTGTTCGTCTTCCACGCGATCCGCGACCGGACGGGCGAGGGGAAGCTGTGGCTCCGCAACATCGGTTCGACCGCAACGAGTCAGGCGGTAGACACCGTCATCTTCGTCGGCGTCGCCTTCTACGCCGCGCCGCTCGTGCTCGGCGTCGGGCCGGTGTTCGACCCGCCCGCGCTACTCGCGCTCGGACTCGGCCAGTACCTGCTCAAACTCGCGATCGCCCTCCTCGACACGCCGGTCGTCTACCTCGTCGTCGGCGCGGTCCGGAACTGACCGGAGCGCCCGCGCCCGACCCGGTTCGTTCCGTCCCTCCCGCCGCTCAGGCGACCGCCAGCGCCCGCGCCGCGCGGTCGGGGAGATCGGCCCGAACCCGCTCGAAGGCGTCGCCGGCGTCGCGCGTGACGAACAGTCCGCGGTTCGAGAGCGCCCAGACCTCCCCGGCGGAGCGACCGGACGCCAACACCGCTCGGTACGTGCCCTCGCCGGTCGGGAAGCCGCGGTCGTCGAGGCGCTCGAACGCGCCGGGGTCGCTCGCCGCCCTCGTCTCCGCCTCCTCTTCCCGCGCCTCCTTCGACCCCTCCTCGCCGCGACGGTAACGGTACAGGTGCGCCTCGCCGCGGCGGTGGGCGGCCGTCGCGCTCGCGGCCGCGCTGACGAGCGCCGTGTCCGGGTCGCCGGGATCGACCGCGAGCCCCCAGACGTAGCCGTGGTCGAGGCCGTCGTCGCGGACGCGCCACGAGTCGCCGCGGTCGTCGCTCTCGGCGAAGCCGTCGCCGGCGGCGGCGTAGGCGCGATCGGGGGCGTCCGGGTGCGTCGCCATCGCGTGGGTGTCGCGACGGGACCCCGGCGGGCGGTCCGTCCACGTCTCACCGCCGTCGGCCGTCACGACGAGCGCGCCCGCCTCGATGCCGAGGAGCCACCGCTCCGGGTCGGCCGGACAGGGCTCGATCCACCGCACGTGGTGGGTGTCCGGCCGCGGCGGGAACGACCACTCCGACGCCGAGGGGAGGTCGGTCAGGCCGCCGACGCGCTCGGCCGTCTCGCCCCCGTCCGCGGAGCGATAGACGCGCGAGGGCTCCGTCCCGATCCAGACGACCGCGGGGTCGTGCGCGCTCGTCGCGACCGCGGTCACCGCCTCCGGGCCGGACCCCTCGGGACCGAGCGTCGTCGCGGCCGCGCGGGCGAACCGTTCGCCGCCGTCGACCGAGCGGAACAGCCCCGCGTCGAACGTCCCCGCGAGGACGCGCGGAGCCCCGTCTCCGGGTCCGCCCGCGCCGTCGCCGCCCCCCTCGACGCGCGCGACCGAGAGGCACTCGACCCGCTGGCCGGAGAGACGCGTCTCGACGGCCCCCGTTTCAGGGTCGACGATGCGGAGTCCGTCGTCGTACGCCGCGTAGATGCGCATAGGCCGACGTTCGGCGAGGAGAGTCAAAAGCGTACGCCGGCCTCTCGACCGAGACGGTCGCGCGCCGCCGCGTCGGCGCGCGAGGGGTTCCACGAGCGCAAGAGACTTATCGCCCGCACCCGTGCCAACAGTACGCATGGATCTTCGCGTTCAGGGGGACGTTCCCCCCGACCCGTTTCTCGGCGCCGCGGACCTCTTCGAGACCGAGCGCTCCGTGGAGGCGCCGGTCCGCGTCGTGGTCCGCGAGGACCCCGACGAGCGGACCTGGGCCGGCCACTACGACGACCACCACGTCCTCAACGTCTCGCGGCGGGCCGCCACGAGCGCGATGGCGCGCGAGCTGGCGGTCCACGAGCTCGCGCACATGGCGCGGTACGAGGAGGGCCACCCCTCGCACCTCCAGTCGACGGAGGAGGCGTTATACCTCGGGCTCTCCGGCGAAAAGGTCGAGCGCCGCAAGCTCGCGCACTGCTACCAGATCGCGAACCACATGAAGGACATCTACGCCGACGACATCACGCTCTCGGTGGCGCCCGCGGACAAGCTCCTCGGCTTCCTGGAGTCGACGCTGGCGGCCGCCGTCGCGGACCGTCCCGACGTGTCGCGGACCGGCTCGCCGCCGGTGACGGCGGGCGCCGACCCCGAGATCACGGCCGTCAACGCCGCGTTCGCGCTCGCGTTAGTCGAGCGCCACGACATCGCCGGCCCCGACCACCGCATCTACGACCTCGCGCGCGCGGCCGGCAGCGACACCGACGCCGTCGACGTCGACGCGTTCAAAAACAGATTCCTCGACCTCGGCCACGACCCCTCGGAGAGCGACTACCGCAAGGCGCTCGTGGCGGCCGCCCGCGCCTACGCGGTTTAAAAGTCGGAGCGGGTCTACTCCGCGTCGTTTCTGGCCGCCTCGCCCTCGGCGTTCGCTCCGGAGGCGTCGCCCCCGTCCGTCGAGTCGGCGGCCTCGACCGGGGCGCTGGCGTCGTCCGCCGGGCCGGCGGCGCCGTCGAGGACGGTCACGCGGGCGGACATGATGCGGGTGTTGTCCACGCGCTCGATGCGGATCCGGACGCCGTCGAACTCGATCTCCTCGCCCTCCTCGACGAGCCGGCCCGCGCGGTTGAACACGAAGCCGGCGAGCGTCTCGAACTCCTCGCCCTCGGGGAGTTCGATCCCAAGGATCTCGTTCACCTCGTCGATGTTGACCTGCCCCTGAACCACCGCGACGTCGTCGTCGACGAACTCGACGGGCGCGGACTCGTCGCCTTCGAGGATCTCGCCGACGATCTCTTCCGCCATGTCCTCCAGCGTGATGATCCCCTCGGTGGTGCCGAACTCGTCGATGACGGTGACCATCTGGAGGCGGTTCTCCTGCATCTCCGCGAGCAGCTCGTCGGCGTTCTTCGACTCGGGGACGTGGAGCGTGGGTTTGACGACCCGCTCTAAGGAGGGCGTCCCCTCGGAGTAGCGCAGTTCGCGGACCAAATCGCGCACCGTGACGACGCCGACGATGTTGTCGAGGTTCCCCTCGTAGACGGGGACGCGCTCGTGGTCGGCCTGAATACACGTCTCGATCGCCTCCTCGACGGTGTCCTCCTTCGCGACCGCGGTGACGTCGAGCCGCGGCGTCATCACCTCCTTGGCGATGGTGTTGTTGAACCGGAAGATGCGGTCGAGCATCTCGCGCTCCTCCTCGTCGATGACGCCCTCGCGCTCGCCCGTCTCGATGATGTCCTGGATCTCGTCGCGGGTGACGTACGACGACTCGATCGCCGAGCGCCCGCCGGTGACCTTGTTGACGACCCGGGTCAGGTAGTCGAACAGGACGACGAGCGGCAGGAGGACGTACTCGGAGAGCTTCAGCGGGCGGGCGATGCGGAGCGCCCACGACTCGGTGTTCTCGACGGCGTAGGACTTCGGCGCGCTCTCGCCGAACAGCAGGACGAGCGCCGTGATCCCGAAGGTGGCGACCGTGACGGCCTGCCCCTGTCCGAGGCCGAGGTAGACGAGCAGCCCGGTGGAGATCGACGACATCGCGATGTTGACGATGTTGTTGCCGACGAGGATTGTGATAAGGAGGCGGTGGGGGTCCGTCTTCAGCGCCTTCACCGTCTCCGAGCCCGGGACCCCGTCCTCGACGAGGCTGTCGATGCGGTGTTGCGGCAGCGAGAACATCGCGATCTCCGACGAGGAGAAGAAGGCCGACAGCGCGATCAACACGAGTATCGTGAGCGCGCCGAGCCCGGCGACGACGGTGTCGCCGGGCGGCTGTATCTGGAGGAGACCGGCCGTCAGCGTGCTCGACCACAAGCCCATATTCGTTTGCCTTCTGTCGGCCCACGATTAAAGGGTTCCCTTCGCTGAGCCCCGTCGACGAGGGGCGGGATGCCGTCGAGGGCGCGGCGTCCCGACGCGGCTGCCACCGAAGACGAGGCCGCCCTCGACGTGCGTGCCGCCGCCGACACGATTACCCGTCTCGCGAGCGAATCGCGGGACATGAGTGAGCCACAGATCACCCTGTACCGGCTTCAGGCGTGCCCGTACTGCGAGCGCGTGGTCCGGACGCTGAACGAGCTCGACGTGGAGTACCGCTCCCGGTACGTCGAGCCGATGCACTCCGAGCGCAACGTCGTCAAGCGCGTCTCCGGCGCCCGGAGCGTCCCGGCGATCGTCGACCGCGAGACGGGCGTGACGATGTCCGAGAGCGCGAACATCGTCGAGTACCTCGAGGGGACGTACGGCGACGCGGCGACCGATGGGGGCCGCGCAACCGACGACGCGGCGACCGACGGGGGCCGCGCAACCGACGACGCGGCGACCGACGGCGGTCGCGCGGTCGACGCGGAGGGGGGTGCCTGAGATGGTCGACTTCGACGTCGTCTCCCTGCCCGAGACGGAGCACGTCGCCGAGGGCGAGGTCGCGCCCGACTTCACCCGCCCGCTCGTGAACGAGGAGTACTGGGAGGATCGCGCGCTCGACGACGTGGTCGACGGCCCGACGCTCCTGCTGTTCCACCCCATGGACGGCACCTTCCAGGGGACGTACCTCTACAACACGGTCGACGACCACGGGTGGAGCGACGACGTCGACGTCCTCGGCCTCTCGATCTCGACGCCGTACGCGCACAAGCGCCTGCTCGCCGAGCGCGGCGACGGCGTCCGGATCTTCTCCGACCCGGGCGCGGACGTGGTCGAGGAGTACGGCCTCGCGCACGACGTCGACGGGATGACCGGAATCACGGAGAGCCGGCCGGCCGTCTTCCTCCTCGACGCCGACCGGACGGTCGAGTACGCGTGGGTCGCGAGCGAACATCCCGAGTTCCCGGACGCCGAGGCGATCGGCGACGCGGTCGCGGAGCTCGTCGACTGACGCCGCCCCGCTCCGCGGCTGTCGCGACGGCTCCGTCGCCCGACGCGTGCCGGCCGACACGCACCGGCCGGCGCGGCGGCCGCACCCACTCGTCATCCTTTTTCAGCTCGGCGCCGAACGGACGCGCGTGACCGCCGACACGAGCCCGACCGACCGATCCGACGAGCTGCGCGCGGCGGCCGCCGCCGTCGACCGCGGCGACCTCGTCGTCTACTCGACCGAAACGGTGTACGGCCTCGGCGCCGACGCGCTCGACCCCGACGCCGTCGAGCGCGTCTTCGACCTGAAGGGCCGCGACCGATCGAACCCCCTCTCGCTCGGCGTCGCGAGCGTCGACGACGCGCTGCGGTACACCCGGCCGACGGAGCTCGCCGTCGCCTTCGCGCGGGCGTTCCTCCCGGGCCCGGTGACGGTGGTCGTCGAGGCTGACGACGCCGTGCCGGACGCGCTCACCGCCGGCCGCGACCGCGTCGGGATCCGGGTTCCCGACCACGACCTCGCGCGCGCGCTCCTCGCCGAGACCGGTCCCCTCACCGCGACGAGCGCCAACGTCTCCGGGACCGGTAGCGTCACCGACCCCGCCGACCTCGACGACCGGATCCGCGACGGGGTCGCCGTCGTGATCGACGACGGGGACGCGCCCGGCACCGAGAGCACGGTCGTCGACCCCGAGGCGGGGACGATCCACCGCCGCGGCGCGATGGCCGGCGCCATCGAGGCGTGGCTGGCGGACCCGCCAGTAGACGGGTAGGCAGGCCCGAGAAGACCGGCCGCGGAGTTAAACGGAGAGCTCGCCCTTCGCTTTGATCACGTCCAAGTCCTCGGCGTCGACCGTCTCGACGTCGAGCCAGTGGGGGACGTACTCGCGTTTGTCGTAGGCCTCGCGCTCGTCCTCGGTGCCGACGGTACACCAGAGCTGCGGCTCGTCGGGACCGTGCCAGCCGCCCTGGACGTTGATGCCGAAACAGACCAGCTCCTCGCCGTCGTGCTCGATCACCGCGTCCTTCCGGATGTCGGGGTCGCCGCGGATGATGAGGTGGTGCATGTGCCCGGGTTCGCGTGTTCTGGGCTTAATCGCTTCGATACCGCGAATCGGGGGCCGTCGGCGTCGGCCCGGCGGTCGCCGGGTGCGAGGGAGCGACGATCGCGACGCGCGGAGAGCGATCCGGGCCCCGATCAGCCCGAGTAGTAGTACTCGCCGTCGCGCTTCTGCTGGCTGTCGAGCTGCGAGCCCGGCTTGTTGATCCGCGGACGGCCCGTGCGCTCGTCGCGGCGGAACGTGATCTCGAGGTCGGCGAGGAACTCGTTCATGCCGTCGCGCATGTCCTGCGGCGGCGCCGCGCGCCCGTGCTCGGCCGGCTCGCCGTCGAACACCATCAGGCGGTCGGCGAGCAGGTCGATCATGTAGATGTCGTGGTCGATCACCATCACGGTCGCGTCGTGGTTCTCGGCGTACCGGCGGATCGCGGTCGTCGCCCGCACGCGCTGCTCGACGTCGAGGTGGGCGGAGGGTTCGTCGAGGAGGTAGAGGTCGGCGTCGTCGGAGAGACACGCCGCGATGGCGACGCGCTGGCGCTCGCCGCCCGAGAGATCCGAGAGGTTCTGTTCCATCACGCGCTCCAGCTGGAGGGGCTGGGCGATCTCGGTGTTCCAGTAGGAGGAGCCGAACTCGTCGGTGATCGAAGAGAGGAACGCGTCGACCCGCATGTGCTGGTCGATGTCGATGTACTGCGGCTTGTAGGAGATGTCGAGCGCGAAGTCGAGCTCGCCCTCGTCGGGCTCCAAGTCGCCGGTGAACAGCTGCGCGAGGGTCGACTTCCCGATCCCGTTTGGCCCGACGACGCCGAGCACCTCGGAGCGGTTGATCTCGCCGCCCTCGACGCGGAGCTCGAACTCGCCGTCGCCGTACGACTTCCGCAGGTCGGGGTACTCGATCAGCGTCTCGCTCCGGGAGGCGACCCGCGGCGCGTGCTCCTCGAAGGTGATCGCGGAGGGACGGATGCGCATGTTCTCGTTGTCGAGGTACCCCTTCAGGTACTCGTTGATCCCCTTCCGCACCGACTTCGGGTCGGTGATGACACCGTACGCGCCCGGCTCCCCGTACGCGACGTGGAGGGTGTCCGCCAGCAGGTCGAGGATGGCGAGGTCGTGTTCGACGACGAGCATCGAGCGGTCGGCCGCGTCGTCGTCCGCGAGCTCGCGGATGAGGCGGGCGACGATCATCCGCTGCCCGATGTCGAGGTACGGCGTGATCTCGTCGAGGAAGTAGAAGTCGGCGTCGCGCGCGAGACACGCCGCGATCGCGACGCGCTGGAGCTCGCCGCCGGAGATGGAGTCGATGTCCTGGTCCATCACCGGACGGATGTTGAGCCGGTCGACGAGGTCGTCGAGCGCGCCGCGTTCGTCGGTCCGCTCCAACAGCTCGCGGGTGTTGCCGTCGAACTGGTTCGGGATCTGGTCGACGTACTGCGGCTTGCGCGCGACCGTCACGTCGCCCGCCTTCAGCGATTCGAGGTAGTTTTGCAGGCCGGTGCCGCGGAAGCGGTCGAGGACGCGCTCCCAGTCGCCGTCGGCGGCGTGGTCGCCGAGGTTCGGGACCATCTCGCCGGCGAGCGCGTGGACGGCGGTCGACTTCCCGATCCCGTTCGGTCCGAGGATGCCGGTGACGCTGCCCGGCTCCGGCGTCGGCAGGCCGTACAGCGAGAAGGCGTTGTCGCCGTAGCGGTGGACCGGGTCGTCGTCCAGCTCGGAGGGGAGGTTGATGATCTCGATCGCGTCGAACGGGCACGATTGGACGCAGATGCCGCAGGTCTCGCCCAGGCAGATCTCCTCGGAGATGTGTATCTGGTCGGGGTCGCCCTCCTCGGCGTCCTCGCCGCGCTCCGTGATACACTCCTTGCCCGTCCGGTTGGGCGGGCAGTCCTTCATACACTCGTAGTTACAGCGGTCGGGCTGGCACCGATCGAGGTCCACGACCGCGATACTGTCGTCGGCCATCTCAGACCCCCAGGTCGACGGCCGACGTCAGCAGGACCGTGTAGCTGATGAACCAGAGGGTGAACGTGAGAAACGCCACGTAGAGGTTGTCCTTGATCCCGAGGTCCCCGACGCCGACCGCCTTGAAGATCGGGTACTGCGCGATGACGAACGCTCCCAGCACGAACACCGCGGTCGTGCTCGCGGCGGCGGCGGGGTCGGTGCCGACGTAGACCGCCGAGACGACGCCGGCGGCGATACCGGCGAGACAGCAGATGGTCGTGACGACCACGCCCCGCGCGTGGTCTGACAGGCCCGAATCGTCGCTCATGCCTTCGGATCCGCGAGCGCCCGTGAAAAGCCGTTCGTTCCCGCCGCCGCCCGCGGCGAGGGCGACGCGACCCGGACCCGTTCCGGCGTCGACCGGCGAGCGCCGCCGCGGCCGAGGCGCGCGCGAGCCGAATCGCTGACTGACTGGTCAGTCTAGCAGGCAAAAACCAGACATTGTTGCTGGTTAGTGGTGCGAAAACCGGCAGAAATGTCCGGAGAACGCCGTTTCAGCGGGGATGCTCCATCAACATTTATGAGCGTGTGCGGTTTCGAATCGTAACGATGGAAGGAACTCAGACGGAGGGGCTCGACGACCTCCCGCCGAGCGCCAAACTCGTCTTCAAGGTGCTCGAGTACAACGGACCGCTGACCCAGAAGGGGATCGTCCAAGAGTCGATGCTGTCGGCCAGGACCGTCCGGTACGCGCTCGAACGGCTCGAAGGAATCGGCGTCGTCGACGAGGACGTCTACTTCGCGGACGCCAGACAGAACCTCTACAAGCTCACGGAGCCGGCACAGGAATTCACCGCCGACGAGGGCGAGGCCTCCTGTACGGCCGACTGACGCGCGGGCACTGGTCTAGCGGCATCGGTCTTCTCGGGTTTCGGGTCGGCTTTCGAGCGACGCCGCTCGGCTACTCCTATCTCGCCGCCTGCTACTCCGATCGCCCCGCCTCACCCTCGCGCGCGCCGCGGATCGCCGTCCCGATCGTGAGCGCGACCGCGACGGACAGCGCCGACGTCGCCGCTAGGACGAACGCGAGCAGTAGGAACCAGACGTCCGGGCCGAACAGCGGGTAATCGCGCGTATCGATCACCGGGCCGAGCAGTTCGAAGGTCCGGACGAGGTACAGCGACGCCGCGATCAGCGCGCCGACCGCCGCCCCGATCCGAACGTTGCGGTAGAACGACAGCGACTCCAAGAGAACCAGCATCGGGGGCTTCGAACTCTCCTCGCTCACGGGTCGGCGTACGGCCGGCGGCCGCAAAGAGCCATCGGAACGCGACACGCGGAGCGGACAGGCCCGCGAGGAACGGGGCACCGGAGGGACGTGATCCCGGCGAGAAACGCTACTATCACGATCGAAACGGACGTACGAGGGCCTGACGGCGTTAGTGACAGCCGTCAAGTGGATCGCGGAAGGACCGGAAGGTATGCCCAGAGTCGTGCTGTCGGCGTTCCCGATGATAGACCCGGAGACGTATCGCGAGTTCCTCACCGACGCGGTCGACGGACCGGTCGAGATCGAGGTCGCGGATCTGGGGTCGACCGAGCGGCTGATCGAGGCGGCGGCCGGCGCCGACGCGCTCGTCACGGACATCAACACGCCGGTCACCGAGGACGCGCTCGACGCGCTGGATCTGGAGGTCGTCGTCCGGTCGGCGGTCGGCGTCGACAACGTCGACGTGGCGGCGGCCGCGGAGCGCGGCGTCACCGTCACCCGCGTCCCGGACTACTGCACCGACGAGGTGGCGACCCACTCGGTGACGCTGCTTTTGGCCTGTCTGCGCTCGCTGAAGCCGTACGACGATTCGGTCGTCGCCGGCGAGTGGAGCTGGGAGACCGGCGCGCCGGTCCGGCGCGTGAGCGCGTCGACGATCGGGCTGCTCTCGTACGGACCGATCGCGCGGCGGGCGGCCGAACAGCTCTCCGGGTTCGGCGCCGACCTCGTCGCGTACGACCCGTTCGTCGACGCCGAGGAGATGGCCGACGACGGCGTCGAGAAGGTCGAGTTCGAGGAGCTGTTCGACCGCGCCGACCACGTCGGCGTCTACGCGCCGCTCACGGACGCGACGCGGGGGATCGTCGACGCGGACGCGCTGGAACGGCTGAGCGAGGACTCGGTCGTCGTCAACGTGAGCCGCGGCCCCGTCGTCGACGCCGACGCGCTGCTCGACGCGCTGGAGGCGGACGAGATCAAGGCGGCGGGCCTCGACGTGTTCGCCGAGGAACCGCCCGAGGACGATCCGCTCGTCGGGCGCGACGACACGGTCGTCACGCCGCACGCGGCGTGGTACAGCGAGGAGGCGAGAGACGAGTTGAACCGGAGCGGCGCGGCCGACGTGGCGGCGGTCCTCAACGGCGAGACGCCAGACGGCCGGGTCGATCCCGAGGCGGACTGGCTGTAAGCGCGCCAGCGCGTCGACGGCGAGCTACAGGCGGTCGAGCGCGTCGAAGTCGTCGTCCTCGTCGAGGGGGTCGTCGCCGTTCGAGTCGTCCGAGGCGTCGGCGGCGGACGCGTCGCCCTCGCCGCCGCCCGGGTAGCTCGCGTCGAGCCCCGCCGCGAGCCCGGCCCCGAGGTCGTAGGTGTCGCGGACGGTCTGCGCGAGGACGCCGTCGCGGTCGAAGACGACGTAGACGGCGACGAACTCGTGGTTCGCGGGGCGCAACACGAACACCTCCCGCGGGTCGCCGTCGCCCCGCGACTCGTTCACGCGGGCGACGAGCGGTTCGATCGGGAGGCGTCCCGCGCGAAGCTCCGCGAACGCGTCGCTGCCGGGCGCGTCGGCGAAGAGGTACAGCGCGCCGTTGGGGTCGCCGTCGTTCGACCGCGTCGTGATCGAACCGACCGGCTCGCCCGCCGCGCGGATCTGCTGCCACGCGTCGACGGCCGCCTCGAACATCCCCTCGACGTCGTCCGCGAAGCGGAACCGCGTCTCGCGGACGACATCCACGTCGCGGAAGCGGGCGGAGCCGTCGGTCCACGCCAGCGTCGCGTCGACGACGAACCCGGGGCGGAGGGCGTCGACCGCGTCCGCGAGGTCGCCCTCGTACCCCTCGGCGGTGGCGTAGAGGGGGTCGTACCGGTCCGCGGCGTCGGGGTCGGTCGGATCGACCGGTCCGTCGGGGAGCTCGACGAGGACGAACTCATCGGGGGGTTCGTCGTCCGCGGCGGTCGCGTCCGGATCGGCCACGTCCGACTCGTTCGCGTCGGGGGCGACCGAGCCCGGATCGGCCGCGTCCCCGCCGTCGTCGATGTCCGGTCGGCGGCGGCGGTCGTGAACGCGGAACCGGCCGCTCGTCGTCGGGTCCATATCTCACGGTGGGCGGGCGGGCGGAAAAGCCGGTCGGAAGCGGACCGATTCGGGCGGACGCGGGGCGGGCTCCGTCCCCGGATCCGTGTCGTTATGGGGCGGGCGGTCCAAGGAACCGGTAAATGGGGATCCTCGAGGACAAGTCGAACGCCCGGCTCTTCTACAAGTACCTCTCGAAGGTGTACGACCGGATCAACCGCTTCAACTGGAACGAGGAGATGCGCGCGGAGGCGCTCTCGTGGCTGGAGTTCGGCGACGACCCGACGGTGCTCGACGTGGGCTGTGGCACCGGGTTCGGCACCGAGGGACTGCTCGAACACGCCGACGACGTCCACGGCCTCGACCAGAGCGTCCACCAGATGGAGAAGGCCTTCGAGAAGTTCGGGAAACACGACCGCGTGAACTTCTACCGCGGCGACGCCGAGCGACTCCCGTTCCGCGACGACAGCTTCGACGTGGTGTGGTCGTCCGGCTCGATCGAGTACTGGCCGAACCCCGTCGAGGGGCTCCGCGAACTCCGGCGCGTCGCGAAGCCGGGCGGGCAGGTGCTCGTCGTCGGGCCCGACTACCCGCACAACCCGATCCTCCAGCGGGTGGCCGACGCGATCATGCTGTTCTACGACGCCGACGAGGCCGACCGGATGTTCGAGGCGGCCGGCTACGAGGAGTTCGAACACCACATCCAGCGGGCGACCCCGCAGAGCCCGCGGGCCATCACGACCGTCGCTCGGGTCCCGGGCGGCGAGGACGACGACGACGGATCCCGGTCGGCCGACCGCGACGCGGATCCGGCCGCGGCCGGCGCCGAGTAGTAGCTTCGACATCGACGAAGGCCCGGAGGTCGAGCAGCGCCCGAGGCCGACCCTGTTTCTCACCCCGACCCGACCGACGTCTCCAGCGACGCGATCGGCCCTCCGTCGGCGGTGATCGTGACGGAGACCGTTCTGCCCGGTTCGAGCGTCGGGTCGTTGGTTCCCGCGACGCGGAACGCCGCCGTCTCGCCGGCGCGCAGCGTGTCGTCGCCGGCGGCGTTGAACGCGCCGGTGGGGCCGGGGTGGAACCCGGCAGCCGAGAAGAACGGGAGCGGCGGCTGGCGGTCGAGCGGTTCGCCGTCGACGCTGACGCGGACCGTCACGGTCGAGACATCGATCGGGTCGCCGCCGCGGTGGTCGATCGCGATCCGGTCGTCTGTCGCCGACAGCGACAGCACCGCCGACGGCGGCACCGTCGTGCTCGACGGCCCGAGCGCGGCGGCCGCGACGCCGCCGGCCAGCACGACCGTGATCGCGATGAGCAGCACGCCCGCGACGGGCGCCATCCCTCGGTCGGCGCGATGAACGGCTGGTGACACGGCGGTGCTGCGGCGGCATCGGGGAAAAAGTCGCGTCCGCCGGCTATCCGAATCCGACGTCGCGGTCAGACCGAAAAGACCGGCCGAGGGACCGGGAGGGGCTCGATATCGCCGACGACGACGACCCGGGGCTCGTCGACGACCGTGATGCGGTACGTCTCCGCCGGCGAGAGCGTTCGGACGACCCCCGCGTCGTTCGTCGCGCCGATCGCCTGACTGTCGCCGTCGCCCACGGACTTGGTGACCGTCACGTCCGGAACCGGTTCGCCGGTCTCCTCGTCGAGGACGGTGACGGTCACCGGGCCGCCGGGGTAGGTCCGCTCGACGGTGACGTTGAAGCCGTCCCCGGCCTCCGAGACCGGGTCGCTGTCGGGGAACGACGACAGGTCGATCCGCTGGTGTTCGACGAACACCTGCTCCGTGCCGCCGCTGACGAACGTCCGGAGGGTGCCGAACTCGTGGGGGATAGTGATCCGGTGGACGGCGCCCGCGCCGAAGGCGTCGGGCTCGCGGAGCGCGGCCGTCTCGGGGTAGGCGGCCTCGGTCGCCTCTATCGCGACGTCGTTCGAGATGTCGCCGCCGCCGCGGTCCCAGCGGTCGGTGCGGAACACCTCGCGGACGTACTCGCCGTCGACGATCGTCGCCAGTACGACCGCGCCTCGGCTCGACTCGACGTAGATGGCGTTCGAACCGGTCTGCCCGCGGGCGAGCGCGAGCGCGTGATCTCGGACCGGTCCCTCGTACACCTGAAGCGCCACCTGAAGCTCGTCGAGCCGGCCGGGGGAGCTGAAGTCGTCCGTCGCCTCGGCGAGCTCGTCTATCGCGTCGAGCCGCTCGTCGTACTCGCGGGCGGTCGCGGCCACGCGGACGAGCTCGTCGACCAGCTGGCGGTCGGTGATCTCTCCGGCGGCGTGCGCGCGGAAGGCGTCCGTCTGCCGGCTGTTCAGCGCCACCTCCGCGCGCTCGACGCGGTTGATCTCAGCGAGGATCTGCTGTTGTCGCTCGACGCCCCGGTCGGCGCGCTCGATCCGGTCGACGACCGCGGCGGTCTCGACGGCGGCGTCGGTGTCGGCGGTCGCGAACCCGAGCGACGAACCGAGGTCGGGGCCGCGAGAGTACGTGCTGACGCGCGTCTCCGCCCCGGGCGGCGTCGAGAGCGTTCGGAGCGTGAGGTTCGCCGCGTCGATCTGCGGCGTCGTCTGCCCGGCGGTGGTCGACGGCGACTCCGAGGACGGCGTCGGACTGCCGGCAGACTCCTGACCGGCAGACGGGTGGGAATCGGTGGAAGCGATCGAATCGGCCGACGGCACCGGGTCCGGGGACGGGGAGACGGCGTCCGGAGACGGGGAGACGGCATCCGGAGACGGGGAGACGGCGCCCGGGGCGGTGACGCCGGCGACCGGGGCCACGAGCAGCAGCACTGCGACCACGGCGATCGGGAGGGCTCTCATCGTCTCCGGGTTCGACCCGCGATACAAAAAATCCACCCACTGCGGTCGGCCGTCGGAGTCGCCCCGACGGCGTCGCCGCCCTGCCCGTCGATTCCGCGGGCGAGGCTGAGCGGAGATTCGGCCGGACGTCGTGTCAAAAAATAGCATATGGAAAGCGTTTTGCCCGGCGCGCGAGTGACCCGAGACGTATGCGGAACCCCGCCCTTCGCGCGCTCTTGATCGCCCTCGTCGCGTTCGCGCTGGTCGCGAACGCCGGCGGCGCGGCGGCCGGCGCGGCTACGATCCCCTCCACCCTCTCCGCGGACGACCCGTCGGCCCACGCGTCGGCCGTCGGCGACGACCCGCGGGTCCGCGACGCGATCGAGGACGTCTCGACGGCGATTCGCCAACAGACGGGCGACGGAGTCACGTCGCCGTCGGCGACGCAGATCCGAATCGGGCTGAATCCCGACCGCAGCGCCGACTGGACCGTCTCGGTGCGGTACTCGCTGGCGGACGAGAACGAGACGGCGGCGTTCAGGGCCGCCGGCGACCGCTTCCGCGCCGGTGAGGTCGGCCCGAGCGCCGAGCTGTTCGAGGGGTTCCGCCGCGAGGCGAACCGGAACGTCGACCGGTCGATGGCCATCGAAGACGTCGGCCGCGAGGTCATCGTCCACGAGGACCCGGGCGAGTTCGACGTCGCCGGGGAGGAGGCTGTCGCGGTCGGCGAGCTCCGGCTGCGGTTCACTTGGACGGCGTTCCTCGCGCAGGACGGCGAGAGCCTCGTCCTCGGCGACGTGTTGACGACGCCGGGCAACGAGACGTGGCTCCGCAGCCTCGAATCGACCCAGACGCTGGAGGTAGCGACGCCGGAGGGATACACCGTGACCGGCACGCCGAGCAGCGCCGTGACGCAGCTCTCTGACGGCGACGTGATCGTCGAGGGACCCCAGACGTTCGAGGAGGGGGAGCCCGTGGTGATAGTGTACGGCCCCGCGGGCGTCGGCGGTCCGCCGTGGGCGATGTTGATGGCCGCCATAGTGCTTGCGGCGGCCCTCGTCGCCGGGAGCGTCGTCGGGTACCGCCGGATCAACTCCGGAGGAGACGGCGACGTATACACGAACGGCGACGGATCGTCGCCGAACGGCGCCGATCGGGGCACCGAAAGCGACCCGAGCGCCGCCGCCCCCTCCAGATCCGACGCCGCCGGTGACGGCGCCGAGGAGGGTGACGAGACGGACGGCGACGAGCCGGACCTCTCGCTGCTCTCGGACGAGGAGCGCGTCGAGCAGCTCCTCGACGCGAACGGCGGCCGGATGCGGCAGGCCGACATCGTCGCCGAGACCGGCTGGTCGGACGCGAAGGTGTCGCAGCTGCTCTCGGCGATGGCCGACGAGGAGCGCGTCGAGAAGCTCCGACTGGGCCGCGAGAACCTCATCTCCCTGCCCGACGACGCGGACGGGGACGGCGATGACGAGCACGGTCGCGGCGACGCCGACGAGTAGCGAAATCGACGTCGACCGAAGGCGGCTGCCGGACCGGTAACCGTCCGGGGCGAACGGAAACCGCTGGTCCGTCCTCGCCCGTTCCGAAAACCATTACAGGGCGAGCGACGGAGTATCGATCATGAAAGTTCTGGTGACCGTCAAGGAGGTCGCAGAGGCGGACGACGACTTCGCGATCGAGGGGACCGACATCGCCGAGTCCGACCTCGAGTACGACCTGAACGAGTGGGACGACTACGCCGTCGAGGCCGCCGTCCAGCTCGCCGAGGCGGGGATCGCGGACGAGGTCGTGACCGTCACCGTCGGCCCGGAGCGCGCCGAGGAGACGATCCGGATGGCGCTCGCGAAGGGCGCGGACCGAGCGGTCCGCGTCTGGGACGACGCGCTCGACGGCGGGTTCGCGGACGTCGCCTCGAAGGTCGACCTGTTCGAGGCGGTCGTCGACGAGGAGGCGCCAGACCTCGTCCTCGGCGGCGTTCAGGCGGCGGACACCGGGTTCGGCGCGACCGGCGTCGCGCTGGCAGAGCGGATCGGCTTCGAGCACGCGGCGGTCGTCAACGACCTCGACGTCGACGCGGACGCGGGCGTGGCGCACGTCCACCGCGAGCTCGAGGGCGGCGTCGAGGAGCTGACCGACGTCGACCTCCCGGCCGTGTTGACGGTCCAGACCGGCCTCAACGAGCCGCGGTACGCGAGCCTCCGCGGGATCCGACAGGCGCAGCGCAAGGAGATCGCCGCGAAGGATCTGGCCGACCTCGGGCTGGAGGCCGCCGACGTCGAGAGCGCGCTGACGATCACCGAGATGTACGAGCCGGAGAGCGAGTCGGACGCCGAGATCATCGAGGGCGACGCGAGCGAGTCCGCGAGTCGTCTTGCCGAGGTCCTGCGGGATAAGGGGGTGGGCGCGTGATGAGCGTGCTCGTCGCCGCAGAACACCGCCGCGGGGAGCTTCGAGAGGTGTCGTACGAAGCGATCACGGCCGGTCGGGAGCTCGCCGACGCGCGCGACACCGACCTTCACGTGGCGGTCGTCGCGGGCGACGTCGACCGGTTCGCCGAGGAGCTGAACCGGGAGGGCGTCGACGCGATCCACGCCGTCGCCGACGGCGAGGAGTTCGATCACAACGCGTACCAGGCGGCGGTCTCGACGCTCGCGGACCGGCTCGACGCCGGAGCGGTCGTCACGCCGAACTCCGTCAACGGCCTCGACTACGCCCCGGCGCTCGCCGAGGAACTCGGCGTGCCGATCGTGACCGACGCGGTCGGGATCGCCTACGACGACGGGCTCACCGTCACCCGCGAGATGTACGGCTCGAAGGTCGAGACAACCGTCGACGTGGCGGGCGACCGGTTCGTCCTCACGGTCCGCGGCGGCGAGTGGCCGCCCGCCGAGGGTGTCGGCGACGCGACCGTCGAGACCGCCGAGATCGAGATCCCCGAGTCGGGCGCCCGCGTCACGGGCTTCGAAGAGGTCGGCGGGGGCGACGTCGACATCGCGGACGCCGACGTGCTCGTCTCGGTCGGCCGCGGCATCGAGGAGGAGGAGAACCTCGAACTGGTCGAGGATCTCGCGGACGCGCTCGGCGCGACGCTGTCGTCGTCGCGGCCGATCGTCGACAACGGCTGGCTACCGAAGAACCGACAGGTCGGTCAGTCGGGGAAGGTCGTCACGCCGGACGTGTACATCGCGGTCGGCATCTCCGGTGCGGTCCAGCACGTCGCCGGGATGAAGGGATCGGACACGATCGTCGCGATCAACACCGATCCGAACGCGCCGATCTTCGACATCGCCGACTACGGGATCGTCGGCGACCTCTTCGACGTGGTGCCCGAGCTCATCGACGAGTTCGCCTGAGCCCGTCGACGGGTCCTCTGACGGCGGCTGCGACGGCGCGACGCGCGCCGACGACGGCCTGCGTCCCGGACGTCGCGGAGCTGCCGGTGTCGCGGGAGATCGCCGAGGTGGTCGTTCCGCTCGGCGTGTTGATGGGCGTCTGGGTGTTCGCCGACGAACTCCAGCGCGTCTCGCGGAGCGAGTGATCGTCGGGCGGGGCTCGTCACCGAGTCCGGGGACTCCGTCGCGTCCCGCCGCGACCGCGATGGGTCTCGGTTCGTTTATCACCCCACCGACCCTCCGATCCGGCAATGAGCGAGGCCGACGAGCAGCAGGCCGCGACCGCCACCGGTCGGGAGATCTGGATCGAGAAGTACCGGCCGCAGACGCTCGACGACATCCACGGGCAAGAAGAGATCGTCGAGCGCCTCCAGAGCTACATCGCGCAGGACGACGTTCCCCACCTGCTCTTTTCGGGGCCTGCAGGCGTCGGGAAAACCACCGCGGCCACCGCCATCGCCCGTGAAATCTACGGGGAAGAAAACTGGCGCGGTAACTTCCTCGAACTGAACGCCTCCGACCAGCGCGGGATCGACGTCGTCCGCGACCGGATCAAGGGGTTCGCGCGCTCGTCGTTCGGCGGCGACTTCCGGATCGTGTTTCTCGACGAGTCCGACTCACTCACAGATGATGCACAGGCTGCGCTCCGCCGGACGATGGAGCAGTTCTCCGACAACACTCGCTTCATCCTCTCGTGTAACTACTCGTCGAAGATCATCGACCCGATCCAGTCGCGCTGCGCCGTCTTCCGGTTCTCGCCGCTGTCGGACGAGGCGGTCGGAGGGATGGTCCGCGAGATCGCGTCCGCGGAGGGGATCGAGGTGACCGACGCGGGCGTCGACGCCTTGGTGTACGCGGCCGACGGCGACATGCGCCGCGCGATCAACTCGCTTCAGGCGGCGGCGACGACCGGCGACGTCGTCGACGAGGAGGCGGTGTACGCGATCACGGCGACGGCCCGCCCGGAGGAGATCGAGTCGATGGTGACCGACGCGCTGAACGGTGACTTCGCGCGGGCGCGCTCGACGCTCGACACGCTGCTCACGGAGACCGGGATGGCGGGCGGGGACGTGATCGACCAGCTCCACCGCTCCGTCTGGGAGTTCGAGCTGAGCGAGCGCGAGGCGGTGCGGCTCATGGAGCGCATCGGCGAGGCCGACTACCGGATCGCGGAGGGCGCCAACGAGCAGGTCCAACTGGAGTCGCTGCTCGCGGCGCTCTCATTGGACGAATAGCAATAGACTGGGACCGGATCTCCGCTCGTTCTTCTATATACAGTCGGCGCGGACGGATGACGAACACCGCCAAAACCCCAGCCGCGAGGGCGCTACGCGTCACGGGCAACCGGCGGCTTCGCCGCCGGTGACTGCCCCTTTGAGTCCCACCCGACCGCGACCGCACGGCACCTCACGCCTCCCCAGCCTCGTCGGCCTCCCTCCGGTCGGCCGACTCCCTCGCGCGTGCTGACTCGCGGCCGCCGGTGGCGGCCGCTCGCAGGCACGCGCCACCGCGGCGGACGCGCTTTTTAAATCACGCCGGCACCGAGCAGTGGTATGCTCGTCGTCGTCTCCGACACGCACGCACGCGAGGAGTCGCGGCTCCAGGGGCGGACCGCCGAAGCGGTCCGCGAGGCGGAGTTGGTGATCCACGCGGGCGACTTCTACCGCGAGCCGGTGTTGGACGCGTTTGGGTCGGCCGCCGCGAGCCTCCGCGCGGTCTACGGCAACAACGACGACGCCGCGATCCGCGACCGGGTCCCCGAGGTGCGGACCGTCGAGTACGCCGGGGTTCGGTTCGCGGTTACGCACCGCCATCGCAGCGGCGACGCGGGGCTCGTCATGCTCGGTCGCGGCCGCGACGGCGACGCCGTGATCTGCGGCCACAGCCACCGCCCGCGGTTCGACGACTCGGGCGGGCTCCCGATACTGAACCCGGGGAGCCACGCCCAGCCGCGCGGGAACCGCCCGGCGCACGCGGAGCTGACGCCGGACGAGGGCGGGGCCGAGAACGCGCTGGACGGGAAGCTGGTGACGCCGAGCGGTGAGGTCTTCGAGACGTTCCGGATCGAGGGCGGAGCCCGCGAGTAACGGAGACTGGCCGAGTCACGAGAAGCGTACTGGGGAGTCGCCGGCGAGAGAAGCGGGTCGAGTGGGTCGCCGTCGCGTCGGCGGAGACCGGTCGCGACGCCCCGCAGACGGCCGGACCGGCCGACGGTCGTGTGCGCGGTGGAGGGCGTAACGGAGGACCCGGATCGGTGCGGGTGTCGGCGCCGGCTGTCGGTCGCTGGTCGACCGGGGAGGGGTAACCGGACCGGGCAGGGAGCGGGGTGCGAGTCCGACGAGCCGACGGTCGGCCGGCGGTTCGAGCGTGTGAGGGCCGAAGCGGGGGTCGCAGTTACACGTAGTGCGGGTACCGACATATACGTGGCTGAGGGACAAAAGCGCGTTTTAGTCACGGATCCGATCGCCCGCCGGCGGGTGAATTCGGCGCGTCGCGCGACCGCTCGCCTCGAAACTTATAACCGCGTTCCGACGGATTCACGCCTATGCTCCCGGTCCAGCCGCTGTTCGTGCTCCTGTTGGTCGGTCTCCTCGGGCTGTTCTTCTTCGGGTTCCTCCTCGTCCGGCGCACGGTGGCCGGGCTGAACGAGGGGTACAACGACGGGCGGAACTGATGGTCCTCGTCACCGCCGGGACGCTCGTCGTCGCCGCCGCCGCCAGCCTCTTCATGGCGTGGTCGATCGGCGCGGGATCGTCCGGGTCGACCCCGTTCGCGCCCGCCGTCGGCGCGAACGCCATCTCGGTGATGCGGGCCGGGCTCGTCGTCGGCGTCCTCGGGCTGCTCGGCGCGATCCTCCAGGGCGCGAACGTGACGGAGGCTGTCGGCACCGAACTGATCGGCGGCGTGACGCTCACGGCCGCGGCGGCCATCGTCGCGCTCGTCACCGCCGCCGCGCTCGTCGCGATCGGCGTGTTCGCCGGGTACCCGATCGCGACGGCGTTCACCGTCACCGGGGCGGTCGTCGGCGTCGGCCTCGCGCTCGGCGGCGACCCGGCGTGGCCGAAGTACGCCGAGATCGCCACGCTGTGGGTGCTCACGCCGTTCGTCGGCGGCGGAGTCGCCTACGGCGTCGCTCGGGGACTCATCGGCGAGTCGCTCCCCGAGCGACCGCTCACGGCCGCGCTCGCCGGGATCGTCGGGGGGATCCTCGCGAACGTCGGGTTCGCGCTGCTCGGGCCCGCCGGCGAACAGGCGTCGGTCGCGAGCGTGCTCGGGTCGGGGCTCGGGATCGGCGGGGCCGGTCCCGCCGCGGTGAGCCTCGCGATCGCCGCCCTCATCGCGGTCGCCGTGTACGCGGACCTCGGCCGCGACCGCGAGGGCGCCCAGCGGCGCTTTCTGCTCGCGATGGGGGGTCTCGTCGCGTTCTCGGCCGGCGGGTCGCAGGTCGGCCTCGCGATCGGTCCGCTCGTCCCGATCTTCGGCGACGTCGGCGTCCCGCTGTGGGCGCTGCTCGTCGGCGGCGGCGTCGGGCTGCTGGCCGGGTCGTGGACGGGCGCGCCGCGGATGATCAAGGCGCTCGCGCAGGACTACGCCTCGATGGGCCCGCGGCGGTCGATCTCGGCGCTCATCCCGTCGTTCGCGATCGCGCAGACCGCCGTCGCCTTCGGGATCCCGGTCTCGTTCAACGAGATCATCGTCTCGGCGATCGTCGGCGCGGGCTACGCCGCGGGCGACGCGGGCGTGAGCCGGCGGAAGATGGGGTACACCGTCCTCGCGTGGGTCGGGTCGCTCGTCGGCGCGTTCACGATCGGGTTCGGCCTCTACTCCGCGGTCGACTTCGTGGTGTGAGGGCCGCACCCGACCGACCGAGGGACGGGCACCTCAGGCGCGCAGCTCCGGGTACGCCGGTAGCCGCGCCGACCGAGCGCTCCCGTCGATGAACGGGAGGTCGACGGCGGTAGCGGAGACTTCCTCGCCGTCGAGGCGGACGCCGACCGCCCCGAGGGCGGCGTCGAACGAGACGAGCGCGAGCGCGAGCGGGGCATCCGTCGCGGGGCCGATCGTGGCCCGAGTGACCTCGCCGACCGCCTCGTCGCCGTCGAAGACGGCCGCGCCGGCGTCGGGGAGCGCGGCGTCGATCTCCTCGGGGTCGGCGTTCGCGTCGACGCCGGCGACGGCCTCGGCGAGCCCGTCGAGTTCGAGGCCGACGAGCCGCCGGCTCGGGCGGCCCTGATTCTCCACGCGGGAGACGACCTCCTGCCCGACGTAACACCCCTTCTCGAAGTCGAGCGCGTTCCGGAGGCCGAGGACGTTCGGGACCGTCCCGGCCAGCTCGTACTCGAAGAGGGGGGTGCCGGCCTCGGTCGCGAGCGCGTCCCACGTCCGGTAGCCGAACGGGGCCGCGTTGAGGCCGCGGTTGATCAGGGTGTCGAACACGTCGCCCGCGTCGGCGGCGGCGCAGACGATCTCGTACCCCTCTTCGCCCAGCGGCGAGTCCGTCGCGATCACCGTGACGCCGGCGTCGACCATCGAGCCGCGGACGAAGGAGAGCGGCCCCTCCGGCGCGCCCGGCCCGCCGAGGACGGAGGCGACCTTCTCGGTCGACTTGGGGCCGTGGACGCCGAACACGCCGAACTCCTCGGTCACGTCGTCGATCTCGACGTCCTGGATGAACACGTTCTCCGCCCAGTCGGCTGCGACCGACTCGACCCGTTCCGGCGGGAGGAAGACGAGCAGCCGCTCGTCGGCGTTGTACACGTACATGTCCGTCTCGATCCCGCCTTGCGGGTCGAGCAGGAGGGCGTAGGTCCCCTCGCCGTCCGCGGTCGGGACGCGGTTCGAGACGGCATTGTCGACGAACTCGACGCGATCGGCCCCCCTGACGGCGAGAACGCCGTATCCCATCTCGATCACGCCGGCGACGTTGCGGACCGCCTTGCCGACGCGGACGGGCTTTCCGTAGTGGTCGACGACCTCTCGGCCGCCGCGGTCGCGGTACGCGGCGCCGTGCGCGTCGTGGGTGCCGGAGACGAGCGTCATGGTCGGAGAAACGCGATCGAGGGCCAAAAGGCCGCCGTCTCCGGCGGCTACAGTCCGAGCCGGTCGCGGATCGCGTCGACGAGACTCTCCGACGGGTCGTCGTCCGGCGCCTCCGGGTCCGGAACGACCTTGTCGTGGGCGTACACCCGGACGCGCTCCTCGGACTCGACGGTGATCAGCGAGTCCTCTTTCAGCGTCGAGAGCGCCTCTTCGACGGCGTCGATATCGGCGTCGACGGCCGCGCGAAGTTCGAGGACGGTCATCCCCTCGTCGCCGCGGTCGACGAGCGCGTCGAGCAGCGCGACCTCGACGTCCGGCCGGTCGCGGTATTCCGGCTTTGCGGCCATACGTGTCCCTTGTACGGGGCGGACTTTACGTCTACCGGCGGGAGGAAAGGACTCGACCCGAAAGCGCGCCGCGTCAGCGGACGAGCCGCGAGCAGGTGCCACAGAGGTTCTCCTCTTTCACGTCGACCTCGCGGACGGTCGGAGAGAACGACATCACGCACTTGCTGTTGTCGCAGTGCTCCAACCCGAGGGTGTGGCCGATCTCGTGGACGACCTCCTTGCGGACGCGGTCGCCGAAGACGTCGACCGCGGGCTTGGTCGAGACGCCGCCGTCGGAGGAGGTTCGGAGGCGGTGCGTGGAGATGACGGAGCCGCTCCCGTTGAGGTACGCGAGCCCGAACACGTAGTTCCGGCGCCGGTAGTAGAGGTCCTCGGGCGTGATGCCGATGTTCTTCTCGCCGCCGCCGACGCGGGTGACCGTCTCGATGAGGTCCTCGGCGCGGTACTGGCCGCGGTCGGCGTCGAACGCGGAGTCTGGGATCGCCTGATCGTCGTGGACCGTCACGTCGCAGTCGTACACGGAACGCAGCGCACCGGAGGCCTCCCGTTTCACTTGGGGGGTGACCTCCCCGACCGGGACGATGTCCACGAGCATAGAACCGCTTTTGACCGCCGCGGTCATAAAGGCCGCGCCGTGGCACAACCACCGCCGTCGGAGCGGGCGCTCGCGGGCGCGCTCGACGGATACGAGCGGGTGATCGAGATCGGCGTCGGCCGGCGGCCGGAGGTCGCACGAACGCTCGCGGACCGGGGTCGCGAGGTCGTCGCGATCGACGTCGACGCGAGCGAGGAAGCGCGCGGCGCGGCGGCTGCGACCCGGCCGTCGAGCGCGGGAGCCCTCCGCGTCGTCACTGCGGACGTGACCGCGCTGGCGGCGGCCGACGACGACCGAGGCGTGCGGGACGCGCTCGGCCTTGAGGCGTTCGAGGACGGCTTTGACGCCGTCTACGCGCGGAACCTCCCCGCCGAGCTTCAGCGACCGACCGTCGCGCTGGCGGAGCGCCTCGACGCCGCCTGCCTGTTCACCACGCTCGGGTTCGAGGAGCCGATCGTCGACGTTCGCGAGCGGTCGACGGAGTCGGGGACCACGGTGTACGTCGCGCGGTGACGCGGGGGGACCAGCGCCGACCGCCTCGCCCCGCGAACCGGCGACGTCGGCCGCGAACCCGAACGTTCATTCCGCCGCCAGTCGGCGTAGCGGTATGCAGGTCGACGCAGTCGTCCTCGACATCGACGGGGTGTTGGTCGACGTGGCGGACTCCTACCGGCGGGCTATCCTCGAGTCGGTCGACCGAGTCTGCGGCAAGCCGATCGACCGGGAGACGGTTCAGGCGTTCAAGGACGCCGGCGGGTTCAACAACGACTGGGAGCTGACGGACGCGGCCGCGCTGTTCGTGTTGGCCCGCCGCGAGGGGCTCCGAATGGACGTCGCCGAGTTCACCGACCGCGTCCGCGAACTTGGTGGCGGCCTCGACGCCGCGAAGGAGGTCGTCGGCGACCTCCCGCGGGTCGCACAGGCCCGCGTCCGCGACCAGTGGGACCGCGACGCGCTCCGCGAGACGTTCCAGGCGCTGTACCTCGGCTCGGAGCTGTACCGCGAACTGGAGGGCGGCGAACCGCCGATCGAAGCCGACGGCTACATCCACGACGAGCCGACGCTCGTCGACCCCGTGACGATCGACGACCTGACCCGACGGTTCGACGTGGGCGTCCTCACCGGTCGACCGGCGGCGGAGGCCGACATCGCGCTGGAGCGTGTCGGCCTCGACGTGCCCGACGACCGCCGGTTCACGATGGACGACTGGGAGGCGGGGAAGCCGCACCCCCGGGCGCTCGTCGAGCTCGCGGAGCGGTTCGACGCCGAGCGGGTCGCGTTCGCGGGCGACACCTTGGACGACGTGCGGACCGCGCGCAACGCCGACGAGGCTGACGAAACCCGGGTCTACTACGGGATCGGCGTCCTGACCGGCGGACTCACGGGTGAATCGGGTCGCGAGAAGTTCGCCGACGCCGGCGCCGACGCGGTCGTCAAGGACGTGAACGAACTGGTGGAGCTACTGGAGTAGCCGGCGGCGCGCTCGCGGAACTCGCCGGTATCCGTAACGCGTCGCGGCAGAACTGAGCGTCGAACGCCGCCGCTTCCGACTTTACACCCTCCATCGGCGACGTTCGCGCGATAGCAGCGCGTCACGGTCGGCGGCACTAAACCGCCCGATTTTGACGTTTTATGCCCGCTGGGACGGTAGTACGGGTAATGAGTGACGCCAACGCGACGCAGCGGATGGCGGTCAGCGGCGAGAGCGACGGCGAGTCGAAGTTCGTCGCCCGAGCCCGCGACCACGAACTGGTGATGGACGACCCCGAGGCGATGGGCGGCGGCGACGCCGGCGCGATGCCGATCGAGTACCTGCTCGCGGCCTGGACCGGCTGTCTCAACGCGACCGTCCGCGCCGTGGCGCCGGACTACGACCTCGACGTCGAGGGCGTCGAGGTCGAGGTCGCCGGCGAGTTCGACCCCCGCAAACACCTCGGTCGGACCGAGGAGCCCCGGGCCGGCTACCAGGGCGTGGAGGCGACCGTGGATGTGGATTTCGCCGGCGACGTCGACGACGACGCGCTCGCCGAGTTCACCGCCGCCGTCGAGGAGCGCTGTCCGGTGAGCGACAACCTCGCGAACGAGACCCCGACCGACGTGACGCTTCGAGGGGAGTAGGCGGCGGCGTTCGACCGGTCTTCCCGATTGGTCGGGCAGCTACCACGGGCAAAAGCGATCGGGAGCGAGTGGGGAAACGATGGGCCCTGCCGGATTCGAACCGGCGATCAACTCGTTATGAGCGAGTCGCTTTAACCGGACTAAGCTAAAGGCCCGTACTCGTCGGTACGGCCGAGACGTTTTTTAGCGTACCGACTCGCGACGAAGCGGCTGAAAGCAGAAGGCGCCGAAGCCAGGACTCGAACCTGGGACCGCCTCGTTAACAGCGAGGCGCTCTACCAACTGAGCTACTTCGGCTCATCTCCGAGTATTCGCGTTGTTTTGATAGGGCTTTCGTTTCCGCCCGACTGCGGGAATCCGACTGCCCAAATAGCGTCGAAACGGCGCCAAAGTGCGTACCGCTCCGGCACCGATCCGACCGACACGTTTTCGGCCGGACCGCGAGACCGTTCGGTATGGACGATCTGGAGGCGGTGCTGTCGCGGGTCCGCGAGCGCGTCCTCCCGGAGCCGGGCGAGCGCGAGCGCCTGAGCGCGGCGGCCGCGACGCTGACCGACCGGACCCGCGAGGCGATCGCCGACCTCCCCGTCGACGCCGACGTGGTCCAAGTCGGGTCGACCGCGCGAGGAACGTGGGTCGCGGGCGACCGCGACATCGACCTCTTCGTCCGGTTCGACGCCGACCTCGACCGTGCGCAGCTGGAGGAGTACGGACTCGAAATCGGCCACGCGGTCCTGCCCGACGGCCACGAGGAGTACGCGGAGCACCCGTACGTGAAGGGGAGCTACGAGGGGTTCGACGTCGATTTGGTCCCCTGTCACGACGTGGAGACGGCCGGCGATCTGGTCTCCGCGGTCGACCGCACCCCCTTCCACGACGCGTACCTCTCGGCGCGGCTCGACGACGACCTCGCGGCCGACGTGGTGCTGGCGAAGGCGTTCCTGAAGGGGATCGGCGCGTACGGCAGCGACCTCCGCACGGAGGGCTTTTCGGGGTATCTCACGGAGCTGCTCGTGTTGGAACTGGGCGGGTTCGTCCCGCTCGTCGAGTCGGCACGGAGCTGGCACCCGCCGGTGGAGTTCGACCCGGAGGGACACGCCGAGCGGACGTTCGAGGACCCGCTCGTCGTCGTCGATCCGACCGACCCGACGCGGAACGTCGCCGCGGTGTTGTCGGCGACGAACCTCGCGCGGTTCCAGCACTACGCGCGGGAGCTGCTCGCGGCCCCGAGCGAGGCGCTCTTCGAGCCGGAGGCACCGGAACCGCTCGACTCCAAAGCGGTGCGTGCGCATCTCGATCGGCGGGGCACGACCCCGGTCGCGGTCGTCTTCGACGCCCCCGACGTGGTCGACGACCAGCTGTGGCCGCAGCTCCGGCGCTCGCTCGACGGGATCGTCGGGGGGTTGAACGACCGCGGCTTCGACGTGCTCCGAGCGCGCGCCATGACGGACGCAGAGGCGGCGACGGGAACGGAGTCGGTGACGGGAACGGAGTCGATGACGGGAACGGAGTCGGTGACGGGGACCGAGGCGGACGGGGTCGCGGAGTCCGGTGACGCCGGACGGTCGAACGAGGAGGTTCGGGCCGCGCTGTACGCGGAACTGGAGGTGACGGAGCGCCCGGTAGTCGAGCGCCACGAGGGGCCGCCGGTCGCGGTCCGGAAACACGCCGCGAGCTTCTACGAGTCGTACGTCGACGACGTCGACCCGGACACTTACGGTCCCTTCATCGACGGTGACCGGTACGTTGTCGAGCGCGAGCGGGAGTTCGCAACCGTACGGGAGTACTTGGAGAGCGAGGCCGCGGGCGACGTGGCGCTCGGTGCGCGGGTGGAGCCGGCGTTCGCCGACCGCGACGTGTTGGTCGGCGAGGCGGTCGCGACGCTCGCGCCCGCGTTCGGCCGACCGCTCCGGGAGTTCTACGAGCCGCGGCCGTGAGGTCGCGGCCGCGGAACGGTCACCTCGCGGGACGGTCGGCGCGCGGCCGGTCGAACCGTGCGCCGACGAGGCAGGAGACTCAGCGAGAGACGCGGTCGAGGAGCCAGTAGACGACCGCCGCGACGGCGACGACGATCAGCGCGACCGCCGAGAGGAGCCCGGCGGCGCGGGGGAACGACAGCCAGAACGCGGCGTAGAAGGCGAGCGCGAACGCGAACAGGCCGACGACCAGCAGCCCGCGAGAGGGGTTCTGCGCGGCGGCGACGAACGCGCGCTGGGGGATCGAGAGGTCGCCGAACTCGGGGACGTTCTCGGGCTCGACGCCGTCGGAGAGGGAGTCCGAGTCGGCCGGATCGGTCGACTCGGCGTCGACGGAGCGGTCGGTGTCGGTCACGGCCTCGGATACGGGCCGAAGGATGCTGTACCTATCGCTTCCCGAGCCGGGACCGGGGGTCGACGGTCACCCGAAGCTCGCTCCGACGAGGAGCGAGCCGAGGAGGAACGCGACGAGCGCGGCCGCGAGATTCGACACCGCGACCGTCGCGGCGGCGCGGGCGCCGTTTTCGCTCGCGGCGCGAACGGTTCCGACCGCGAACGACGAGAACGTCGTGAACGCGCCGCAGAAGCCGACGCCGAAGAGCAGCGCCGCCGTCGACCCTATCGGCCCGGCGGAGACGGCGCCGAGGGCGAAGCTGCCGAGCGCGTTGACGAGGAGGACCGACCGGCCCCCCTCGACGCGGAGGCCGACCGCGTGCCGGGAGACGGCGCCGAGCGCCCCGCCGACGCCGACGAGGGCGGTCGCGAAGACCGGCGAGGCGGTCACCCCTGAATCCTCCCCCCGACCGCGAGACCGAGCGCGGCCGCGGCGAATCCGGTCACGTAGCTGACGGCGACGAACCAGGCGCCGGCGGGCGTCCCGAGCGCGACCGCGTCGGCGACGAACGTGCTGTACGTCGTGAACGACGAGAGCGCGCCGGTGGCGACGAACAGGCGGACCCGGTCGTTCGACGCGAGCGGTAAAAGGAGTCCGAGCGCGAACGATCCCGCGACGTTCGCGACCAGCGTCCCAGCGCCGGACGGGGCTCCACCGAGGACCGCGAGACCGTCACCGGCGACTCCCGCGGCGAGGAAGCCCGCGACACCGACGTCGACCGCGTACCTAGCGACCGCGCCGAGGAACCCGCCGACCGCGACCAGCAGAAAACCGTACGGCGTCCGTTCCATGGGCGTGAGTGAGGCCGAGAGGGTTTGTGCGTTCTGTCCCGCTCACCGAGGTTCGGCGTTCGACAGCCGGCTCGCACGGGGGCTCTCCCCCTCGTGGGGCGTGCGTCGCTCCCGGACCCGGACCGTGTGAGCCGTCTCGGTGGCGTCGTCGACGACGAGCGCCTCGCCGACTCCTTCGGGGAGCCGCGCGGCGAGGTCGTCGGCGAGGTACGTCGCCTCCGCCTCGGCCAGTCGGTCGACGTCGCGCGCGGCGGTGAGCCGGTGGGAGACGAGGAGGTCGGACTGGGAGACGGCGACGCTCGGTAACGCGGCCGGGCGCTGGGTCGCACAGACCAGCGAGACGCCGGGTGCGCGCCCCCGAGTGAGGAGCGTCCGGAGCGCGGGCTCGGCGATCCCGTCGAAGAAGGCGTGCGCCTCGTCGACGAGGAGCCACGGGAGCCGCGGAGAGTCGTCGGCGACCCGAGCGTCGTAGAGCCCGCGAGCGACCGCGCGGACGACGGCCGCCGCGGCGACGTCGGGCACGCCGGCGAGGTCGAGCACGGCGGGGTCCCCGTCGACCGCGAGCGACGCGACCGGCGGCGCGTCGGCGTCGAAGACGCCCCACGAGGCCGCCAGCCGGAGGTGGTTCGCCGCGGCGCGCCGGGTCTCCGCCGGCGCGTCGGCCGCGTCGACCGCCTCGCGGAGCGCGGCGAGCGACGGGGACGGTCGGCCGTCTGTCTGGGAAACGCCGACCCCGGCCGCGTCTTCCTCGCCGCCGTCGACCGCGTCCGCGACGACGCGCCAGACCAGGCTTCCCGGTCCGCTCTCGGGATCGAGGCCGAGCAGGTCCGGCCACGTCGAGGGCGGTATCGAGGCGGGGCGAACCGCGGGGTCGACGACTCGGCCGCCGGCCGCGTCGAGGCCACCGAAGACGCCCATCGGGTCGGCGACGATCGGGACGACGCCGTCTGCGTCGGCCAGTTCTTCGGCGAGGACGCCGAGCGTGTACGACTTCCCGGTGCCGCGTTTGCCGAAGATGACGCCCGCGTGCGGACGGTCGATGTCGATCCCGACGGGAGCGCCGGCGCTCCCGTCGCGGGCGAGGAAGGACCCGATTCGGGCGGTGTGGGGCGGGCGATCGCCGTGGCGGTCGGACCCCTCGTCGTGGCGATCGGTCTCCTCAACGTGGCGGTCGGCCCCCTCGCTGCGCTTGGCCCCGCCTGCGTGGGCGGTTTCATCGTCGCGGTCGGCGTTTCCGCCGTCGCGGTCGGCGTCCGTCTCGTCGCGACCGAGTACGTACACGCGGCCGGGTGGCCCGGGGATCGGATAAAAACGCTCGGGAGACCGCGTCCGTCGGGTCGGCGTCGAGCGAATCCGCAGGTCCCGTCTCGCTGCGGTCCGATCCGTCCGATTCTTTATAAGTAATGCCGCGGCCAGCGGGTCGTATGTCCGATCGAACACACGACTCGCGCACCGCGAACCGCCGGACGTTCAGCACCGACACCCGTGCCATCGAGGGGCTTCCGGTCCGTCTCGTTATCGCCTTGGTCGTCGGCGTCGCCAGTCTCAGCGTGATGATGGGAATGATCGGCGACATCGACGGACTGGCCGCGACCGAGCTCGACGCGCAGCCGCAGCCGGAGGTGACCACGCCCGGCGACCAGTCGATCGACGTCGCGGTCGTCGACCCCGACGGCTCCCGCGTCGCGGACGCGACGGTCATCGTTCGCGGCGGCTCCGCGCAGATAGACGGCGTCGTCACCGCGAAGACGAACGGCGAGGGCGTCGCGAGCGTCGACGTCGACCCCGAACTCGGACCGAATCAGGCCGACGGGACGCTCACGATCGATATCAAGCCACCGGCGGAGGGCGACTACGTCGACGAGCGGGGGAACACCGAGGTGCTCGTCGTCGAGGAGTGACGGGGCGATCGGAAGAGAGCGGGGCGGACCGGTCAGAGCTGGTCGTCCCAGTCGATCCAGTCCTGTTCCCAGCCGTGTCGACGCTGACGGCCGCGCTCGGCGCGTTCGGCGTCCTCCCGCCGCGTTCGGTTCCGCTCCGTTCCGGGTTGTTCACCGTCGACGAGCATCGGTTGGAGTCGCGTCGGTCCGTACGTCTCGACCGTCTCGAACCCCGCCGGCGCCGGGTCCTCGCTCCCGTCGGCGTCCGTCTCGGTCGGAGCGGTCGGGTCCCTTTTCGCGTCGGATATCGGCTCGATCGCCGCGACCGTCTGGACGCCCGCGCCGCGCGGGTAGGCGATCCGGCCGCCGGGTGCCAGCTGCTCGCAGAGTGCGTGCGGGGGCTCGACCACGGCGGTTTCGATCAGGATCCGGTCGTACGGTGCGTACGCCGGGAGCCCGTCGGCGCCGTCCGCGCGGTCGACGAGGACCGCGCCGTAGCCGGCCGCGTCAAGGTTCGACCTCGCGGCGACGACGGCCGTGCGGTCGATGTCGACGGCGTGGACGCGTTGCGCGCCCGCAATCTCGGCGAGCATCGCGACCGAATACCCGACTCCGGCGCCGACGACGAGGACGGAATCCCCCTCCTCGGCGTCGAGCGCGGTGACGAGCCGGACCAGCGTCGCGAGCGACAGCGAGTGCGGGTCGTCGCCGTCGACGGTGCCGCCGGGCGAGTCGTCGACGAATGGGTCACGCGAGACGCGCTGGAGCGCGGTCAACACGGGCGGCTCGATGGGCTCGCCGAGCTGGTGTTCGAGCCCCTCGATCATGTCCGCCCTGAGCGATGCGTCGTCCATGGCTGGTCTCAGAACTCGGTCGTCTAAAACTGTGCGTTCGGCGGGTCGGCTACCGCATCGGGACGAACCGCACGCCGCCGCGGTCCTCGCGGTCGACCCCGTCTTCCCGGACCGTGAGCCGAACGAGCCGCTGCCCGCGGTCCTCGCCCACGGGAGCGACGACTCGGCCGCCCGTCCGGACGCGGTCGACGATTGCGTCCGGGACCGCCTCGGGCGCCGCACAGGTGAGATACGCGGCGTCGAACGGGGCCTCGTCGGCGAACGCCTCGCGCCCGTCGCCGGTCGCGACGGTCACGTCGTAGCCGAGGCGGGCGAGTCGCTCGCGGGCGTCCGCGGCCAGCTCCGGGACGCGCTCGGCCGAGAAGACGTTCCCAGGGCCGACGAGCTCGGCGACGACCGCGGCGTGGTAGCCGCAGCCGGCCCCGACCTCGAAGACGCGGTCGCCGCGCGCGACGTCAAGGAGTTCTGTCATCAGCGCGACCATGTGCGGCGCGCTGACCGTCTGATCGTGCCCGATCGGGAGCGGGCGGTCGGCGTACGCCGACGCTCGCTGTGCCGCCGGGACGAACTCGTGGCGCGGGACCGCGCCGATCGCCGACAGCACCGGCTCGCTCGCGTCGAGACGGTCGCGGAGCGCGCTCACCAGTTCGCGTCTGGCGACCGCGCGGTCGGCGTCGTTCATGCGGCTAGTTACCACGGGGAGCGTGGAGAAAGCATCGGCCGGAGGTGAAACGGGGACCGGTTCGCCCCGAAACGGGGGCGGTTCGTCCCGAGTCCGTTGATTCGCGCCGCCGCGGGCAGCTCACGTCAGCGCGGTCAGGGTAGTTCACGTCAGCGCGGTCAGTTCACGTCGATCCGGTGGCCCTCGTCCGCGTCGATCGCGTCGAGCGGGATCGTGACGGTGAGGACGCCGTTCCGGTACGTCGCAGTCGCGTCCTCGGGGCGGACGGTCGCCGGGAGGTCGACGGTGCGGGTGACGGACTCGTGGCGTCGCTCGCGCCGGATGTAGCGTCGGTCGGTGTCTTCGCGCTCCGCGTCGCGCTCGGCGGCGATCGCGAGTCGACCGTCGTCGACGCGGACGTCGATCCCGTCGCGGTCGAAGCCCGGGAGATCGGCCATCACGACGAACTCGTCGTCGTACTCGGTGACGTCGATGTCGGCGGTCCGGAGGTCGCGGCCCCAGGCTCGGTCGCCGCCGAGGGGGGTGCGGCCGAAGAACTGCTCGATCTCGTCGAAGGGATTGGTGGCGTTCATGAGAATCAGTATGTAGAACGCGTCGTGAGGTATTAAACAGCGATTGACGCGTGCTATCTCGCGGCCGGTATCGAGGCGTGCGACCCCGTCGGAATCAGCTGACGTCGATCGTGTGGCCGCGGTCGTCGTCGGGCGAGCGCTTGGGGAGCGTGACGGTGAGCACGCCGGCGTCGAAAGAGGCCGTCGCGGCGTCGGCCTCGACGGGCTCGGGGATCGGAACGCGGCGGGAGACGGACCGCAGACGCCGCTCGCGTCGATGGTAGCGGACCTCGTCGGCGCCCTCGACGGCGTCGTCCGAGTCGCCCGCGTCGGGATCGTCTGCCGCGTCGAGATCGTCGCCCGCGTCGGGATCGTCTGCCGCGTCGTCGACGGCGAGGTCGGTGGACTCCTCGCGGGAGCCCGCGATCACGAGCGCGTCGTCGCGCAGTTCGACGTCGACGTCGTCGGCGTCGAATCCCGGGAGGTCGGCGACGACGGTGATCGACTCGTCGTCCTCGATCACGTCGACGTCGACGTCGCGGGCGCCGGGGAACCGCGGGACCTCGGGGCCGGTCCCCTCCAGCGTGCCGCCGAGCTCCTCGAACTCGCGGCCCATCCGTTCGAGCAGGTCCTCGATCTCGTCGAAGGGATCTCGTCGTGTCATACAGGACAGGATTCGTGGCGGAGCGTCTTGAACGTACTGGCGGGAGAGGAGGTCGGCGCGCCGGCGAGGAGCGCGGCGGGGCGACGGCGACAGACACTATCCGCTGGCGCCCCTGCCGATCGCATGCGCCTGTTCTGGCACCGAGGCGACGCGCGGACGCGGGACAACGCCGGCCTCGCGGCCGCGGCGCGGGACGGAGCGGTCGTCCCCGTCTTCGTGTACGATTCGGACCTGCTCGCGACGGTCGGCGCGCGACAGCGCGCCTTCTTCCTCCGCCACGTGAAGCGGCTGGAGGATCGGTACCGCGAACTCGGAAGCGATCTGGTCGTTCGCGCCGGCGACCCCGACGAGGTACTCGTCGATCTCGCCGACGAGTACGACGCCGAGACGGTGTTCTACAACGACCACTACCGGCCGGCCCGCCGGAACCGACAGCGGGCCGTCGAGGACGCGCTCGCGGGGGCGGGCGTCGAGACGGACTCGCGGACCGACCTCGTGCTGGTGGACCCCGGCCGGCTCGACGAGCGCTACCCCAACCACAGCCGGTTCCACGACGACTGGGAGGCCGTCCCGAAGCGGGGGCCGTACGCGGAGCCGGACGCGGACGCGCTGGCGGCCGTGCGCGACGGGAAGACCGTTCCCGAACCGGACGCCGACATCGACCTCCCCGAGGCGGGGTACGAGGCGGCGCGCGAGCGGTTCGACGAGTTCCTCGACTACGGGATCACCTCGTACAACGACACCCGCGACGACCTCGCGCGAGCCGTCGAGGCGCCGACACACGCGGTCTCACGGATGTCGTCGTACCTCGCGACGGGAGCGATCGGGATCCGGGAGCTGTGGGCGGGCGCGAGCGACGTCTACGACGCCGTGACTGGCGGCGAGCGCCGCAACGTCGAGAAGTACCGCTACGAGCTCTCGTGGCGCGAACAGATGTACCACCTGCTGTACTACACCCCGGACCTGGCCGTCTCGAACTACAAATCGTTCCCGAACGAGATCGCGTGGCGCGACGACGACGAGGCCTTCGAGGCGTGGGCGCGCGGCGAGACCGGCTACCCGCTCGTCGACGCCGGGATGCGGCAGCTGAACGCGGAGGGGTACGTCCACAACCGCCCGCGGCAGGTGGTGGCGAGCTTCCTGACGAAACACCTCCTGATCGACTGGCGGCGCGGCGCGCGCTACTTCACGAAGCAGCTGATCGACCACGACTACGCCTCGAACCACGGCGCGTGGCAGTGGACGGCCTCGACCGGGACCGACTCCGTCGACGTCCGCATCTTCGACCCGGTGAGCCAGATGGCGAAGTACGACGAGGACGCGCGCTTCGTGAAAGCCTACGTGCCGGAGCTCGCCGACGTGCCGGCCGGGAAGGTCGTCGACTGGCCGACGCTCTCGCGGGGGGAACGCGAGGAGTTGGCGCCGGACTACCACCACCCGATCGTCGACCGGAACGAGGGGTACGAGCGCGCGCAGCGGGTCTTCGAGGAGGCGCTCGGGAAGCGCTGATCGGGGAACGCGATTCGGGGAACGTGAATCGGAAAGAGCGGATCGGAAAACGCTGACCGGGAGGCGTTCGGGGATCAGACCGGCGCAGTAACGCGGTTTCGTATCCGAGTCCTTTTCACGCGACCCGGCAAACACCGCGGGCATGTCCTCCGTTACGATCGACGACGTCGAGGCCGCCGCCGGGCGCCTCACGGGCACCGACATCGTCCAGCGCACGCCGGTCGAGCGGAGCCGGTCGCTGAGCGAGCGGTGCGGCGCCGACGTGCGCCTCAAGATGGAACACCTCCAGCGCACCGGCTCGTTCAAGACGCGCGGCGCGTACAACGCGATCTCGCTGGCGATCGGCGAGTCAGATCGGGATGCCGACGAGTCCGCGATCGAACGCGTCGTGGCCGCGAGCGCGGGCAACCACGCGCAGGGGGTGGCGCTGGCGGCGTCGGACGCCGGCATCGACGCGACGATCGTGATGCCGGAGTCGGCGCCCGCGGCGAAGATCGAGGCCACCCGCGCGTACGGCGCCGAGGTCGTCCTCCGCGGGAGCGCGTTCCCCGAGGCGATGGCGCACGCGCAGACGCTCACCGACGACCCCGGGACGCGGTTCGTCCACGCGTTCGACGACCGGGACGTGGTCGCCGGGCAGGGGACGCTCGGACTGGAGGTGCTCGACCAGGTGCCGGACGTCGACACCGTCCTCGTCCCGGTGGGCGGCGGCGGGCTCGCGGGCGGGGTCGCGACCGCGGTGAAGGCGCGGTCGCCGGAGACGCGCGTGGTCGGGGTCCAGACGGAGGGCGCCTCGACGCTCGCGGAGAGTCTCGCGGCCGGCGAGCTCGTGAGGCGGGACGAGCCCGACACCATCGCGGACGGGATCGCGACCGGCGGGCTGAGCGAGCTCACCTTCGAGCTGCTCGACGCGCACCTCGACGAGACCGTCGTCGTGAGCGACGACGACGTGGCGAGCGCGATCCTGCTACTCTTAGAGCGCGCGAAACAGATGGTCGAGGGCGCGGGCGCGACCGCCGCGGCCGCCCTGTTGAACGACGACGCGGTCGAGGAGCTCGACTTGAGCGGCGAGACGGTCGTGCCGCTGCTGTGCGGAGGCAACATCGACGTGACGACGCTGAAGGAGGTGGTGACGCACGCGCTGGTCGACCGCGACCAGCTGATCGAGCTCTCCGTCCGCATCGACGACACGCCCGGCACGATGGGCGAGATCGCGACCCTGATCGGGGGGGAGCGCGCGAACATCCGGACGGTGCGCCACGAGCGCAGTCACCCCGATCTGCCCGTGGGCGACGCCGACCTCGTGTTCGAGGTGGAGACGAACGGTCCGGCGCACGTCGACCGCGTCCTGACGGCGGTGCGCGAGGCGGGCTACGCGGTTGAGTGGACGACGCGGGAGTCCTGAGGGAGTCGTTTATTTATAAACAAAACTGCGGTGGCGCGTGCCGGCGAGGCCGCTTTGCGGCCGAGGAGCACCGCGCGAGGCTGGGGAGGTGTGAGGCTGCGGTGCTGTGCGGGGTGGGACTCAAAGGGGCGGCCGCGAGGACACCGGAGGCGACGTGAGCACCGTAACGAGGGAGCGGAGCGACCGAGTGAGGAACACAACGAGCGTCCGGTGTCCTCGCGGCCGGGGCTTTGGCGGTGGTCGCTGCGGCGGTCACGTCTCGCCGAGCAGTCGGGGCTTCGGCGGTGTCCGCCATCGGCCGACGTCGATGCCGACGATGGACACCCGAGCGAACCGGCGGCGGGCGCGATGTCTCCGTCTCGCTCGATCCGACGATTTAAAACGCTCACTCCGGCAACGGGCTCGTAATGAGTCTCGTCGTTACCGACACCCTCGAAGACGAGCGCGTCGAGTTCACGGCCGACGGCGACGTCACGCTGTACGTCTGCGGCCTGACGGTGTCGGACGACCCGCACCTCGGCCACGCCCGGCTGTGGTTCCACGCCGACGTGCTCCACCGGTGGCTCGAACACGAGGGGTACGACGTGCGCCACGTCGAGAACGTCACCGACGTCAACGAGAAGATCACCGCCCGCGTCGGCGAGCGCGACGAGTGGGCCGCGGAGCGCGACGTGGCCGAGACGTTCACCGTGACCACCTTCGACGCGATGCGGGGGCTGAACCTTTTGCGCGCCGAGGTGTACCCCCGCGTCACGGAACACGTCCCGGAGATCGTCGACCTCGTCGAGACGCTGGTCGAGAAGGGGTACGCCTACGAGGCGAACGGCTCCGTCTACTTCGACGTGACCGCGTTCGAGGAGTACGGGAAGCTCTCGAACCAGGACGTCGACGCGCTCGAAGCGCAGGGCGAACCCGACGAGCGCTCGGAGAAGCGCAACCCGGCTGACTTCGCGCTGTGGAAGGCCGACGGCGTGAGCGAGACCGCGGCGCGCGAGCACGCGAAACACGACCACGGCGCGGAGACGCCCGCGGGCGAGACGTGGGACTCGCCGTGGAGCGAGGGCCGCCCGGGGTGGCACGTGGAGTGCTCGGCGATGTCGACGACGCACCTCGGCGACACGCTCGACGTCCACATGGGCGGGCGCGATCTTGTCTTCCCGCACCACGAAAACGAGATCGCCCAGTCGGAGGCGGCCACCGGCGAGACGTTCGCGCGCCACTGGCTCCACGTCGGTTTACTGGCGATGGACGGCGAGAAGATGTCCTCCTCCATCGGCAACTTCTGGACCGTGCCCGACGCCTTGGAGGAACTCGGCGTCAACGTGATCCGCACCTTCTACGCCGGCGCCGCCTACCGCTCCGAGCAGGCGCTCACCGAGGAGACGATGGCGGAGGCCGAGGAGCGCTGGGAGCGCCTCTCGCGGACCTACGACCGCACCGTCGAGGCGCTGGACTCGACCGCGGCCCGCGCCAAATCCGAGGACGACGAGCTCCGCGACGCGGTCGAGACCGCGCGCGACGAGTTCGCGGCCGCGATGAACGACGATCTGAACCTCCGGGAGGCGACCGCGGCGCTCTTGGACCTCACCGACGCGGTGAACCGCCACGTCGACGCGGTCGAGGACGCGGGCGCGACCGGTGACGCCGAGGCCGCCTACGACTACCGCGGGCTCCGCGAGGCGGTCGAGGCGTTCGACGACCTCGGCGGCGACGTGCTCGGCCTCCAGTTCGAGACGGCGAGCGACGGCGACGTGGAGCTGGCGGGCGAGCTGGTCGAGCTCGTGTTGGACGTGCGCGAGGCCGAACGGGAGGCCGGCAACTACGAGCGCGCCGACGAGCTCCGGGACGCGCTCCGTGAGGTCGGCGTCGAGATCGAAGACGGCCCGGACGGCGCGACGTACCGGTTCGAATAAAGCGAAGTTCCCACGTTCACGGAAGTAGCCGTTGGAACGGCGAGAATCACTGAGCCTCCGAGCAGTTACTAATAAACAGTTGCCAGCGGATCGACAAGGAACACCGCCAAAGCCCCAGCCGCGATCGGCTCCCACAGCTCGCTGCGCTCCTCAGTCGCTCGCGCTGCTCGCTCCCTCCGGTGCTTGCGTCGCTGGGGTTCGCCGATCGCGGCTGCCCCTTTGAGTCCCGCCCCGCACCGCTCCGCACAGCACCTCACACCTCCCCAGCCTCGTCAGCCGGCCTCCGCTTCGCTCCGGCCGGCTGACTCCCTCGCACGCGCTCCTCACGGCCGCTGGAGGCGGCCGCTCGGAGGCGCGCGCCACCGCACCGCCGCGTCCATTTATAAACGGTTGCTATCGTCGGAGCTGCCCATTTAAATATCGGATCGGCGGTGTCGAGTCGCCGCCTTCCGTGGCTCAGACCTCAGTCCAATACGTGCTCGGTATCGTACGAGCCGAGCACCTTCACCCAGCCGTTGTCCGCGATGGCCTCGATGTCCTCGACCGCCTTCGCCATGTGGTCCTCGTAGAGGCCGGCGTCCACGTCGAAGTGGAACAGATAGTCGCCGAGGCGTTCGCCGCTCGGGCGCGACTCGATCCGCGAGAGGTTGAGGTTGCGGTCGGCGAAGGCTTCGAGGAGTTCGAGCAGCAGGCCGGGGTAGTTCGCGTTCGGGTAGACGATCAGCGTGGTCTTTCCGCCGGCGTCAGAGCGCGCGGACTCGGGCGCGACGACGAGGAAGCGGGTCGCGTTGGAGGTGCGGTCCTGGATGTCCGCCGCGAGTATCGAGAGGTCGTCGCCGGCGTTGTCAGGGTGCCCGATCCCGGCGACGCGGGCGTCCTCGCGGGCGCGCTCGACCCCGCGGGCGGTGGAGGCGACCGCTTCGAGCCCGGCGTCCGGGTAGTTGGCTTCGAGCCAGTTGCGACACTGCGCGAGCGCCTGCGAGTGGCTCGCGACGACCTCGAACTCGTCGTCCTGCGCGAGGAGGGCGTGGCGGATCGGCGTGACGACCTCGCGGGTGACGGAGACGTCGTAGTCGGCGAGCGCGTCGAGGCTCTCCGTGACGGAGCCCTCGATGCTGTTCTCGATGGGGACGACGCCGCGCTCGAACTCGCCGCTCGCGACGGCGTCGACGATCGCGGTGACCGACTCCCGGAACGACACCTCGGCGGCGACGGAGCGCGCGGCGCGGTGCGAGTACGTGCCGGCGGGGCCCAGCGTGACGGCGTTCATTACCCCACCGTACTGGGGGCGGCGAGAAAAGCCTGCGGGGCGCGGCGATGCTTCGAGGGAGATCGGGGCGCTACTCGTCGTCCGACTCGGTGGGCACGCCGCCGAGGTTCCCCTCGTCGTCGAACCGCTTGGCGCGGAGGAAGCGCGTCCGGTAGCGGTTCGCGCCCTCCTTCGTGTCCGCCTCCCGGATCTCGTCGACCCGGCCGTCCGCGACCGCGTCGACGATGTCCTCGACCTGCTCTTTCTCGCTCGGCGTCAGCTCGAACTCGTAGGTGCGCTCCTGCTCGCTCTCCAATCGCGTCCACTTCCGCGCGGCCGACACGACGACGGAGCAGGGCTCGCGGCAGGGAAAGACGCCGTCGCCGCCGTCGACGTCGAGGTCGGTCTCGTCGTCGTACTCCCACTCCCGGCGCTTGAGACACTGCGAGTCGTCGCAACAGGCCTCCGCGACCCAGTCGACGTGCTCGTGGCCCTCGCCGCGGTCCCACGTCTTCACGACGCCGTAGATGCCCGACTGGCGCTCCATCGTCTCCCGCCAGTGGTTCACGTCGAGCTCGCCCTCGCGCTCGCGGTGCCAGTTGGCGACCGTCGCGGGGTAGACCGTCTCGACCGTCTCGTAGAGGTCGCGCGGACCGAGATCGGGGAACGCCCAGCCGCCCGCGAGCGACGGCGCCGTCTTGAGCGGGCGGTACCGCCCCTTCTCGTCGTAGGTGACGAGGTCGCGCGCGTCGAGCGGATCGTCGTGGACCTCAAGCTCGTCGACCGCGACGCCGGCGTCGTCGGCGTGGCGCACGTCGTACCGGCGCTCGCCGCGGTCAGTGACCGTGGCGGTTATTTTGAGTTCGCCCCACGCGCGTTCGATCCCCTCGGCGAGCGCCGCGTATCGGGTCGCGACGGTCTCGCCGTCGGCGTCCTCGATCCAGCGGACGAACGCGCGCCGCGGCCCGAACTCGCCCACGACGCGTTCGAAGGCGTACCAGTCCGTGACCGCCGGGGCGCGCTCCGACAGGGCCTCGTGGAGTTCGCCCTCCCCAAGCCGCGTCGACCGGTCGCTGTCGGCGAGGACGTAGCCCCCCTCGTCGCCGCGCGCGACGCTGAACCCCTCGAATCGGAGCGGTTCGCCCGGGTCGCGGTCGGCGAGCGCGTCGAGGACCGCGTCGAACGCGTCGCCCGGGAGGTCGACCGCGGGGACCGCGGGCTCGTCGTCGCTCGCTCCGGCATCGTCGCGCTCGCCGCCGTCGGTCGCGGAGGAAGCGTCGACCACGCTCAGTCCCCCGTGGCGACGCGGGTCGTCTCGCGCACGTCGTCGAGCGCGGCCCCGAGGTCGGCGCCGGCGTCGGCGGCGCGCTCCAAGACCACGTCGGCCATGAGCGGCTCCGTCCCCACCGCGCCCGCGTACCAGATCCGGGTGCCGTCGACCTCGGTGGGCACGTCGTACCCCTCGGTGTGGTCCTCGCAGAGCCCCACGTCCTCCGGGATGTCCTCCTGCGTGTGGTAGCCGTCGGCGATGAACAGGGGGACTAAGACGACGTCGTCGCTCTCGAAGTGGTCGGGGAGATCGTCGACCTCCGGCTCCTCGTCCATGTACAGCGCCTGTACCTCGTCGAAGCGGTCGCGCTCGGCGATCCGGTCGGCGTGGTACTCGATCGCCTTCGCCGAGTTCTCGTTGCGCTCGGTGCCGTGGCCGACGACCGCGAGGCCGAACCCCTCGCCGACGTCCGGGTCGTCCGTCACCGACTCCGCGCGCCGGACGATCACGTCGGTCATCGCGCGGTGCGTGCCGACCGGACCGCAGTAGTGGACCTCCCGGTCGATGTCCTCGGCGACGAGGGTGGCCTGGTCGGCGGAGAGGCCGTCGGAGCCCCACTCGGAGACGTCCCAGCCGTCAAGCCGGAGCTCCCGGGGAATCACCTGCTCGGTGAAGTACCCCTCCGAGACGAACAGCGGGACGACGTACACCTCGTCGCCCTCGACGGTGCGGAGCACCTCTCGGAAGTGCGGTTCCTCCTTCCAGAAGCCGGTGCGGACCTCGTCGAAGGCACCGGCGGCGCGGATCGTGTCGGCGTGGTCGTACGTCGGCGCGCTCGACTCGGGGTTGAGGTGGGAGCCGTGCGCGACGATGACGAGCGACTGCATACCCGTACTGGGGCCGCGCCGCTCTTAGGGACTTCGGAGGCTGCGGAACGGCGGGAACGCCGAGCCGTCGACGGCGAGGGAGCCGCGCGCTCCGGCGACCGCCCGACCGAAACGATCTTGCCCGCTCGACGCGCACCCCCGCGCATGTCGCTGGCAGCCGAGACGCGGGAGGCAGTCAGAGCGCGCCCGTTCCTCCGCGACGCGCTCCGCGCCGGACTGGTGAACCACAGCGCCGCCGCGACCTGGCTCGCGGAGCGCGCCGACCTCGACGGCGACCCGGACGCGGTCGCGGCCGCGCTCCGGCGCTTCCGAGAGGAACTGCCGGCGTACGAGACCGAATCCCGGCGCGCGAGCGTCACCATGCGGAGCGGGGTGGGCGTGGTCGAGGGCACGGACGAAACGAACGGCGGCGGGGGACGCGACGGCGACCGGGCCGCCGCCGACTTCCTCCTCCGCGTCGGCGATACGGCGGTCGTCGACGACGGCGACCGAACGGCGATCCTCGCGACCGGCGACGTCGACGTCGCGGCGCTGACGGCCGCGCTCGGACGGCTCGCCGCCGCCGACGTCGACGTCGCGGCCGCGGGCGTGACGGGCGACGCGCTGGTCTGCGTCGTCCCCCGGCGCGACGGCGCGAGCGCGGTGCGGGTCGTCGAGGCGGCGCTGGAGGCGGTGCCGGTCGACGAGAGCTGACCGGGCGGCGAACCGCCACCCGATCCTGTCCGGGGCTGGCTTTATTCCGCTCTCGCGCCCAGTCGATCCCGTGTTGCTCACGACCGCCTTCGTCTTCCACGTGCTCTCCGGCGCGCTGTGGACCGGCGCGACGCTGTACGTCGCCTACGCGATCCTACCGCGGGCGACCGACGGGACGCTCGGCCGTGACGCGTTCGCCGACGCCGCGCACCGCCTCCTCATGGTCACGCGCTGGACGGGGGTGGTCCTCCCCGTCACCGGCGCGTACATGATCTGGCGGCTGTACACGCCGCTGGAGGCCCTCGCGACGACCCGGCGGGGGTGGGCCGTCATCGCGATGCTGTCGCTGTGGGGCGTCATGAACGGGCTCGTCGAGCTGGGCGTCCTCCGGATGCGACGCGAGGTCGACCCCGACGTCGGGTGGGGGCGGTACATGGCCGAGGGGTTCCCGCCGGACGCGCTCGCCGGAGTCGGGAGCGCGCCCGGGTCCGCTCGGCTGGCGACCGTCGCTCGACCCTACCTGCTCGCGAGCGCCGGGCTCGCCGTCCTGCTGCTCGTCGACGCCGCGCTGTTGGCCGGCGGCGTGCCGGGGTGACGCGGCGGCGTACCGGGTGACGCGGCGTCGACGGTGAGTATATAAACGGCGTCGGAACGCGCCTCTGTCGCCGACGGAGATCAATGCTAACTCCCCGCATGAATTCGGGCAAAACACCGCGAAGGCGTGCGTTTTTCTTCCGACCCCGGCGGCGACGTGTACTCGCACGCGGCGGCCCGTCAACGAGACATTTATATAGAATCACAATCAATCAAACGCTGTATGAGCCAGCGAATGCAGCAGGGCCAGCCGATGATCATCATGGGCGAGGACGCCCAGCGCGTCCAGGACAAGGACGCTCAGGAGTACAACATCTCCGCCGCTCGCGGCGTCGCCGAGTCCGTCCGGTCGACGCTCGGACCCAAGGGGATGGACAAGATGCTCGTCAACTCGATGGGCGACGTCACCATCACCAACGACGGCGTCACCATCCTCCAGGAGATGGACATCGACAACCCGACCGCCGAGATGGTCGTCGAGGTCGCCGAGACCCAAGAGGACGAGGCCGGCGACGGGACGACCAGCGCGGTCGCCATCGCGGGCGAGCTGCTGAAAAACGCCCAGGACCTCCTCGAACAGGACATCCACCCGACAGCGGTGATCAAGGGCTTCAACCTCGCGAGCGAGTACGCCCGCGAGCAGGTCGACGAGGTCGCGACCGCCGTCGACCCCGACGACACGGAGACCCTGCGTAACGTCGCCGAGACGTCGATGACCGGGAAGGGCGCCGAGCTGGACAAGGACGTGCTCGCCGACCTCGTCGTCCGCGCGGTACAGGGCGTCACGGTCGAGGCCGACGACGGCTCCCACGTGGTCGATCTGGCGAACCTCAACATCGAGACGCGCACCGGGCGCGCGGCGGGCGAGTCCCGCCTGCTCACCGGTGCGGCGATCGACAAGGACCCCGTCCACGAGGACATGCCGACCGACTTCGAGGACGCGAACGTCCTCCTCCTCAACGACCCGATCGAGGTCGAGGAGGCGGACGTCGACACCTCCGTCAACGTCGACTCCCCGGACCAGCTCCAGAAGTTCCTCGACCAGGAGGAGGAGCAGCTCCGCGAGAAGGTCGATCAGATCGTCGAGTCCGGCGCCGACGTCGTCTTCTGCCAGAAGGGCATCGACGACCTCGCGCAGCACTACCTCGCGAAGGAGGGAATCCTCGCGATCCGCCGCACGAAGAAGTCCGACCTCACGTTCCTGAAGAACGTCCTCGGCGCGCCGATCGTCACGGACCTCGACTCGCTGACCGCCGACGACCTCGCGGTCGGCTCGGTCAAGCGCGACGACGACGAGGAGCTGTTCTACGTCGAGGGCGAGGACGCCCACGGCGTCACGCTCCTCCTGTACGGCACGACCGAGCACGTCGTCGACGAGCTCGAACGCGGCATCCAGGACGCGCTCGACGTGGTCTCGACGACCGTCTCCGACGGGCGCACCCTGCCCGGCGGCGGCGCGGTCGAGGTCGAGATCGCACGTCGCCTGCGCGACTACGCCGACTCCGTCGAGGGACGCGAGCAGCTCGCGGTCGAGGCGTTCGCCGACTCCCTCGAACTGATTCCGCGCGTGCTCGCCGAGAACGCCGGACTCGACGCGATCGACCTGCTGGTCGACCTGCGCGCGGCTCACGAGGCCGGCGACGAGAACGCCGGGCTCGACGTGTTCGCCGGCGAGGTCGTCAACACGGCCGACGCGGGCGTCGTCGAGACGGCCCACGCGAAGGAGCAGGCGATCGCCTCCGCGGCCGAGGCGGCGAACCTCGTGCTGAAAATCGACGACATCATCTCGGCTGGCGACCTCTCGACGTCGGGCGGCGACGACGAGGGCGGCGCCCCCGGCGGCGGCATGGGCGGTATGGGCGGCATGGGCGGCGCGATGTAAAAGCGGGAGACGCCCCGATACCCTCGCGCCGACCGCGATCGCCCGACGACTGCCCCGTTCAAACGCTCCGATTTTCCCCCGTTTCGCGCGTCACTCGGTAGTGGCAACTGGATGTGGGAGGGTAGTGGCAACTGGATTCGGGAGTTGTGGTCGCACGCGTGTCCCGTCGCCCGTGCGCGTCGGGCGCATCCGCGGCCGCACCTCTTTACAGGTCGAGGGTCTATGAGCAGGTGATGGCGAACCTGACACTCTACGAGCTCGAAGGCTGTCCGTACTGCGCGAAGGTGAAGACGAAGCTCGCGGACCTCGGTCTGGAGTACGACTCCGTGATGGTGCCGCGCTCGCACGACGAGCGGACGGAGGTCGAGGAGGTCTCCGGGCAGACCGGCGTCCCCGTCCTCGTCGACGAGGAGCACGGGATCGAGGGGATGGCCGAGAGCGACGACATCGTCGAGTACCTCGAAGAGACGTACGGAAGCGCGAGCTAACCCCGACGCGGTCGACGCCGCGCTCGGCTGCGGCGCCGACCGAACGAGAGGCTATTTATCCGCCCGCCGCGAGACGGCAGCCGTGCGACTCGTTCACCGTCCCGATTCGGCGAGCGACCGGGCCGAGACCGACCTCGCGAGCGACGTCGACGTCGCGCGGTCGACGTTCGAACAGGCCCGCGGCCTGATGTTCCGGCGGTCGATCCCCGACGGCTACGCCCTCGTGTTCCCGTTCGACGAGGTCGACACGCAGTGGCTCCACATGCTGTTCGTGCCGTTCGCGATCGACGCCGCGTGGCTCGTCGACGGCGAGGTGACGGCGAAAAAGCGGCTCGCGCCGTTCGTCGGGGTGGGCCGCGGCCGGGCCGACACCGTCGTCGAACTCCCGGCGGGCGCTGCCGAGTCGGTGGCGGTCGGCGACGAGCTACGGCTGGTGGAGTGAGTCGACGCCCGAGCGAGGAGCTACCGGCCGCCACCGGATTCGTCGGAACCGAACGGCTCCGCGTCGTCCGGATCGAACAGCCCGGCGTCGTCCGGATCGAACGGTTCCGTTTCCCCGGAGACGAACAGATCGGTGCCGTCGGGCGGCGATCCCTCTGCGGCGCGTAGCGACAGCTCGATCCGGCTGCCGCCGGCCTTGCTCTCCGCGATGTCGAGGCTCCCGCCGCCGGCGGTGACGATCCAGTTCACGTACCAGAGGCCGAGCCCGCTGGCGTGGTCGAGCGGCGTCTCCTCGCCGGTGAGGACGGCCCGCTCGGCGGGCGGGATTCCCGGCCCGTCGTCGGCGACGACGAGCGAGACCCACGTCTCGCTGGGCAGCTCCGCGGCCGAAATCCTGACTCGGGGGGCGTCCGCGTCGTTGTGGCGGATCGCGTTGTCGACGAGCTCGGTTATCGCCTCGGGGAGGAACGCGACCGCGGAGACGGCGAGGTCCGCCGGAACGTCGACGTCGACCGCGGCCCGCTCGCGGAGCGCCGGATCGAGCGATTCGAGGGCCGCGTCGACCGCGGGCGCGAGCGCGAGCGGCCGCGGCGAGGGGTGCTCGGAGAGCAACCGCTCCACCTTCCGCGAGGTCTCGCCGAGGCGCAGCAGCCGCTGTGCGGTGTCGACGACGCGTTCGAGCTGCCCCGCGAGCTCGGGGTCGTCGATCGCCTCGATGGCCCGCCCGGTGAACCCCGTGACGACGTTGAGATCGTTCCGGAAGTTGTGCCGCAGCACGCGCGTCAACACCGCGAGGCGCTCCTCTCGAAGCGACGCGTCGGTGACGTCCTCCCCGACGCCGACCGCGCCGACGACCCGGTCGCCCTCCGTCACCGGACCGATCGAGAGCCGGTACGGGAGGCGCTCTCCGGACCGGGTGAGCAGCCGCGCCTCGCCGGAGACGGTCTCCCCGTCGCGGTACACCCGAGAGAGGGCGTCGCCGACGGAACCGCGCGTCTCCTCGTCGAACAGCGACGTGAGCGCCCGCCCCGAGAGCGACTCGGGGTCGTAGCCGGAGTCGGTCGCGAGCCGCTCGTTCCACCGGGAGAGCGTTCCCTCCTCGGTACAGCGGAACAGCGCGAGCGGGACGGTCTCGGCGAGCGCGTCGACGAGCCGGCGCTCGCCGTCGCGCTCGGTCGCGGCCGCGACGCGGTCGGTGGCGTCGGAGAGGCCGACGACGAGCCACTCGCCGCCGGCGATCGTCGCCGTGTGAAGCGCCGCGTCGACCCGCAGCCCCGGATCGCCGAGTCGGACGTCCCACTCGAACCGCCGGACGCCCCCGGCGGACGCCTCGGTGTCTGACGCCTCGGCGCCGGCCGTCTCGTGGTCGGCCGCGACGGCCGAGGCGACGACCTCCGCTATCGGCTCCCCGTCGACCGTGACCTCGGTCTCTCCGACGTCCGGAAGTCCCATCAGCGTCAGCGTGCCGCGGTCGTGGCCGAGGAGATCGACCGCGGGGGGGTTCGCGGCGCGGATCGCCAGCGTCTCGGGATCGCAGACCAGCGTCGGCGTCGGAATCGCCTCGACGAACGCCCGGAGGATACCGTCCGCGGCGGCGCCGTCGCTCGGCGACGTGTTCTCCGGGCCGACGTCGCGATCTCCCATCTATCGACCCACGACGCGCCGTACGTTTATCTGTTTGTGCTTTTAGGTGTCTCCGCGGCGTCTGCCGCGGCACCGGAGCGAGGCGGGAGCGAGGCTGAAGTGAGGCCAGATCAGGAGGCCGGAGTGAGGCCGGATCGGTCCGACGAGGGCCGCGCCGAACCGTTCGGTCGACCGGTCAGTCCGCCTTCGCCTGCCAGTCGCGGACGGTGTCCGCCCCCACGCCCTCGACGTCCGCCGCCAACTCGTCCGGGTCGACGGACTTGAGCTCGTCGACGCCGACGACGCCGGCGTCCTTCAGCTTCGCGGCGGTCTTCTCGCCGATCCCCTCGACGGCCTGAAGCTCCGACCCCTCCTGGCGGGCCGTGAACTCGCGGTAGTTACAGATCGGACAGCCGAGTTCCCACGGTTCGTCGCCGGAGTGGACTCGAAGGTGCGGGAGCTCGTGTTCCTCGCAGGTCTCCGTCGTGACCTCGATCTCGCCGCGGCGGGGGAGCGGCAGCGAGTAGTCGCAGTCGGGGTAGCGCGTACAGCCGACGAGCCGGGAGCCGGAGCGGAGCCGCTTGATAGCGAGTTCGCCCCCGTGTTCCTCCCCGCAGTCGGGACAGACGCCGATCACCTCGTCCTCCTGCTCGTCGGCCTCGTCGGCCTTACACTGCGGACAGCCGTGGACGAACGTCTTCCGACCGGCGAGCATCTTCACGTGCCGGAGGTCGTGGTCCTCGCAGGTCTCGTCGAGGATGAGCGGCTTCCCGGTCGAGGGGAGCGGCAGCGTGTACTCGCAGTCGGGGTAGCCGTCGCAGCCGACGAAGTACGACCCCTGCCGGGACTTCCGGACGAGGAGGTCCGAGCCGCACTCGGGGCAGGGACCGAGCGTCTTGTCCGCTTTCAGCGACGTCTGGAGGTGGTCGCCGACCGCCTCGCGCGACTCGGTGAGGTCGTCGAACACGCGGGAGAGGAGCTCTCGGGACGCCGCCGTCACCTCGTCGTACTCCTTCTCGCCGGCCGCGATAGCCGCCATGTCCTGTTCGAGCTGGGCGGTCATCTCCTCGCTCACGATCCGGTCGGCAAACTCCTCGGCGGCCTCGACGACCGCCTCGGCGAGTCGCGTCGGCCGCGGCGGGTCGCTCTCGACGTAGTTGCGGTCGTACAGCTTCTCGATGGTCCGGTGGCGGGTCGCCTTCGTCCCGAGCTGCCGCTTCTCCATCTCCTCGATGAGACGGGACTGCCCGTAGCGGCGGGGAGGTTGCGTCTCCTTCGCCTCTGTGGCGCGGTCCGACAGCGACAGGGTCTCGCCGACCTCGACGTCCGGGACGATCCGCTCGTCGCTGGAGCGGTACGGGTAGACGTCGTGGTAGCCGGCCTCCAGCAGCCGCTTCCCGTTGGCCTTCAGCCGGAGGCCGCCGTCGGCGACGAGATCGGCCGGGCCGTCGGCCGCGTCCGGGTCGCGGAGCGCGGCGAGCCCGTCCGCCCTCTCGGCGATCGGGGTCGCCTCGCCGTTCGCGAGCGCGACGACGCGGAGCCGCTCCCACGTCGCGGGGTCGGCGCAGGTGGCGAGGAACCGGCGGACGATCAGCTCGTACACCTCCCACTCGTCGTCGGAGAGGTCCGAGGCCGAAGGGAGCTCCCCGGTCGGGTGGATCGGCGGGTGGTCGGTCGTCTCCTCGTCGCCCTCCGTCGGATCGATCTCCGCGTCGCCCTCGAGTAGGCTCGCGGCGTCTTTCCCGAACGTCGAGGCCGCCGAGAGCTCCTCGATCAGCTCCTCGGGCTCTAAGTCGTCCGGGTACACCGTGTTGTCGGTCCGGGGGTAGGTGACGTAGCCGGCGGTGTACAGGTCCTCCGCGAGCGACATGGCGCGCTGCGCGGAGTGGCCGAGCGAGCTCGCCGCGCGGATGAACGCGGTGGTGTTGAACGGCGTCGGCGGGTCGTCGGTCTGCGTCCGGCGCGTGACGTCGTCGACCGTGGCGCCGTCGGCCGCGTCAAGCGCCTCGGTGAGCGTCTCGGCGACGTCGCCGTCCCAGACGCGCTCGGCCTCGTTACCCTCGTCGTTCAGGTAGAAGTAGCGCGCCTCGAACGGGTCGCCGCCGGCCTTCGCCAGCTCGCCCGACAGCTCCCAGTAGGACTCGGGGTCGAACGCCTGGATCTCGCGCTCGCGGTCGACGATGAGCTTGAGCGTGGGCCCCTGAACCCGGCCGACGGAGATAAAATCGTCGCCGAGCTGGCGGGCGGACAGCGAGAGGAACCGCGTGAGCGCGGCGCCCCACGTAAGGTCGATGGTCTGGCGGGCCTCGCCGGCGGCCGCGAGCTCGAAGTTGAGGTCGTCTGGGTTCGCGAACGCCTCCTGCACCTCGTTTTCGGTGATCGACGAGAAGCGCACGCGGTCGACGGGGACGTCCTCGTTCACCTCGCGGACCAGCTCGTACGCCTCCTTACCGATGAGCTCGCCCTCGCGGTCGTAGTCCGTCGCGATGACGACGCGGGAGGCGTTGCGGGCGAGCCGGCGCAGCGCGGCGACGATCCCCTCCTGCGTCGGGGTCTTGGTGACGGGCGCGTCGATCAGCTCGACCGGCTCGACGTCTCGCCAGTCGTTGTACTCGGCCGGGAAGTCGACGCCGACGACGTGACCGGAGAGCCCGATACACCGCTTGCCGCCCCACTCGTAGACGTTGACGTCGTTCATCCGCTCCGCGGTCGCGGACTCGCCGCTCAGGATGTCGGCGATGCGCCGCGCCGCGTTGTCTTTCTCCGTGATTATCAGTTCGGGGCCGCGACTCATTGCGCCGAGATAGGCCGCTCCCGGGTCTAAAGCTTTCGCGACGGAGAATCACCGGCAGGCACTGGGTCGAACGGTCGGCGAGAAGGGCGAGAAGGGACCCGAAGGCGGCCGGTCACCGGGCCGCGTCGTCGGACTCGGCGAGGAACTCCGCGTCGGGCACCTCGGCATACGGTTCCGGCGGTTCGTCGTCCGCGTCGAGCTCGCGCCGTGCGAGGCGGTTCTCCAGTTGGCGGCGCTTGTTCCTCCCTTTCCGCTCGCGGCCCGATTTCGTGTCTGGCATCGTCACCCGTGACAACACTTCCCACATATATGAGTCTTGTGTCGGTACGCGGACTGTTCACCCAGCGGTGACGACGCGGTATTTAAACAGCAGCTCCGCTGACGACGGTTACTTATAAATGAATGTGCGGTCGGCGCGTGCCTGCGAGCGCGCCGCCGAAGGCGGCCGCGAGGAGCACGCGCGAGGGACGCGGCTCGCGCTCGACGAGCGCGAGCCGCGAGGCTGGGGAGGCGTGAGGTACTGTGCGGTCGCGGTGCGGGGCGGGACTCGAAGGGGCAGTCGTGAGGACGACGCAGGCGACGTAAGCACCGCAGCGAAGGAGCGGAGCGACTGAGCGAGGAGCACAGCGAGCGTGCGTCGTCCTCACGGCTGGGGCTTCGGAGGCACCTGCCGTCGATCCACGATCGATTATTTATAAACTCCTAACGACAGTCCGCCAGCGAATTTCAACAGCGAGTGTCTCTGGATACGATCTCGTCAGCAGGGTCAACGCGGAACAAGACCCCACCAGCAATTGGTGCGAAGACCACCACATAGATACAGCCGCCGTACTCCTCACCGAGAGGCTGGGTGACGACGGTCTCGCCTTCGGCCGAGTCGGGACCGTCATCGGGATACCCCGCTTTCACGTCCAGCCACAACGGTTCGTCACCGTTCCCGAATGGACCGTCGACGAGATCCACGTCGGCCTCAGTGCCTTCACTCGCATCAAGCTCGAAGGAGTCCCAGTAGAGTACGCGCTCGGCGGACCGCAGAACGACGTCGAACGTTCGCGGAACGTCCTGACCGTTCGCGATCTCGATCGTGTCGACGACCGCGGGATCGTTGTCGTCCTCGGTGGAATCTCCGCCGAGGTCGGTACAGCCAGCGAGGCCGGCGAGGCTGGCACCACCGAGGCTGACGAGGAGGTTACGACGTCCGGTGGACATTTCGGGGACCATTCGCTCGATCTATCTATTTTAGATATATTTACTTATATTTTTCACCAGAATCTGTACGGAACGCGGAACGCAACTCCGGACTCGCTCGTCGCTGTCGCTCCTCGCTCGTTGGTGCGACAGCGAAGCGCCAGGAGAGGGATTTGAACCCCCGATCCCGGATGGGAACACGCTTTCCAGGCGTGCGCCTTACCACTCGGCCATCCTGGCTCACGCGGAGATAATCCGGTGCGACTGTTAAGTCCTTCTTTTCGCGCGGAGTCGCGCTTCGGCGAGATACGTGATACCGGCCGACGCGGCCGCGACCGCGACCGCGACGAGCGCCGTCCCCCAGAGCCCGACCGGGAGCGACCCGGGACCGAGGAGGCGGTACCCCTGCGCGAGCGCGAGGAAGGCGAACCCGCCGACGACCCCCCACAGCACCGCGGAGCGCGCTCTGGCGCGCGGCGTGGCCGGGGTTCCGGGGGTCTCCGCCGATTCAGCCCCGCTATCGACCATCTACTCGACGACGGCGACCGCCTCGATCTCGACGCCGGCGCCCTTCGGGAGCGCGCCCGCCTGAACCGCGGACCGGGCCGGCGGCGACTCGTCGAAGTACTCCGCGTACGTCCCGTTCATCTCGTCGAAGTCGTCGATGTCGGCGAGGAACACCGTCGTCTTGAGCACGTCCTCGGGGCCGGCGCCCGCCTCCTCCAGCACCGCGAGGAGGTTGTCGAGCGCCTGCTCCGTCTGGACCGCGATCGGCGCGTCGTCGAGCAGATCGCCCTCGGTCGTCAGCGGGATCTGGCCGGCCGTGAACACGAGGTCGCCGTCGGTCGTCGCCTGACTGTACGCGCCCACCGCCGCCGGAGCGTCGTCCGTGTGAATGGTCTCCTTCATGCGGGTGCGCCTTCGCCCGGCGGCCTCAAGAGTACTCTGGAGCCGCCGCGCCGGTCGCCCCCGACCTCTGGCGACGGGCGAGAGCGGTCTGAGCCACCGTCAGACACAAGCGGATGGAATGGTAACATGACACGTATGACGGGAGATGGGCTCCTGCCGCTCGCCGCGATATTCGTCGGGGTGGCGGCGCTCAACCTCGCGGTGACGTGGCTGCTCGCCCGGCGGAACCGCGACCCCGCGGAGCTGTTCGGCTCGGTCGCGACCCGGTCATTGGACGCGGACCTCGACGGGAATCCGGGCGCGGACGGGGACGCGGACCTCGACGGGAAGTCGGGCCGGAAGGGGAAGCCGGGCGCGAACGAGCAACCGGGCGCGAACGAGACGGGGGACGGCGACGGCACCGAGCGAGACCCGCCGCCGCTCGACGCCGACGGCGAGACGGTCGTCTGCCGCCACTGCGGCGCCGAGAACCACACCGGCTACCGATACTGTCGGTGGTGCGTGCGGTCCGGGTTCGTCGACGACGACGCCGGTGTCACCGCGGGGACCGCGATGACCGACCGGTCGCTGTGAGCGTTCGCGGCCGACGACGACGAGGCGGCGAGTCGGACGACGGACCGACGGCGAGTCGGGGCGAACCGCTCAGGCGGCGTCGATCTGACAGCCCGCGGCGTAGTCGATCCCGTCGAGCGTGTCGATCCCGTCGTCGCCGCACACCGGGCAGGCCGGGTTGCGCGCGTACGGCACCGTCTCGAACGAGAGGTCCATCGCGTCGTAGAACAGCATCCGACCGACGAGCGGGTCGCCCACGTCCATGAGCAGTTTCACCGCCTCCGTCGCCTGGAGGCAGCCGACGGTCCCGGGGAGGACGCCGAGGACGCCGGTGCTGGCGCAGTCGGGCACCGTCCCCGGCTCCGGGGGCTCCGGGAACAGACAGCGGTAGCAGGGACCCTCGGGCGAGAGCGTCGTCACCTGCCCCTCGAACTTGTAGATGGCGCCGTGCGAGACCGGAACGCCCTCGATGCGGGCGGCGTCGTTCACCACGTAGCGGGTGGCGAAGTTGTCCGAACAGTCGACGACGACGTCGTGATCCGCGATCAGCTCGCGGGCGTTGCCCGCGTCGAGCCGCAGTTCGTGGCGCTCGACGTCGACGTCGGGGTTGAGATCCGCGACGAAGTCGGCCGCCGAGTCGACCTTCTTTCGCCCCACATCGTCGTCGCCGTGGATCACCTGTCGCTGGAGGTTCGAGCGCTCGACGACGTCGTCGTCGACGATTCCGATCGTCCCGACGCCCGCGGCCGCGAGGTACTGGATCGCCGGCGCCCCGAGTCCGCCCGCGCCCACGACGAGGACGCGGGCGTCGAGCAGCCGCTTCTGTCCCTCCGGCCCCACGTCGTCGAGGATGACGTGCCGGGAGTAGCGGTCGAGTTGGGTCGCGTCGAGCGAGAGACTCATGTCCGTGTTCAGTGCCGGCGCGGATATAATCGTGTTCCCGGGGCGGCGTCGCGGAACGCTCTCGGGGCAGCGTCACGGCCCGTTCTCGGGGTGGCGCCACGGCCCAGTCCCGGGTGCGGTCCGGACGCGCCGTCGCCGCGGCGACTCACTCAATCGACGCCGCCACGGCGTCGGTCATCCAGCAGTCGTCCACGTCGCCGAGGGAGCCGTCCGTCGCTCCAGTCCCGCCGCCGACGCGGACGAGCCGGAACTCGTACCGACCGGTGACGCTGCCGTTCTCCCGGGTGACGACCGCGACCTCGGCGGTCCCGTCGGCTATCACCGGCACAGAGTACTGCGCCGTGTCGTACGTGAGCATCGGCGCGTACCGCGGCGTCTCGAACAGCTCGACGTACTGCCCGATGGAGCCGACGACGTCCCTGTTCTCCGGCGACGCGAACGCCCGCAGGGTCCGGATACCGTCGTTCGTCTCGTCGTCGTTGTAGCGGAGCGCGTTCATCTGGATCTGAACGACCTGGAGCGCGGACCGATCGCAGGTGGGAGACAGCGCCGTGTTCCTGGCGGCCTCGCCGGTCGGGTCGCCCGCGGCGACCGCGACGGTGGTCGCGTCGTCGCCGTCGCCTCCCGACTCCTCGCTCCCGTCGCCACCCCCGTCCGTCGACCCGGCCGCATCCGAATCCGTCGCCGAGGGATCGCTCGGTTCGTCGTCCCCGACGCCGGCGACCCCGTCCGGACCGCCGATTCCGGCGGTGCCGGCGACGAACCCGGCGCCGGCGGCCGCGACGAGGAGCGCGGCGACGGCGACCGCCGCGAGGACGGTCCGCGGAGACCGCCGATCGCTCGGTGCGCCGGAGCCCCCGGCGTCGGCCGACGGCGCCCCGCCGCTCGGCCGATTCGCGTCGGCTGCGTCGGTCGGGAGACCCGCGTCGGCTGCGTCGGTCGGGCGACTCGCGTCGGCGGCGGCGGTCGAGCGATCGAGGGGCCGCGAGTTCTCGTCGGAACCGGCGGTTCGATCGGCGGTACCGGAAGCGACGCTGCCACCCGTCACGCCCGACGCGAAGGCTCCCGCCGCTGCGGGCACGTCCGCCTCGTCGCTGTCCGCCGCCGCGTCGACGTCCGACTCATCGCTATCGGTCGGCCCGTCGGCATCTGTCGCCTCCCCGTCGGCCGCTGCGTCGTCATTCGACTCGTCGCTGTCCGCCTCCCCGTCGGCGTCGGAATCGACCGCTCCGTCGTACGTCGCGGAGCGGACGGGGACGCCGAGGGTCCGGTCCGCGATCGCGTTCGCCTCCGCCGACGGGACGGCGTACAGGAGCCGTTGCCGGAGGTCGCCCGGCGTCACGACGTCGGCGTCGAGGTCGGCCGGGAGGTCGTCGAGCAGCGCGTCGCTCGCGACGACGACCGCGTCGACCCCGTCGACGGGGTCGACGCAGTCCGTCGTCGAGCGGACGAGCAGATCGGTCCGTCGGGCGCCCTTCCGCACCGTGACGCGCGGCGGGTCGACCGTCACGCCGTCGGCGGTCGCCGCGTACGCCTCGCCGACGAGCGTCGCGAGCGCGTCCCTGTCGAGCGACGCGACCGCGGTCGCGAACTCGTCGAGGGGAATGGGGTTGCTCGCGGTCACCGGTGGATCGCCACGTAGTACCGTTAGTATGTGACGCGGTGTCTTTGCTCTTGGGTCGAGCGGATCCGGTGCCGCGGCTGTGCGAGGAGAGCGAGTCGGGAATAAAAGCGGGTATCGTCGACCGCGGGGCGAGTCGGGAATAAAAGCGGGTATCGTCGACCGCGGGGCGAGCCGGGTTACTTGCCCTGCCGGTCGTTCGAGGTGACGCTCGGGCGCGTCTTCTCGGTGCCCTTGCCGCGCTTGCGCTGGCCGCGGCCCTTGGTGCCGGCGGAGGTGAGACCGCGGTACGCGCGGCCCTTGTGGTCGTCCGAGCAGATCCAGTTCAACTCGTCGTCGTTCTCGATCGCGGGGTGAGCGGGGTCCACGAGGATTACCTCGTGCCACTTCTGGGAGCCGTCCTCACCGACCCAGTAGGAGTTGAGCACGCGGAGGTTGCGGTACTTCCGCGAGGCGCGCTCCTCGGCGATGCGCTGGATCGACTTGCGTCGCGAGACGCGGTTGACGCCCTGCCGCTTCGAGCGGCGGCCCGCCTTGAAGCGCTGCTTGCGCGAGCCGCCCTTGCGGACGCTCACGCGGGCGACGATGACGCCCTGCTTGGCCTTGTAACCCAGTTCGCGGGCCTTGTCCAGCCGGGTGGGGCGCTCGATGCGCTCGATGGCGCCCTGGTCGCGCCACTCCTGTTTGCGCTGCCACTGCAGCTCCGCCAGTTTCCCCTCCTTGGGGGACCGCCACGCCTCCTTGATGTGCGAGTAGAAGCTTCGTGCCATATGTTGTCCGCGGACGGTTGCGATTCAGCCGCGAGGGGCCACATATCGTCTCGTCCCGGGACGCGACGTCGACGGTTACGACGGCGTCGAGGCCGGCCCCGGCGGCGAGTGCCCGCTGTGTCCGCACCAGCGAGTTGTCGGGAGTACCCGCGGTTCGCCCTTAACCGCTTCGCTCCGCGGGTCACGTGGGTGGGCGTGACAAAGGGATCGGCCCGCCGCCCCCGGCGATGCGTCGACCGATTAAAGTTCACTTGTATCGATGAACCGCCAGTGGTACAAATCGACGCTGCGCCGGGAGCAGACGGACTCGACGGAGGTGGTTCCCGATGAGGGACGTGATTCTCGTCGTCGTCGCCGGAACGACCGAGACCGCGGCCATCGACGGTATCAGCGCCGCGGGCGCCGACCCGGAGCTGCGGGTCCACACGCCGAGCGCCGACCTCGAGATCGTCGAGACGGGACGCCCCGCCCCGGGTTCGCCCGTGCCGGTGAGCCCGAGCGGCTGTCCGACGCCCGCGGTCGTCACCCGCGCAGTCAGGGAGCTGCTCGGTCCCAAGCGCCTCCCCGTCGAGTTCCTCGACGCCGGGCTCGGCGCGCCGACCGCGGCGACCGTCCGCGACGTGGGCGCGTCGCCGGGCGGCGACCTTCGCGACCCGGAACCGGTCCCGGCGGCGGGGACCGTCTTCGAGCGAGCGCGCGCGCTGGCCCCGGAGCTCGCGGCGACGGCCGACGCGGACGGAGGCACCGGCGGGGACGGGGGAGGCGACGAGCCCGCGGAACTCCTCGTCGCCGAGACGATCCCCGGCGGAACGACGACCGCGCTCGGAGCCCTCACCGCGCTCGGCGAGCGTGCGGCGGTCTCCTCGTCCCTGCCGGCGAACCCGATCGAGCGCAAGCGCCGCGTCGTCGCCGAGGGGCTGGCGGCGAGCGGGCTCGACCCGGGCGACGCGGCCGGCGACCCGATCGAGGCGGTCCGGCTGGCGGGCGACCCCGTCCTCGCCGCGGTCGCCGGCCTGATCGTCGGCTGTGTGGACGCCAGCATCGACGTCACCCTCGCCGGCGGCACCCAGCTCGCGGCCGCGGCGGCGCTCGCGCGGCACGCGGGCGTCGAGCGCCCGCTGCCGCTCGCGACCACGTCGCTCGTCGCCGGTGACCCCACCGCCGACCTCCCCGCGCTCGCGGCCGACCTCGACCTGACGCTCGCGGCGGCCGACCCCGGATTCGCCGAGAGCGACCACCCCGCGATGTCGGCGTACGCCCGGGGCGAGGCGAAGGAGGGCGTCGGGATGGGCGGCGCGCTCGCGCTCGCGGAGCGCGCGGGAGTCGCCGACGCCGCCGTCCGCGATCGGATCGCCGCCGTGACCGACCGGCTGCTCGACGAGCGCGCCGAAGGCGACGAGGACGGCGCGTCGGCGAGCGGATCGGCGCCGACGAACGGAGGGGACGCGGGATGAACGGGGTCGTCCTCGCCGGCACGGCCTCTGGGGTCGGAAAGACCGTTGCGACGCTCGCGACGCTGCGCGCGGTCGAGGCCGCGGGGCGGTCCGTCCAGCCCGCGAAGGCCGGTCCGGACTTCATCGACCCGAGCCACCACGCGGCGGTCGCCGACCGCCCGTCGCGGACGCTCGACCCGTGGCTTCAGGGGGAAGGTGGGCTCCGACGCAACTACGCCCGCGGCGAGGGCGACGTCTGCGTCGTCGAGGGGATGATGGGACTGTACGACGGCAGCGCCGCCAGCACGGCCGGCGTCGCGGCCGCGCTCGACCTCCCCGTCGTCCTCGTCGTCGACGCGAGCGCCGGGATGGAGAGCGTCGGGGCGACCGCGCTCGGCTTCGCGACCTACGCCGACAGAACGCCCCACGACGTCGACGTGGCGGGCGTGATCGCCCAGCGGGCGCACGGCGGCCGCCACGAGGACGGGATCCGCGACGCGCTCCCCGACGAACTCGACTACTGCGGCCGGATTCCGCCCCGGGAGGACCTGGAGATCCCCGACCGACACCTCGGACTCCACATGGGCGAGGAGGTCCCGCTCGACGAGGCGGCGCTCGACGCCGCCGCCGAGACGCTCCGGACCGAGCGGCTGCTGGATATCGCCCGGGAGCCGACACCGCCGGCGACGGAGTCGGCATTCGCGCGCGACGACGACCGCGACGACTCTCCGCGGATCGCGGTCGCGGACGACGCCGCGTTCCGGTTCGTCTACCCCGCCACCCGCGAGCGCCTCCGCGAGCGCGCGACGGTGGTCCAGTTCGCGCCCGCGGCCGGCGACGACCTCCCGCCCTGCGACGGCGTCTACCTCCCCGGCGGCTACCCGGAGCTCCACGCCGCGGCGCTCGCCGACGGGCCGGCGCTCGGCTCGGTCGCCGATGCCGCGGCCGAGGGGACGCCCGTGCTCGGCGAGTGCGGCGGGCTGATGGCGCTCGCGGAGTCGCTGACGACCGTCGACGGCGAGAGCCACGAGATGGCGGGCGTCCTCCCCGCGAGCGTCGAGATGCGAGAGCGGTATCAGGCGCTCGACCACGTCGAGCTCCGGGCGCGGCGGGATGCGCTCACTGCCGGGGGCGGCGATCGGCTCCGCGGTCACGAGTTCCACTACTCCGCGGCCGACGTCGACGACGACGCCCGGTTCGCGTTCGACGTGGAGCGCGGGACCGGGATCGACGGCGACCGCGAGGGGCTGACCGAACACCGCACGCTCGGGACGTACTGTCACGTCCACTCCGAGAGCGGGGCGTTCGACGCCTTCCTCGACGAGGCGGGACGATGACGGGGGGAGCGACCGAGGCGGTGGCCGGCGCCTCACTCGCCGCGTTCGGCGTCACCCTGCTCGCCCCGGTCGCCCTCGCGGTCGCGCTGGACCTCGCGGTCGCGGAGCCGCCCCGGCGGGTCCATCCGGTCGCGTTGTTCGGCGCCGTCGTCGGACGGTTCGACCGCGAGTGGGCCCGCCCGGAGCCCGTCGGCGTCGCGCTCGCGGTCGCCCTCCCGCTCGCCGCGGCCGCCCTCGCCGGCGGCGGCGTGGCGGTCGCGGCCGCGTACGGGCCTCGGGCGGGCGGCGTACCGCTCCTCGCCGTCGCGGTCGCGGCCGGCGCCCTCTTCTCGGCCGCGAGCCTCCGGATGCTGCTCGACGTGACCCGCGAGGTGGTCGCCGAGAGCGAGACGGACCCCGAGGCGGCCCGCGAGTCCGTCCGGGCGCTAGTCGGGCGCGACGCCGCCGGCCTCTCGCCGGCCGACCTCCGGAGCGCCGCGGTCGAGAGCGCGGCCGAGAACCTCGCGGACGGGTTCGTCGCGCCGCTGCTCTGGTACGCGCTCGGGACGACCGCCGGCGCGGTCGGAGCGACGGTGGCCGGCGGCGCCGTCTCGTCTTCCGCGCTCTCGCTCGGCGTCGCCGCGGCGGTCTGGGCGAAGGGCGTGAACACGCTCGACTCGATGCTCGGCTACCGGTCGAAGCCGGTCGGCCGGGCGAGCGCTCGCCTCGACGACGCGGTCATGTTCCTCCCGGCGCGAGCCGCCGCCGCCTGCCTCGCCGTCGCGGCGCGGTCGCCCGGGAGCCTGCGCCGCGCGCGGCCGCTGGCCCGCGAGCCGGCCTCGCCCAACTCGGGGTGGCCGATGGCGACCGCCGCGGTCGCGCTCGGCGTCCGGCTTGAGAAGCCGGGCGCGTACGCCCTCGCCGGGGGACCGGAGCCGCCGACCCCCGCGGCCGCCCGCGACGCGGTCCGGCTCGTCGGGGTCGCCGGCGGCGTCGCGGTCGCGGCGGCGGCGGGGTGGCTCCTCGCGCTCGCGGGGGTGGTCGCGTGGTCCTGACCGTCGCCGCGCTCCGCGGCGCGCTCGGGTTCCTCTCGCGGCTCCCTGTCGGGCGCGCTGACGGGGACTGGGCGGCGTTCCGGCGGACGCCCGCGGCGCTGCCGACGGTCGCCTACCTGCTCGGCGCCCTGATCGCGCTCCCGGTCGCCGCGGCGGCGCTGTCGCCGGTCCGGGTGCCGTCGCCCACGTTCGCGGCGGCGTTCCCCGCGTGGATCTACCTCGTCACCGGGATCACCCACCTCGACGGCGTCGCGGACCTCGGGGACGCCGCGGTCGTCCACGGCGACGCCGACCGCCGCCGCGAGGTCATGAAGGACTCCGCGCTCGGCGTCGGCGGAACGGTCGCGCTCGCGCTGGTCGTCGTCGGCCTCGTCGCCGCGGCGACGGTTGTCGCGGACCTCGCCCGCCTCTCCCCCGTCGACGCCGTCGTCCTCGTCGTCGCCGCGGAGGTCGGGGCGAAGGGGGGGACCGCGACGCTCGTCTGCGTCGGCGACGCCCCGCACGAGGGGCTCGGCTCCGCGCTGACGGGGGAGTCCGGTCCGCGGGCCCTCGTCGGCGTCGCGCTCGCGACTGCCCCCGCCGCGCTGCTCGGGGCGCCGTTCCTCCGTCCGGGCCCCGGCTCGTTCGGGGCCGCGTTCTACCCGGCCGCGACCGTCGCCGGCGCGCTCGCCGTCGCCGGAGTCGCGTACGTCTGGGCGAACGCCCGCCTCGGCGGCGTCAGCGGCGACGTGCTCGGCGCGACGAACGAGCTCGCCCGCGTCGTCGGGCTCCACGCGGGGGTGATCGCGTGGACGCTCTCGTGATGTGCGGCGGCCGCGGCACCCGCCTCGGCGGCGACGCCGAGAAGCCGCTGGTCCGGGTCGACGGACGGGCGATGGTCGACCGCGCGCTCGACGCCCTCGCCGCGAGCCGGGTCGAGGCGGCGTACGCGGTCGTCTCGCCGCACGTTCCGGCGACGCGAGAACGGCTCGTCGCCCGGAGCGACGCCGCGGCCCGCGGGTCCGAGCCGGACGCGCTCGACCTGACGGTCGTCGACGCCCCGGGCGACGGGTACGTCGCGGACCTCCGGCATGCGCTGGAGTCCGGGCCGGAGGCGCCGGTCCTCACCGTCGCGGCCGACCTCCCGCTGCTCGACGGGGCGGCCGTCGACGCCGTCCTCGACGCGCACGCGGCGAGCGGCGCCGGCTCGCTGTCGGTGCTCTCGCCCGCGGAACGCAAACGAGAGCTGGGAGCGAGCGCCGACGCGGCGACGGAGCGCGGCGACTCGGACGGGACAGCGGGGGACCGCGAGCTCGCGCCGACCGGGATCAACGTCGTCGGGGCGCTCGACGGCGACGGCGACGAGGCGACCCGCGTCACCCGGGACGCGCGCCTCGCCGTCAACGTGAACTACCCGGCGGACCGCCGGCTCGCGGCGCGGCTGCTGGCCGGCGACGCGTCCGTTTCGCTGCCCGACGGTGAGGTCGAGTGGCTCGGTGGGCGGGAGGCGGACCGCGGGGGTGACGCGGCGTGAACCGCGACCGGGCGGCGGCGCTGGGTCGCGAGCCGCACGGGAGCAGCGACGACCCGGACCTGCTCGACTTCAGCGCGAACGCGAACCCCGAAGTGCCGGAGGGCGTCGTGCGCGTCTACCGAGCGGCCTTCGAGACGGCCCGAACGTACCCACCGGAGCCCCCCGAGGCGTTCCGGGCGGCCGCCGCCGACTACGTCGGCTGCGACCCGGAGGCCGTCGTCCCAATGCCCGGCGGGCTGGCGGCGATCCGCGCGGCGGTCGCGCTCGCGGTCGACGAGGGCAACTCCGCGCTCCTTCCGGCCCCGAGCTTCGGCGAGTACGCCCGCGAGGTCCGGCTTCAGGGGGGCGAACCCTCGTTCGTCGACGCCGAGGAGATCCTCGGCGCCGACCCGAGCGGCCACGCGCTCGCGGTCGTCTGTACGCCGAACAACCCGACTGGAACGGGGTACGACCGCGAGGCGCTGCTCGGGTTCGCGGCGCGGTGCCGGGCGACGGACACCGTCCTGCTCGTCGACGAGGCGTTCCTCGGGTTCACCGAGCGCGAGTCGCTCGCGGGGACCGACGGCGTCGTCGTCGCGCGGGCGCTCACCAAGCTGTTCGGCCTCCCGGGGATCCGGACCGGCTTCGCGGTCGCGACGGGCGACCTCGGCGCGGCGCTGCGGGGCGCCCGCCGGACGTGGAACCTGAGCGCCCCCGCGCTCGCGACCGGCGAGTACTGCCTCCGACAGGACGGCTTCGTCCGCGAGACCCGCGAGCGCGTCCGGCGGGAGCGCGAACGGCTGCGCGCCGCGCTCGACGGGCGCTACGAGGTGGCTCCCTCCGAAGCGCCGTTCCTGCTCGTGGACGTCGGCGACCGCGACGTCGACCGCGTGATCGGGCGCGCCCGTGAGCGCGGCGTCGCCGTCCGCGACGCGCGGTCCTTCCGCGGCCTCGACTCGCACGTCCGGGTCGCCGTCCGCCGGCCGGCCGAGAACGACCGGCTGCTGGCGGCGCTCGGCGTCGGAGACGGAGCGGACGGAGACGGCGAGGCGAACGGCGACGGGAGTCGGGGTGACGACGCCGATGTTTGACGCGACCGTCCGCGAGGGCGTCCTCCGCCTGCGCAGACCGGGGACGCGCTGGCTCTCGACCGGCTGGAACGGCGGGCGCTCGCGGGGCGCGGTCGCGTACAACGTCACCGTCCCGGAGGGGTTCGACCGGACCGACCTCGCGGCCTACCGCGACGAGCGGTTGGCGCGGGCAGGGTTCGATCGGCCGGGAGGAAGCGCCGACGGCGGCGACGGCGACCGCGACGCGAGACGGGCGGGACTCGAGAGCGACGCACCGCCGACGCTGTTCACGGGCGTCTCGATGGCCCACGCGCGGGGCGCGCGGCTCGGCTCGGCCGTCGCGTACGCGACCGTCGGGCTCTCGAACCCCGCGACGCTGCCTACTGAACCAGCGGGCGCGCCCGAGTTTCGGGGACCGGCGGAGTCGACAGAGAGCCCGCCCGACCCCGGCACGGTCAACCTGATCGTCGGGACGACCCGGCGGCTCGCGCCCGGGGCCGCGGCGAACCTCGTCGCGGTCGCGGCCGAAGCGAAGGCGGCGACGCTGCTCGCGACGGCCGGGGTCCCGGGGACGACGAGCGACGCGGTCGTCGTCGCCGACGATCCCGGCGGCGAGCCGGCCGCGTTCTCCGGCAGCGCCACGGCGGTCGGCGGAGCGGCCCGCGCCTGCGTCCGGGACGCGGTCCGCGCGAGCCTGCGGTCGCGGTACCCGGACGGCGACGTGCCCGAGTCGACGGTCGACGCCGAACACGGCGTCGTCACCGACGAGCGGGCGGAGGTTTTCGATCCATGACAACGAACCACGACGACACCGACGACGGGACAGACGGACAACGCGACGACCGAGACCGGACCGCCAGCACCCCGGGCGGCGGCGAGGCGCCCGAGCCGGAGCCGATCGAGCCGGCGGCGCCCGCGGAGTTCGGGCTCGTCCAAGCATGGTGGGGCGGCGGGAAGGGGAAGACCACCGCGGCGATGGGGATGGGATTCCGGGCCGCCGGGCACGGCTACCGCGTCCACATGCTCCAGTTCATGAAGGGCGGTGCGGACAGCGTCGAGGGGGTCAGGGGCGAGTACAACGCGATCGCGGCCGTGCCGGGGTTCACCTACGAGAACGCCGGCCACTACGGCTGGCACGGCCTGCTCGACGGCTCGGCGGACGACGAGCACGAGGCGAAGGCGACCGCGGCCTTCGACCGCGCTGAGGCGCTCGTCGCGGCGGCGGGTGAGGCGGACCTGACGGCGCCGTTCCCGCTCGACGGCGACCCCGAGGACGGCGTCCACATGCTGATCCTCGACGAGCTGCTGTACGCGGCCGACCGCGGACTCGTCGAGCCCGGATCGGTCGTCCGTCTCGTCGAGTCGAAGCCGGAGGGTCTCGAACTCGTCCTCACCGGGAGCCACGACGAGCCCGACTACCTCGACGGCGTCGCCGACCTGATCACGAACGTCCGGAAGGTCGCACACCCGTTCGACGACGGGCAGCGCGCCCGGCGGGGGACGGAGTACTGAGCGTGGGGGCCGCGCTGCCATGAGCGACGTCGCGGACGACGCGTCGGCGGACCGCGACTCCGACGCCGACACCGTCCTGATCGCGGGCACGGCGAGCCACGTCGGGAAGAGCACGCTGGCGGCCGGGCTCTGCCGTCTGCTCGCGCGCCGCGGCGTCGACGTGGCCCCGTACAAGGCCCAGAACATGAGCAACAACGCGCGGGTCGCGCTGACGCCCGACGGCGAGTGGGGCGAGATCGGCGTCTCCCAGCACGTCCAGGCGCGGGCGGCAGGGGTCCCGGCGACGACCGACAGCAACCCCGTGCTGCTCAAGCCTCGGGGCGGAGGTGAGAGTCAGATCGTCGTCGACGGCGAGGCGATCGCGAACGTCCCGGCCTCGGCGTACTACGACGACCACTGGGAGGAGGCCCGCGCGGCCGCGGTCGCGGCACACGAACGCCTCGCGGCCGATCACGACGTGATCGTCGCGGAGGGGGCTGGGAGCGTCGCCGAGATCAACCTCCGCGACCGCGACCTCGCGAACGTCGAGTGCGCCCGGTTCGCGGACGCGGCGATCCTGATCGCGGTCGACATCGATCGCGGCGGGGCGTTCGCGAGCCTCTACGGGACCCTCGAACTGCTCCCCGACGACCTCCGCGAGCGCGTGTGCGGCGCCGTGATCACGAAGTTCCGCGGCGACCCCGCCCTCCTCGACCCCGGAATCGCCGAGATCGAGGAGCGCACGGGCGTCCCGGTCGTCGGCGTCGTCCCGCACGACGACCCGGGGCTCCCCGCCGAGGACAGCCTCTCGCTGCCGGACGCGGCGACGGGAGACGCGCGGGGGGAGGGCGGGAGCGAGAGGGACGCCGGAGTCCTCGGCGACGACGACGGCGTCCCGGACGGCCAGACCGTCCGGATCGGGGTGCCGCGGCTCCCGCGCATCTCGAACTTCACCGACCTCGAACCGCTGGCGCGGGAGCGGGGCGTCCGCGTCGCCTACCTGCCGCTCGACGCCGCACTCGACGGGATCGACGCGGTCGTCCTGCCGGGGTCGAAGAACACCGTCGACGACCTGCTCGCGCTGCGCGACGCCGGCCTCGACGAGCGGCTGCGCGCGTTCGACGGCCCGGTCGTCGGCGTCTGCGGCGGCTACCAGATCCTCGGCGAGCGGCTCGTCGACGCGGCCGTCGAGGGGGTCGGCGACCGGGAGACCGTGCGGGGCGTCGGCCTGCTCCCGGTCGAGACGCGGTTTTCGACCGAGAAGCGCGTCGAGCGCGTCACCCGCGAAGTCGACGGCGTCGGGCCAATCGCGGGCGCCGGCGGACACGCGACCGGGTACGAGATCCACGCCGGGCGGACCCGAGCGCTCGCCGAGGCGGAGTCCTCACTCGCGGTCGAACCGCTGGGCGCCGAGAGCGTCGCAACCGAGCGCGTCCTCGGTACCTACCTCCACGGACTCTTCGAGACGGCGTCGGTGCGCGACGCCTTCGTCGAGGCGGCCTTCGCGAGCGCAGGCCGGGAGCGACCGACCGCGACGGCCGCCGACCGGTCCCCGTACGAGCGCGCGGCCGACCTCGTCGCGGACCACGTCGACCTGACGGCGGCCGGGCTCGGCGATCTCCTCGGGGCGGGAACGCCGGGCGGCGCGTAGCTCCGGAGGCGGAACGTATATTGTTCTAGGTACCCAATACTGGGGCATGAGCGACGCAGCCGACGGGAACGAATCGGCGGGCGACGACGCGGAGACGGAGCGCGAGCGTATTCGGGAGCGGAAGCGCCGAGAGCTCGAAGAACGGCTCGACGACGGGGGGACGCTCGGCGAAGCCGCCGAGTCCGGTGCCGGCGACGGCGGCGGGTCGGCGACCCCGAGCGAGCCGATCCAGGTGAACGGTACCGACGAGCTTCGGGGCGCGGTCGACGACCACGACGTCGTCCTCGTGGACTGTTACGCCGACTGGTGCGGACCCTGTCAGATGATGGAGCCGACGGTCGAGGCGCTCGCGGCCGAGAGCGACGCGGCGATCGCGAAGGTCGACGTGGACGCGAACCAGGCGGTCGCACAGCAGCTGGGCGCCCGCAGCATCCCGACGCTCGTGCTGTACGCCGACGGCGAGGCGGTCGACCGATTCGTCGGCGCGCAGGACCGCGCGACCCTCGAATCCGCGATCAACGAGCACGTCGCCTAAGGCGGTTCGAACCGTCGTGTTTCGGCGGGAGCCGTCAGCCCTCGTCTAGCGTCTCTTCGAGGAGCTTCCGCTGTGCCGTCGAGAGGTGTTCGGCGAGCGTCGACGGCGAGATGTCGAGCGCGTCGGCGACCGCGCTCGCGTTGGCGTCGCGTGGGCGCTCGAAGTAGCCCATCCGGTAGGCGGTGCGTAGCACCTCGCGCTGGCGGTCGGTGAGCCGGCCGCGGTCGACGAGGGTCCGGTCCGACGTCCCGTCGCCGCGCGCCGCGCCCTCGACGAGGTATCGGACCTCGACGCGGTCGGCGACCCCGTCGAGCGCCGAGACGATGTCGCGGAGGCGGTCGAGGTCGGGGAGGTGGAGCGTTACGAGGAGGACGCCGTCCTCGGCGCGCGCGTCCGCGATCGGGCAGTCGAGCTCCTCGATGATCCGACAGGCGCACGCCCCGTCGCGCGGGCGGTCGTATCGGTACACCCGCTCGTTTCCGAGGTCGACGACGGCGGTGGGCGTCGGGACTCCCTCCGCGCGGTCGACCGCGTCGGGGTCGCGAGCGCGGAACTCCTCGGTGTGGGTGTCGCCCGCGTGCGTCCAGTTGACGCCGGTGATCGGGCCGTCGTGGGCGGTCGACGCGGCGACGACCGGACAGTTCCCGGTCCCGTGGATCGCGAGGCCCGCGCGAACGCCGCGCGGCGCGGCTCCGGCCTCGTCCGGCGCGGCTGCGGCGTCGTCCGCCGATGGCTCTCCGGTTCCCATCCGGTCGAGGTTAGGGCGACGGGCACAAAGGCTTGCCCCCGCCGAGCGAGTCGCTCCGCGGTGTCAGGGCGAAAAGTACGCGTCGGGCCCGCGGACGCTCCGGAGTTCGCGGAGGGCACGGGCGCCGCACCGGTCGCAGGCGTCCGCGCGTTCGGGCGGGTCGGGCACCGCGAACACCGTCTCGCAGGCGTCGCAGGCGACGTAGCGCAGCGCGAGCGACGGGGCGTCGGCCATGCGTCGGGTAGGCGGTCGAGACACTTGAACCACGCACCGGGTGCTCACCTACCGACCCGGAGTGGCGGCGTCGGCCGGGGCGTTACTGCCCGGACCCGGCGTCGCCGGACGACGTGATCCGCGCCTCGTACTTCGCCAGCGACTCGTCGAGCGCCGCGTCCGCGTCGACCTCGGCGGCGTCGGCGAGCGCGAGCAGCGCGAACAGCGCGTCGCCGATCTCGTCGCTCGCGACCGCGGCGGCGTCCGGGTCGCTCCCGTAGTCGGTCGAGGTCAACACCTCCTTCGCGACCTCGCCGGCCTCGCTCTCCACGTCGAGGGCGCGGTACGCGAGGTCGGTCTCTAACCCGTGCTGGGCGACGAACGCGGCCACGCGGTCCTGCTCGTCCATGGGCGTGGCCTCCGCGCGTCCGGTGAAAAACTCCCCGCACTAGAGTCGCCTTCGACCGTGGCGAGGACCGCCGGTCGCGCAACCACTAAGACGCGAGCGGCCCCACAGATCGTATGAGAATAGCCATTCTGGGCGGCACCGGCGACATCGGCGAGGGGCTCGCGCTCCGGCTCGCGGCGGACACGTCTCACCGGATCGCGATCGGCTCCCGAGAGGCAGAGAAGGCGGAGAACAAGGCGGAAGAGTACGTGACCGAACTGGAGAGCCGCGGGCTCGACGCGACCGTCGCGGGCGGGGAGAACGCCGCGGTCGCCGCCGACGCCCGCGTGATCGTCCTCGCGGTCCCGCCGTACCACGTCGGCGACACCGTCGAGGCGGTGGCGGAGTCGCTGGACGACGGCGACGTGCTCGTCTCGCCCGCGACCGGGATGAAGCGCGACGACGAGGGGTTCCACTACCACAGGCCCGGCGCGGGATCGGTGACGGCGATCGTCGCCGACGCGGCGCCCGAGGGCGTCGACGTCGTCGGGGCCTTCCACAACCTCGCGGCCGCGCGGCTGGCGAACCTCGACGCCGAGTTGGGCGTCGACACGCTCGTGATCGGCGACGACGAGGACGCGAAGCGAACGGTGTCGGACGTCGCCGAGGGGATCGAGGGGCTCCGCGCGCTCGACGCCGGCGGGATCGCCAACGCACCCGAAATCGAGGGGTTGACGCCGCTTTTAATCAACGTGGCCGCGAACAACGACGGGTTACACGATCTGGGCGTGCGGTTCCGGTAAGCGGATTTCCGCATCATCTGTGGGTCGCTGATCGATGCGGACACGACCGCCGAAGCCCCAGCCGCTCGGCTGTACGTGAGTGTTTTCGTCTGGAGTGGCTCCGTTACCGAGACCGCCGAAGGGGCAGCCGCGACGGCTCGCGGCTGTCCCTTCGAGTCCCGCCCCGCACCGCACAGCGACAGCACCTCACGCCTCCCCAGCCTCGTCGGCGGCTCCCGATGGTCGCCGCCGACTCCCTCGCGCGACGCTGCTTCGCGGTCGCCACCGGCGACCGCTCGCAGGCGCGCGCCACCGCGGTCGGCAGGCGAGCGGTAACGCCGTCGCAGTCGTCCGAATCTCCGTTCGGCGGACGTTCCGTTAGGCCTTTGCGCGGCCGTCTCCTCCGTACGGTAGATGGAGTACTTGGAGCGTCGGGTCGGGCTGGTCGAAGACCGGATCGAGGCGGTCATCGACGACGTCGAGCCCGACGAGCTGTCCGACGAGGTCGGTCACGTCGTCCTCGCGGGCGGCAAGCGGGTTCGCCCCGCGGTGACCGTCCTCGCGTGCGAGGCGTTCGACGGCGACCCCGAGGCGGCGGTCGACTTCGCGGCCGGGATCGAGTTCGTCCACAACGCCTCGCTCGTGATCGACGACATCATCGACCGCTCCGAGGTCCGCCGCGGCACCCCCGCCGCCTGGGCCGAGTTCGGCTACGGACCGGCGATCATCGCCAGCGACGGCCTGCTCGGCGAGGCGTTCGCGCTGTTCTCGACGGACCCCCGCGCGATGCGCACCGTCGCCGAGGCGATGGTCGAACTCGGCGAGGGAGAGGCCACCGAGCTCGCGGCGCGCCCGACGAACGAGGCCGAGTACATGGACCTCGCCCGGCGCAAGACGGGCGCGCTGTTCCGCGCCGCCGCCGAGCTGGGCGCGGTCGCTGGGGGGGCGGAGCCGCACGCGATCGACTCGTTCGGCGAGTACGCCGAGCGCGTCGGCGTCGCCTTCCAGATGCGCGACGACGTGTTGGACGCCACCGCCGACGCCGACGACCTCGGCAAGCCGACGGGCCAAGACGCCGAGATGGACCGCCCCTCGGTCCTTCAGGTCACGTCGCTGACTCCCGAGGAGATCGACGAGCGCGCCCGCGAGGAGTCCGAGCGCGCGCTCGCCGCGCTCGACGACGCCGACCCGCCCGAGACCGAGGCGATCGAGTACCTCCGCGACCTCGCCGAGTTCGTCGTCGTCCGCGAGCGCTGAGACGAAAAACAATCGAGACCGACGGTCGGTCAGTCGTCGGCCGGTCAGTCGTCGGCCGGCTCGCCGGCGTCTACTCCTTCGTCTGTCGCCGCGTTCTCGCCGATCGGCTCGCTGTCCCAGTACGCGTGACCGTCGTCCGTCCGGAAGCAGGTCGCCGTTCGGCCGTCGCCGACGTCGTACGCCGGCGGTGCGGACTCCCGGCAGGCCTCGCGCGCCTCGGGACAGCGCGTGTGGAACCGGCAGCCCGCGGGCGGGTTCCGAGGCGAGGGCACGTCGCCGCGGAGCGTCTCGAACTCCTCGTCGCGCGCCTCCGTGCTCGCGCGCGGGACGCTCGACAGCAGCGCTTCCGTGTACGGATGCGCGGGGTCGTCGAATATCTCCTCGACCGGTCCGATCTCGACGATCTCCCCGAGATACATCACCGCGACGCGGTCGCAGACGTGACGGACCACGCCGAGGTTGTGCGCGATGAAGAGGAACGTGAGCCCGAAGTCCTCCTGGAGGTCTTCGAGCAGGTTGAGTATCTGCGCCTGAACGCTCACGTCGAGCGCGCTCACCGGCTCGTCGAGGACGACGAAGTCGGGATCTAAGGCGAGCGCCCGGGCGATCCCGATCCGCTGGCGCTGGCCGCCCGAGAACTCGTGTGGGTACCGGTCCATCTGGTCGGCCGAGAGGCCGACGCGTTCGAGCAGGTCGCGGGCCGTCTCGCGGCGCTGTTTCCTGTCCGCGACGTCGTGGATGCGGAGCCCCTCGGTGATGATGTCGCCGGTGGTCATCCGCGGGTCGAGACTGGAGAACGGGTCCTGGAACACGATCTGGGCGCGCCGGCGGAACTCCGTCAGCTCCCGCGACCCCATCCCGCGGACGTCCTCGCCGTCGAAGGTGATCTCTCCCGCGGTGGGCTCGCGGAGCCGCAGCACGGTCTCGCCGGTCGTCGACTTCCCGCAGCCGGACTCGCCGACGAGCCCCAGCGTCTCGCCCTCCCGCACGTCGAAGGAGACGCCGTCGACCGCCTTCACGCTCTCCGATTCCTGTCCGAGCAGGCGGTCGACGAACGACGGGTCGTCCGCGTAGTACTTCTTCAGGCCGTCGACGGAGAGCAGCGGGTCGCTCATTCGGCGTCACCTCCGTCGGTCGCGGCCGCAGTTCCCTCGTCGGAACCGGCCGCGTCGTCGCCGGAACCGCCGAAGTGGTCCTCGGGGAGCGCGTCGGCCGGGTCGTACTCGCGCTCGGCGAGGACGCACTTGGCGCCGTGGTCGGCGGCGGCGTCGACCGTCGCCTCGGCCGGCTTGTCGAGGCACGCCTCCATCGCCTTCGGGCACCGGTCCGCGAAGTAACACCGGTCGTCCATCTCGGCGTCGATCAGGCTCGGGACGTTGCCAGCGATCGGTTCGAGCCGCGCCCGCGGGTCGTCCACGTCGGGGATCGAGCCGAGCAGCCCCTGCGTGTACGGGTGAACGGTCTCGTTGAACACCGATTCGAGCGTGCCGCGCTCGACCACCTCGCCGGCGTACATCACGCAGACGCGGTCGCACATCTCGGCGATGACGCCCAGATCGTGGGTGATGAGCACGATACTCATCCCGCGGTCCGCCTGAATCTCCTTCAGCAGGTTGAGGATCTGCGCCTGGATCGTCACGTCGAGCGCGGTCGTCGGCTCGTCCGCGATCAGCACGTCGGGCTCGCCGGCGAGCGCCTGCGCGATCATCGCGCGCTGGAGCATCCCGCCGGAGAACTGGCCGGGGTACTCGTCGACGCGCTCCTCGGGGTCGGGGATCCCGACCTGTCCGAGCAGCTCGACCGCGCGCTCCATGCTCTCCTCGCTCGTGTAGTCGCGGCCGGGGACGATCCCGTCGAGGAGGTACTTCCCGAGCCCGTACCCCTGCGTCCGCGAGCGCGTCGAGCGCGGGTTCGCCCGCGCCCGGCGCTGCACCTCGACCGCCTCGGCGATCTGCTCGCCGACCGTGATCGAGGGGTTGAAGCTGCTCATCGGGTCCTGGAAGATGACGCTAAAGGAGGGGCCGCGCAGCGACCGCCGGACGCTGGGCGGCACGGTCCGGAGGTCGACGTGGTCGCCGTCGACCCGCACCGACTCGGTGTCTCGGAACTCCGCCGCGAGGTCGGGCTCACGGTACCACACTTGGCCCGCGGTGATCCGACCCGGCGTCTCGACGAGGTCGACGAGCGACAGCGCGGTCACCGACTTGCCGGAGCCCGACTCGCCGACGACGCCGAGGATCTCGTCTTCCCGGAGGTCGAACGACACCGACTCCACCGCGTTGATCTGCCCCTCCTCCGTGAAGAATCGGGTCGAGAGGTCCCGAACCGACAGCACGTCGTCGGGTCCGGGCGCTCCGGTCGGAGTTACGTCGCTCATGCGGCACCCCCTTCGCCCTCGATACCGGGGTCTAGCGCGTCACGCAGCCAGTCGCCGAGCAGGTTGATCCCGATCACGGACAGCATGATCGCGATCCCGGGGATCGAGGCGATCCACCACTGACCGGAGGAGACGTAGTCGCGCCCCTGCGCGATGTCGAAGCCCCACGACAGCGTGGTGCCCGAGAAGCCGAGGAACGACAGCGAACTCTCCAAGAGGATGATCGCCGCCACCTGCACCGTCCCGAGGACGATGATCGGCGTCACCGCGTTCGGGAGGACGTGGCGGAGGATGATCGTGTTGTCGTCGGCGCCGAGCGCGCGCGACGCCTTCACGTACTCCTGCCCGCGCAGGGAGAGCGCTTCCCCGCGGGCGACGCGGGCGAACCACACCCAGTTGACGAGGCCGACGACGATCACCACCGTTATCGGCAACACGAAGCTCTGGGGCATCTCCGGCGCGAGCCCGGCGGCAACGAACGGGTCGGGGACGTTCACCGCCGCGCGGCCCCACAGCCCGATCAGCGCGACCGCCAGCACGAGCGAGGGGAACGCGAGGCTCACGTCCGCGATCCGCATCAGCGCGTCGTCGACGCGCCCGCGGTGGTACCCGGCGAGCAGGCCGACCGGCACGCCGATCGACGCCGCGAGCAGGGTGCCGAGGACGCCGACGACGAGCGAGGTCCGAGCGCCGTACACCACCCGCGAGAACATGTCGCGACCGAGCCCGTCGGTGCCGAACACGTGGTCCGGGTCGGCGGTGATCTCGACCTCCTCGGTGACCGTCTGGATCTCGCCGTCGACCATCTGCGAGGTGGTCCGCTCCGTCGTCTCCGAGAAGCCGATCGGCGGCAGCTCGCTCTGGTCGAGCTGTTGGTTGGTCGGGTTGTGCGGCGCGATGAACGGGGCGAACACGGCGGTCAACGTGATGAGGACCACCAGCGCCAGCCCGAGCTTCGCGAGCCCGCTCTGTCTGAACTCCTTTTTGAGATTGCGTATGACACGTGAAGAGACCATGTTAGTCAGTCACCACCTCTGGGTCGAGGTAGGCGTAGACGACGTCGACGAGGATGTTGACGAGGACGAAGCTCGTCCCGATGACGATGAGGCTCCCCTGGAGCGCGGGCCAGTCGCGCTGGTTGATGCTCTCGATGACCAGCGTGCCGAGCCCCGGCCACGAGAACACCGCCTCGGTGATCACGGCGCCGCCGATCAGCGTCCCGAGCTGGAGCCCGAGCACGGTGATCACGGGGATGAGTGTGTTCCGGAGCGCGTGTTTGTACCGGATCAGCGTCCGCGGGAGCCCCTTGGCCCGCGCTGCCTGCACGTACCCCTTGCTGAGCTCGTCGAGCATTCCCGACCGCGTCAGCCGGGTGATGAGCGCCATGAAGTACGTCCCCAAGGCGATCGCGGGCAGCGTGATGTACGCGAGCCACGTCAACAGCGTTCCGACGAACGGCTCGGCGTTGACGACCGACAGGGCGACGTCGCCGACGTCGACCCCGCGACCGCTGGTGTTGAAGATGTTGAACTCCACGGCGAAGATCAGAATGAGCATGATCCCGAGCCAGAAGTTCGGCGTCGAGATACCCCCGAGCGACAGCAGCGTCGCGCCGTAGTCGACCGGCTCGTTGCGGCGGGTGGCGCTGATGACGCCGAGCGGGATCGCGAGGACGATCGCCACGACGCTCGCGGCGACGGCGAGCTCCACGGTGGCGGGAAGGCGTTCGAACACGAGCGTCGTGACCTCCTGACCGCGGATGTACGACCGACCCATGTCTCCCTGAAGCAGCTCGAAGACGTACTGCCCGTACTGGACGTACAGCGGCTGGTCGAGGCCGAGCTCGGCGGCGATCGCCTGTCGCGTCTCCTGTGACGCGTCGAGCGGCGCGACCGCGTTGATCGGGCTGCCGGGGGTGACGAACCGGAGCGCGAACACGACGGTGACGACGCCCCAGACGACGCCGATCCCTTGGAGGCTTCTTTTGAGTGCGAATCTGCCGATTGACATTAATAACGGTGTGGAGAGATGGGAGTCGCGTTACTGTTGGGTGGCGGTGTCCGGGTCGATGAACTCGTCGGCCCGCGGCTCCCACGATATCTCGTTCGAGACGCCGTAGACGCTGAACTGCTGGTGCATGAACACCCACGGCGCGAGGTCGTGAGCGAGCTGGTTCGCCTCTTGGAGGATCTCGACGCGCTCGTCGGGGTCCTCGGTCGCCTCGGCGTCTTCGAGCAGCCCGTCGAGCTCGTCGTTCTCCAGCACGGTGAGCGCGCCGCTCGACGAGAGCAGCGGCGTCAGCGTCTGGCTGCCGTCGAACTCCGCGTTCCCCCAGCCGAGGAGGTTGAAGTGCGGGCGGTCCTCGATGTTCGGCGCGGTGACGTCCTGAACGAGCGAGGAGAACTCGCGCTGTTCGACCTCACAGGAGACGTTCGACAGCGAGTCGATCTGGCTGGCCGCCGCCTGCGCGATCTCGACGTCGCGGAGGTAGCGCCCGATCGGCGTCTCCAGGGTGATCTCGACGCCCGCGTGGCCGGACTCCTCGACGAGGCGCTCGGCCTCGTCGGGGTCGTACGGGTACGGGTCGATGTCGGGGTTGTAGCCGACGTGGCCGTCGAGGGTCGGCTGGCCGGTGATGTTGCCGAAGCCGTTGAGCACGTTCTCGATGATGCTCTCGACGTCGACCGCGTGGTTCAACGCCTGCCGGAACTGCTGGCTGGAGAACGGCTCCACGTCGTAGCGCATCTGCAGGAAGATGATCCGGGCGCTCGCTACGGAGTTGATCGTCGCCACGTCGGAGCCGTTGACTCGGGAGACCTCGTTCGGCGGGACGTTCGTCACGATGTCCGTCTCCTCCGCGAGCAGCTGGTTGACCCGCGTACTGGACTCGCTGGAGGCGCTCATGGTGAGTTCGTCGACCGCGGGCGCGCCGTCCCAGTACTCCTCGTTGGGCTCGTAGACGACCTGATTACCCGAGTCGTACTCGGAGAGGCGGAACGGCCCCGTGCCGTTGGCGTTCCGGTTGATGTAGTCCTCGCCGTTCTCTTCGACCCACGACTGCTGCATGATCGGCCCGTTCGTCGCGAACAGCTGGAAGGCGATCGGGTTGTACCCCTCGAAGGCGACCGTCACCTGTCCGTCGCCGGTCGTGACCTCGCTGACGGAGCCGAGGTCGTTCGACTGCGGGCTGACGATGCCGACGTCCTCGAAGACGATCCGACGGATGCTGTACCGAACGTCCTCGGGGGTGACCTCGTCGCCGTTGTGGAAGGTGAGCCCGTCCCGGAGCATGAACCGGACCGCGCCGGAGTCGGTGCGCTCCCACTCGTTCGCGAGGCCGGCGATGATGCCGCCCTCCTTGTCGCGGTCGAGGAGCCCCTCGTACATCTGGCCGACGATGATCTCGGTGTTCGTCTCGGCGTGGTCCTGCGGGTCGAGCCCGGAGTCCATCTGGCCCATGGTGACGCCGAGTTCGAAGGCGTCGTCGCCCCCGTCGGAGCCGTCCTCGCCGTCCGAGCCGTCGCCGCCGTCCATCCCGTCCTCCCCGTCCGAGCCGTCGCCCCCGTCCCCGCCGTCGGAGCCGTTTCCGGAACAGCCTGCGAGACCGACCGCACCGGCCGTTCCGGCGTACTTGAGAACCGTCCGCCTGTCGACGTGATCGTCGTTGTCAGTAGGCATAGGCGAGATCATACGACAGAGCGTTATGAACCTACCGGCAGACGGGGCTCCTTTTGCGGCCGACTGGTAGCGATCCGTTGACAGAAGTACCGGCCGAATTCCCGGCTCACGGTGACAGAGCGGCGGGGATACGCCGCGGTCGGAAACCGACGCATATGTAGGGGCGCCGACGGTAGCCGAACGACATGGACGAAGCCGATCCCGGCCCGCAGTGGGGCGCGGTCGAGGAGGACGCGGAGTCGACGGCGGCGGCGTACCGAGAGCGCGGCTGGACCGCGATCGCGGGACACCCGGGACAGGTGAATCCCGTCGCGGACGCCGCCCGGATCGACGTGCTGTTGCCCGGGTCGGAGTTCGACGCCGCGCTGGACGCCGTCGGCGACGCCGCGATCGACGGCGTCGACGTGTACGCGGGCACCGCCGACGGGGTCGCGTACCGGCTGGTGGTCGCGACCGACGAGGCGGCGGCGGTGGCGCTCTGCGTCCCGACGTACCTCGGGAGCGACGACCTCGCCGCCCTGCGCGCGGCCGCTGAGGCGGCGGGGACGCTCACCGTGCGACTGCGCCCCCTCGACGACCGCGACCACGTCGAGATCGCGATCGACGACCCCGCGGTGTTCTTCGACGCGCCGGAAGAGTGAGAGGCACACACGTGGGTTATTCTCCCGCCGTGTGACTTCGACGTATTCATAGTTGTGCGATCACGATCATCGATATGAATCGCGCAGAGAAGGCGGCCCTCCAGCTACAGGCGGTCGCCGTGTTGCGGATGCTGAAGGAGACGCGAACGTACGAGGAGCTGTCCGAGGTGACCGGCCTGCCCGCGGGCGACCTGAACCGCTACGTGAACGGGCACGTCCTGCCCGGCACCGACCGCGCGAGCGAGGTCGTCGAGTCGGTCGGCCGCGAGGCGCTCGCCGACGAGCTGGTCGCGCGCGTCGAGTTCGACGACGAGGGGTACGTCGACAACTCCGGGGTCGTCTTCGACCAGTCGTTCCTCGACTTGGTGGCCCCCGTCGCGGCGGAGACGTTCGAGTTCGAGTCGCCCGACGTCGTGCTGACGGCCGCGACCGACGGGATCACGCTCGGCGCGGCGATGGCCTCCTTCTTCGACGCCCGCTTGGCGTACGCGAAGAAGTCGAAGGAGACCGCCGTCGAGGAGTTCATCGAGTCGCGCCAGCGGCTCGCCTCCGGGATCGAGCTCACCTACTACCTCCCCGCGAGCGCGATCGACGCCGGCGACACGGTACTGGTCGTCGACGACCTGATCCGGTCGGGCGAGACCCAGGAGCTCCTCTTAGACATCGCGCTCCAGGGCGACGCCGACGTCACCGGCGTGTTCGCGCTCATCGCGGTCGGCGACGAGGGGATGGACCGCGCGCGCGAAATCACGGACGCCCCGGTCGGGGCGCTGACGACGTTCGAGTAGCCACGTTCTCGCATACTATCTCGGGGAGAATCGTCTAAGGCGGTTTTTCGATCCGCGAACACGGATCACAACCGGTCTCGTTCAGCAAGGCTTATCACCTGATCCCGGGGAACACCCATCCGTACATGGGCCTTTCAGACGCGTTGGCGGCGCGGTTCGACGTGGAGTCGCACGGGTCGGACGTCCGTACCGAAATTATCGCTGGCCTAACGACTTTTTTGGCCATGTCGTACATCATCGTCGTGAATCCCGCGATCCTCTCGGAGGCGATCCAGATCGAGGGGTACGGGCAGGGCGAGGTGTTCCAGATGATCGCCATCGCGACGATCCTCTCGGCCGCCATCGGGACGGCCGTGATGGCGCTGTACGCGAATCGGCCGTTCGGGCTCGCGCCCGGGCTCGGGCTCAACGCCTTCTTCGCGTACACCGTCGTGCTGGGGCTCGGAATCCCGTGGCAGACGGCGCTGGCCGCCGTCTTCGTGGAGGGCGTCGTGTTCATGGCGCTCACCGCCGTCGGCGCGCGCGAGTACGTCATCCGGCTGTTCCCCGAGCCGGTGAAGCGGTCGGTCGGGGCCGGCATCGGGCTGTTCCTGCTTTTCATCGGGCTTCAGGAGCTCCAGGTCGTCGTCAACGACGAGGCGACGCTCGTCGCGCTCGGGAACGTCTTCGCTAACCCGTGGGCGATCCTCGGGGTGCTCGGCCTCGTGCTGACGTTCGTGCTGTGGGCGCGGAACGTCACCGGCGCCATCATCCTCGGCGTCCTCACCACCGCGCTCGCGGGGTGGGCGCTCACCCTCGGCGGCGTGTTCGCCCGCGGCGCGGTCACGCCCGAGTCGCTGCCCTCCGCGCAGTACGACATCACGCCGCTCGCGGGCGCGTTCGTCGACGGGCTCGCCGGGATCGACCCGCTCACCTTCGTCTTGGTCGTGTTCACGTTCTTCTTCGTCGACTTCTTCGACACCGCGGGGACGCTCATCGGCGTCTCGCAGTTCGGTGACTTCCTCGACGAGGACGGCGACCTCCCCGACATGGACAGGCCGCTGATGGCCGACGCGGTGGGGACGACCGCCGGCGCGGTGCTCGGCACCTCGACGGTGACGACGTACATCGAGTCGTCGACGGGCGTCGAGGAGGGCGGTCGAACCGGCCTGACGGCGCTGGTCGTCGCCGCGCTCTTCCTCGCGTCGCTCGTCGTGATCCCCGTCGTCGCCGCGATCCCGGCGTACGCCTCCTTCATCGCGCTGATCGTCGTCGGCGTGATGATGCTCCAGGGGCTCGTCGAGGTCGACTGGACCGAGCCCGCGTGGGCGGTCTCCGCCGGGCTCACGGTCACCGTGATGCCGTTCGCCTACTCCATCGCCGACGGGCTGGCGGCCGGCATCGTCGCGTACCCGCTGATCAAGCTCGCGATCGGCGAGGGCCGCGACGTCGCCCTCGGCCAGTACGTCATCGCGGCGCTGCTCGCGGCGTACTACGTCCTCTCGACCGCCGGCTACATCCTCTGAACCGGGGAGCCGCCGTCGGTCGTCGCCGCCGCCCACCGGGGCCGGCGGAACCCTCTTGAGTCGTCGGGTCGCAGTCCGGTCACGATGTCGGACCGGACGGACCCGACCGTGACCGTCGCCGACCGGGAACGACACGCGAGCGACCCGGCCCGCGAGCTCGCGCTCGACTGCGTCGTCGCGGGGATCGAGGCGGCGCACCCGGCCGCGGTCGTCGGCGACGCGCTCGCCGTCGACGGCGACCGGCTGACCGTGACGGGCGTCGACGGCGCGACGACGGCGCGGAGCCTCGACGCGTACGACCGCGTCCTCGTCGTCGGCGCGGGCAACGCGGCGGGCCACTTCGCGGCCGCGGTCGAGAGATTCCTCGGCGACCGGATCGACGGCGGCGCGGTCGTCACCGACGACCCGGTGGCGACCGAGCGGGTCGCGGTCCTCCCCGGCGACCACCCGACGCCGAGCGAGGCGGGCGTCGAGAGCGCCCGACGGGTGCGCGAGGCCGCGGCCGACGCCGGCGAGGGCGACCTCGTGATCGGGCTGCTCACCGGCGGCGGGAGCGCGCTGCTGGCCGCGCCGACCGATGGGGTCGGGCTCGACGACCTCCGCGAGACGACCGACGCGCTGCTGGCGAGCGGCGCGACCATCTCGGAGATCAACGCGGTCCGCAAGCACCTCTCGGCCGTGAAGGGCGGGCTGCTGGCGCGGGCGGCCGCCCCCGCCGACGTCCTCGGCCTCGCGGTCAGCGACGTGACGGGAGACGACCCGGCCGTGATCGCGAGCGGGCCGCTCTCGCCCGACTCGACGACCTACGCCGACGCGCTGGCGGTCCTCGATCGGTACGGGATCGACGCCCCGGCCGCCGTCGGGGACCGGTTCGAACGCGGCGTCGCGGGCGACGTCGCGGAGACGCCGAAATCCGGCGACCCCGCGTTCGACGGCGACGAGCGCGTCGACGTTCGGGTCGTCGCGAGCGCGCGCACCGCCCTCGACGCCGCCCGGGAGGTCGCGGCGGCGAGGGGGTACGAGCCGCTGGTGCTCTCCTCGCGGGTGCGCGGCGAGGCGCGGGAGGCGGCGAAGACCCACGCGGCGGTCGCCGAGGAGTGCCGGGCGAGCGGCGACCCGATCGCGCCGCCCGCCGTCCTCCTCTCCGCCGGCGAGGTGACGGTGACGCTCGGCGAGGATCCCGGCGAGGGCGGGCCGAACGGGGAGTTCGCGCTGTCGGCCGCGCTCGAACTCGCTGCCTCGGGGCCGGACGGCGAGGGCGTCGCCGTCGCGAGCGTCGACACCGACGGGATCGACGGCGCCACGGACGCCGCGGGGGCGCTCGTCGACGACGGACTCGTCGGGGACGACGCCGGGAGTCCCCTGGACCGCGAGGCGGCGGCGAACGCGCTCGACGCGCACGACGCGTATCCGGTTCTCGACCGGGCGGGCGCGCTGCTCCGGACCGGCCCGACCGGAACGAACGTCAACGACCTGCGCGCGGTCGTGGTCCGCGACGAGGCCGCGGCCGGCGGCGAGCGCGACGCCCGCCCGGACGGAGGCGGCGGGCGTTCGGCGGGCCCCGGCGCGTCTTCGGAAGAAACTAAATAGCGGCTGGCAAATTCTGCGGCATGCAGACGCTGCTCCTCAACGCGGACGACGTGGACGAGAACGCCGAGATGGACCGGGTCATCGACGCGGTCCGCGGCGCGTTCACGGCCTACGAGCGCGGCGACGCCAAGATGCCGGCGAAGTCGTACATCGACCTGCCCGAGTACAACGGCGACTTCCGGTCGATGCCGGCGTACCTCGACGTCCGCGAGGAGGACGTGCGCGAGGAGACCGCGACCGGCGACGGCTGGGACGCGGCGGGGATCAAGTGGGTCAACGTCCACACCGACAACCCCGCGGACCACGGCCTCCCGACGGTGATGGGGACGATGATCTACTCGGACCCCGAGACGGCGTTCCCGCTGGCGGTCCTCGACGGGACGACGCTGACGATGAAACGCACCGGGGCGGCCGCGGCGGTCGCGACCGACCACCTCGCTGTTCCGGAGGCGAGCTCGCTCGGAATCGTCGGCGCGGGCGTCCAGTCGTACACGCAGCTGGAGGCGATCGCGGCGGTGCGCGACATCGAGGAGGTCGTCGTGAGCGACCTCGACGAGGAGCGCGTCGCCGACTTCGTCGACGCCTTCGAGGACCGGTTCGACGTGCGCTCCGGGTCGGTCTCGGAGGCCGGTCACTGCGACGTGCTCTCGACGGTGACGCCGGTCGAGGACCCGATCGTCGGCCCCGACAACGTGGGCGAGCACACGCATATCAACGCGATGGGCGCGGACGCGGCGGGGAAACACGAGCTGGCGGACGACCTGCTGCTCGACGCCACGGTCGTCATCGACGACCACGAGCAGTGCACGCACTCCGGCGAGATCAACGTCCCGTACGCTGCGGGGACGCTCACCGACGACGACATCTACGGCGAGATCGGCGAGATCGTCGTGGGTCGGCGCGCGGGCCGACCCGGCACGCCGGGCACGGCGGCGGACGCCGACGGCGTGGACGGCGTCAGCGTCTTCGACTCGACCGGACTCGCGATCCAAGACGTGGCGGCCGCGCGCGTCGTCTACGAGCGCGCCGATGAGCTGGACAACGGCTACCCGTTCGACCTGCTCGGCCTCGACGGCTGAGGTCGGACGAGCCGCTCGGCCTCGACGCGGCGGAGGCGACGCGCCGCTTTTGCCCCTCGGTCCCCTACGTGACCCGTGAAACTCGTCAGCGTCGCCGCGCTCGCGAAGAACCGCGTGATCGGGAGGGACGGCGAGGTGCCGTGGCCGCACATCGAGGCGGACGTGAGACAGTACCGCGAACGCGTCGCCGGCTCGCCCGTGATCTTGGGCCGGCGCACGTTCGACTCGATGCGCGACGACCTGCCCGGCAGCCGGCAGATCGTCGTGAGCCGCAGCGTCGACGCCGTCGACGTGCCGACCGCGACCGTCGCGAGCGACGTGGAGGCGGCGCTCGCGCTGGCCCGGGATCTCGCCCGGAGCGTCGCCGACGCGGCAACGCCGGACGGGACGGAGCGGGTCGCGGCAGAGGCCGACCCGGCGCCGGCGACGCCGGCGGACGAGACCGTCTACGTCCTCGGCGGCGGTGGGATCTACGAGCTGTTCCAGCCCCATCTCGACGGGATGGCGCTGAGCCACGTCGACGGGAGCTACGAGGGCGACACGCGCTACCCCGAGTGGGACGAGGCGGAGTGGGAGGTGACGGACGAGACTGAGTACGACCGGTTCACGCTTCGAGAGTGGGTCCGGCGGGACCGCTGATCGGGACCGGAGGCGAGGGCGCGGTCTCGACGGAGAAGCCGCCAGGCCGACGCGGCACCCGACGGTCGGAGCCCGTACCTACGGTCGGTCGGCGCGCTCCTCGGCGTAGCGTTCCAGCTGGAGCGCGGTGCTGTCGGCGAGCCGGTCGAGCGCGTCGTCGACCCCGTGTTCGCGGGCGTCGACCGACGCTTCAGCGACGAGCGTCCGGACCGTGTCGAACGGGCCGATCCGCGCGCCGGTCGTGGCGGCGTCGTCCTCCGCGTCGAGGAGCTGGTTCACGGCGGTGCGGTAGCCGGGGTTCTCGTCGAACCACCCGTCGCGGTCGAGCCGGTCGACCGCGCCCTCGTGGACCGGGAAGTAGCCGGTCTCGCGGTGCCAGCGCGCCTGCCGCTCGGGGGCCGCGAGCCAGCCGAGGAACGCCGCCGCGGCGCGCTGCTCGGCGGTCGACGCGCCGTCCGCGACCCACAACGACCCGCCGCCGACGACGACGCCGTGGCGCTCGTCGGCGACCGGGAAGTAGCCGACGCCGACCGGGAACGAGGCCCCCTCCCGAACGCCGACCATCGAAGACGTCGACCCGATCAGCATCCCGGCGCGCCCGTCGTGGAACGCCTCGCGGGCCTGTCCGCGGGCCTCGATTCCGGGGTCGTGGTAGAGGCCGTCGGCCGCCATGTCGGCGATCCAGCGGTAGATCCGCTCGGCGACCGGCCCGTCGAAGCGGCTCTCGGTCGGCGTGCCGCCCCGCCCGTTGTCGGCGTCGACGAGCGGCTCGCCGGCCTCGGCGAACCACTGTTCGACGAACCACGAGTAGGTGGCGAAGGTGATCCCCGTCTCGGTCGCGCCGCTCTCGACGAGCCGCTCGGCGCAGCGGCGGACCTCGTCGAACGTCTCGGGCGGGTCGTCGGGGTCTAACCCGGCGCGCTCGAACGCCGCGCGGTCGTAGTACAGCACGGGCGTCGACGCGTTGAACGGCATCGAGTGGAGGACGCCGTCGGTCCGGTAGTAGTTCGCCACGGGGCCGAGCAGGTCGTCGGGGGAGAAGCCGGACCCCGGGCCGCCGGAGCCGCCGACGCCACCGGCGTCGCGGCCGAGGAGGCGCTCGACCGGCGTGAACGCGCCGCTGTCGAGTGCGCGCTGCGTCCCGATCTCGTAGAGGTGCGCGATCGCCGGCGGGTCGCCCCTGTCGGCCGCCGCGAGCGTCGCCTCGAACACGCCGCGGTAGCTCCCCTTCGAGGCGGGGCGGACCGCGATCCCGTCGGTCTCGGCGGCGAACTCGGCCGCGAACTCGTCGAGCAGCCGCGCTTTGCGCCCGCCGAACGCGTGCCAGAAGTCGAGGACGACGGCGTCGTCGTCGTCGGTCGCGTCGGCGTCGTACGCGTCGAGCGCGTCGTCCAGCGTTCCGGTCCGGTCGGCGAGCGTCGACGCGCCGGCGGCCACCTCGGTCAGCGACGTCTTCTGCGCGTGCGCGACCGCGGTTGCGTCCCCCGCGTCCGCGGCCGTCTCCTCGGCGAGGTCACCGACCGACTCGACCGCGTCGACGACCGCCTCGATCGAGGTCGCCTGGTCGTCGGTGGCGTCGCGGATCTCCTCGACCCCGCTCGTCGTCTCCTCGACGTCCGCGGCGAGGTCCGTGAACGCCTCCAGCGCCTCCTCGGCAGTGGTAATCCCCTCGTCGGCGCGCTCGCGCATCTCGGCCATCTCGTCGACGGTCGCGTCCGTCTCCTCGCGCACCGAGCGGATCGACGACTCGATCTCGCTGGTCGCGTCCCGCGCCTCCTCCGCGAGGCTCTTGACCTCCTCGGCGACCACCTCGAAGCCGGCCCCCGCCTCCCCGGCGCGGGCCGCCTCGATCGACGCGTTCAGGGCGAGGATGTTCGTCTCGTCGGCGATGTCCTGAATCAGGTCGGTGACGTCCTCGATCGCCGCGACCTCGGATTCGAGCGTCTCGACGCGGTCGAGGGCGGTCTCCGTCCGCTCGTCGACGACGCGGAGCTCCTCGATCGCGGCGGTCGCGGCGTCGGTCCCCTCGTCGGTCCGCTCGGCGACGTCGGCCGCGGTGGCGGCCACCTGATCGGCGGAGGCGGCGACCTCCTCGGTGGCCGCCGAGACGGTCTGGAGTTCGCTCGTCGCGGCCGCGATGTCGTCGCGCTGGCGGGTCGCCGCCGCCTCGATGTCGTCGACCGCGGCGTACACCTCGTCGCTCTGCGCCTTCGCGCGGTCGACGTTCGACCGGACGTGTTCGGTCGCGCCCGCGACCTCGTCGCCGAAGCCGTCGACCGCGGACACCGTCTCCGCGACGCCGTCGACGAACTCGTTGAGCGTCGCCGCGAGCGCCGCCGCATCGCCGTCGGCCCCCTCGGTCGGGAACCGGGCCCCGAGGTCGCCGTCGGCGAGCCGGGCCGCGACCTCGCGGAACTCCGAGACCGGGATCTCGTCGTCGGAAGCGGCGCGCGAGGCGGCCGTCGTCTCGCCGGACTCGACCCCGCCGTCGGTGGTGGCGTTCGAGTCGGTCGATACCGTCGAGCGGTCCCCGTCGCCGGAATCCCGATCGGACCGGTCACGTGCGTCGTCGCCGTTCATCTGTCGCCACTCGCCGGCAGGGGTACATAAGTCTCGGAGTCAGATTATTCGGATTGATACTCGTCTGACGGGGAGGGGCCGCACGTTCGAGTCCGAGAAGATCGACGGAGGAGTTCGAGCCGGTTCGCGCTGTCCGGGCCGGTCCGATCCGACGGACTCAGTCCGACTCGTCCGGGTCGACGCGCTCCGCGAAGCCGAACCGCGGTTTGACGTCGGTGACCTCGACCGCGAGCGTCTCGCCCACGTCGGCGTCGACGAACAGCGTGTACCCCTCGACGTAGGCGATGCCGTCGCCCTCGTCGCCCTCCTCCTCGACCGTCACTTCGACCCGGTCGCCCTCGGCGACGGGCGATGTCGTGTACCCCTTCGCGACGAGGTACACCTCCGAGGAGGCGTCCCGCGACGCGGGCGGCGAGACGGTCCGCACGTACTGGAACGACTCGCTCACGTCGTCGCGGAAGGCGTCGAGGTCCTCGCCCTGGAACACCTTCACGACGAAGTCGCCGCCGGGCGCGAGCAGTTCGTCGGCGGTGTCGAGCGCCTGCCGCGCGAGGTGGACCGAGCGCGCGTGGTCGAGGGAGTACTCGCCGGTCATGTTGGGCGCCATGTCGCTCGCGACGACGTCCGCGCCGCCCTCGCCGACCGCCTCCCGCAGGTAGTGTCGCGTGCGCTCCTCGGTCATGTCGCCGCGGAGCGTCTCGATCTCGTGGTCGTCGAACTCGTCGATGCGCTGGAGGTCGACGCCGACGACGGTGCCACCCTCGCCGACTTCCTCGGCCGCGACCTGCAGCCAGCCCCCGGGCGCGGCGCCGAGGTCGACCACGGTGTCGCCGGGGTCGAACAGGCCCGCCTCCTCGTCGAGCTGTTTGAGCTTGTAGGCGGACCGGGCGCGGTACCCCTGCTGTTTGGATCGGTTGTAGTAGTCGTCTTTTCCGCTCATTGGCGCCGCGTAGGCCGTCGCGCCGTTTATCGGCGTCGTTCGCCGGTTGTCTCGAAGGCGGGTTACACCGGGCGGCGGCCGGTCCGCCGACCCTCGGCCGCGCCGTCGGCGTCGACCGCGAACCCCAGCGCCTCGTAGAACCGGGTCAGTCCGGCAGCAAAGCCGGCGGTGACCGCCTCGATCGCGGGGTCCGACTCCGCTCGCTCGACCGCGGCCGCGACGAGCGCCGAGCCGATCCCCCGGCCGCGGCGCGCCCGCCGCACGGCGACGGCGTCGACGTGGAGCCGGTCGGAGCGGGGGCGCACGGCGACCAGCGCGCCGACGACGCCGCCGGTCCGCGTCGAGCGCGCGACGAGGACGTCGCCCGCGGCGATCCGGTCGTCGACGGTGCCGGCGTCGGTCTCCAGCATCGCGGCGTCGAGGACCCGGAGGACGTCGAGGCGGTCGTCGCGGGTCGCGGGCTCGACGACGATGTCCTCGGGCGGATCGGGGAGGTCTCCCTCGACGGTCACGGCGAGTCGCCGGCGCCCGTTCCGCCCTTGATCAGCCGCAGGACTCGCACCGTCTCGGCGTCGACGACGCGGTCGCCCGGGACCGGCGAGCCGTCGACCAGCGCGGACGCCTCCTGCGGGTGGTAGCCCGCCTCGCGGATCAGGTCGTCGTACGTCGCGTCGGCGGCGAGGCTGTACTCGTCGGTCCCCTCGCCGACGACTTCGACGGTCACGTCCATGGGCGCGGTAGCGCCCCGGAGCGGGTTAATCGCTCGGTCCCCGACGGGCGGCCGGACTCGCCAACCCGCAGCGAGCGCCGGCTCCCGAAACGTTACGGGGCCGCCGCCGAACGGTACGTCGGAGGGGTTCCCGTGGCCGGCCAAGACGCGCGTATCGACATGACGACGGGGCGGATCTCGCCCAGGCTGTTCCGTCTCGCGTGGCCGCTGGTGCTCGGGAACCTGCTACAGACGCTGTACAACCTCGCGGACATGTTCTGGGTCGGGCGGGTGAGCACCGAGGCGGTCGCGGCCGTCTCGCTGATGTTCCCGCTCTCCTGGATGTTCGTCTCGACCGCCATGGGCGTCACGGCCGCGACGATCGCGGTCGTCTCCCAACACGTCGGCGCGGGCAACGACCGCCGCGCGGACGAGGTGGTCGCGCAGACCTGCCTGCTGGCGACGGTCGTCTCACTCGTCCTCGCGGCCGTCGGGTTCCTCGCGCGCCACCGGCTCCTCTACTGGATCGGCGCGCGCGACCAGGTGTTCGTCGAGGCGCTGGCGTACATCGAGGTGATATTCGCGACGCTCCCGCTCACGTTCCTCTTCTTCGCGTTCCGCGCGTCGCTCCAGGGCGCGGGCGACACCAAGACGGCGATGTGGCTGGTCGCGGCCTCGGCGGGGCTCAACATCGTCATCGATCCGGTGTTCATCCTCGGGTGGAATCCCGCGGCGTGGCTCGCCGGACTGGCGCCGGCCGCGTGGTCGGCGGCGCTGCCGGCGGCCGGCGCGCTCCCGGCGGTGCCGGCGATGGGGACCCGCGGGGCCGCGCTGGCGACGCTGGTCTCGCGGCTGTTCGCGACCGCGGTCGGGGTGGGGATACTGCTGCGCGGCGACTGGGGGATCCGGCTCCGGCCCCGCGACCTCCGGCCGAACCCGGCGGTCCTCCGGAAGCTGGTCTCGGTGGGGTACCCCGCCACGCTCGACGGCTGGGCGCGCTCGTTCGCGGCGGTGGCGATGGCGGCGCTGGTCGCGCGGTTCGGGGCGGCCGCCACGGCCGCGTACGGGATCGGCGTCCGGCTGATGTCCGTCTCGTGGACCGTCTCCGGGGCGGTCGGTCAGGCGACGTCGACCGGGGTGGGGCAGAACCTCGGCGCGGGAACGCCCGACCGCGCGGTCGCCGTCACCCGCGTCGCGACCGTCGCCACGATGGCGATCCTGTTCGCGGCCGGCGGCCTCGTCTGGGCCTTTCCGGCGCCCGCGATGCGCGTCTTCGTCGCCGACCCGGAGACGGTCGCCGAGGGCGTGCGGTTCCTCCGGATCGTCGCGCTCTCGTGGGGGTTCTTCGGCGGCCTGATGGTGATCCAGGGGGCGTTCCGCGGCGCCGGCAGCACCGAGGTCGCGATGGCGCTGTCGCTGCTCTCGCGGTGGGCGTTCCGGATCCCGATCGCCGCCCTGCTCGCGTTCGGCACGGTGACCCTGCCCGTCGTCGGCGTCACCTACACGGGGCTCGACTGGGGCGTCGCGGGACTGTGGTGGGCGTACACCGCCGCCGCCGTCGCCTCCTTCGCCGTCGGCGTCGGCTGGTTCCTGCGCGGCACCTGGACCGAGTCGGTCGTCGACGAGGCGGAAAGGGATCCGGACGTCGTCCGCGATGTCGACTCGGGCGACGCCGCCGACGGGAGCGATCCGGTCGGCGCGGTCGACCCCGAGGAGGGGGGATCCGACACCCCCGGCGACGACGACTGACCGGCCGGCTAGTTCGTTCCGGAGTCGCGTCGCACGTTCCACTTCCAGAGGAACCACGCGACCGGGGCGGCGACGGCGAGCGTCACGAGCGCGCCGGGCCGGGGCACGGCGCCGGTCCACGCGTCGACGACGAGGAGGCCGGACGCGGCCGCCGCGACGACGAGGATCGCCGCCGCGTCGCGGGCGAGTTCCGCCTCGCGCTCGGGCGGGAGGTCGCCGTCGTAGCCGGCGATCAGGCCGACCTTCCCGCGGGCGACGATCGCCCACGCGAGGAGGAGACAGATCCCGGCGACGTGGGCGACGACGACGGTCTCGACGATGGCCATGACTGGGGGAGAGAACGCGCAGGCCGACCGCGGCTCAGCCGTCCAGCTGTTCGCGGAGGAGGCCGTTCACCTGACCGGGGTCGGCGCTGCCGCCGGTCGCCTGCATCACCTGCCCGACGAGGAAGTTGATCGCGCCCTCGTCGCCGTCGTGGTAGTCTTCGACCGCGTCGGGGTTCTCGTCGATGGCGGCCGCGACCGCGGCCTCGACCTCGCCGCTCTCGGCCTTTCCGAGCCCCTCGCGCTCGATGACGGTCTCGGGGTCGTCGCCCTCGTCGAGCATCTCGCGGAGGACGACCTCCTCGGCGTTCTTCACCGTCAGCTCGTCGGCGGCGACCAACTCGATCAGCCGCGTGAACTCGTCGAGCCGGTCCTCGACGTCGGTTATCTCCATCTCGCGGTAGTTGAGCTCGCCGAGCAGGTTGTCGGCGACCCACGTCGCCGCGAGGTCGGGGTCGAACTCGCTCGCCACGTCCTCGAAGAAGTCCGCGACCGCCTTCGTGGAGGTGAGCTTGGAGGCGGCCTCGCGGTCGAGCCCGTACTCGTCGCGGAAGCGCTCGCGGCGGGCGTCCGGCAGCTCCGGGATCGCGATCCGGTCTTTCCAGTCGGCCACCTCCAGCGCGGGGAGGTCCCCCTCGCGGAAGTAGCGGTAGTCCTTCTCGGCCTCCTTCGAGCGCATCCCGACGGTGACGCCGCGGTCCTCGTCCCAGTGGCGGGTCTCCTGTTCGATCTCGCGGCCGCGCCGCAGCACGTTCTCCTGTCTCGTGACCTCGTAGGCGAGCGCCTGCTCGGCGCCCTTGTGACTGGAGATGTTCTTCACCTCGGCGCGGCTCACGTCCTCTAAGGCGTCGCCGTCGATCGTCCCGTCGTCGGCGACGTGCTCGGCGGGGACCAGGGAGACGTTGGCGTCGACGCGCAGGCTGCCGTCGCGGCCGGGGTCGAACACGCCGAGGTACTCCAGGACCTCCTCCAGCTTCGCGAGGAACGCGCGCGTCTCGGCCGGCGAGCGGAAGTCCGGTTCGGTGACGATCTCCATCAGCGGCGTGCCAGCGCGGTTGTAGTTGACGAGGGTGTGCGTCGCCGACTCGATGGAGCCGCCCGCGTGCTGGAGGCTCCCGGGGTCCTCTTCGAGGTGCGCGCGGGTGATCCCGATCGTCCGGGGGTCGCCGTCGACGCGGACCTCCAGCTCGCCGGACTGGCAGATCGGCGCGTCGTACTGGGTGAGCTGGAAGTTCTTCGGGAGGTCGGGGTAGTAGTAGTTCTTCCGGTGGAACGTGGTCGTCTCGGGGATGTCGGCGTCGATGGCCTTTCCGATCTTCACGGCGGCCTCGACGGCGGCCTCGTTGAGGACCGGCAGCGCGCCCGGCAGCCCGAGACAGGTCGGGCAGGTGCGCGTGTTCGGGTCCTCGTCCGCTTCGGGCTCCGTCGAACAGCCGCAGAAGATCTTCGTGTCGGTCTCGAGCTGGACGTGGACCTCCAGCCCGATCACGACTGTCCGGTCCGCCGTCGCGGCCTGCGTACTCATTGCCCGTCCGTTGTGAGCGGGCCGCCTAAATCGTGTCGGGACGACCGCCGGGCGGACGCGGAGCCAAAATCTCGGATTCGAAAGTTCGGAGGGAACGATTATCACGGGGGGGTCCCTAGCCAGCGCAATGACCGAATCGACGATCCGTCCGGGCGCCGGCCCGGACAGGACGAGCGGGCCGAGTTCGGTGCCCGTTCGAGGACGATTCCCGAGGGGACCGCACCGGGAATGACCGGGGCGGACCACCCCCGTCGCGGACGACCGTCGCGGGACCGCTCGATCACGGATGCCCGCTGAGTCGACGCTCCACCTCGGAGCGCCCGTCGACGCCGCGTGGGGGCGACTGCCCGAGGGAACGCGAGTCGGCCCGGCGAACGGCGACGCGGACGCGAGCGACGGTTCGGGCGGCAGCGGCGCGGGCGACGGTTCCGGTGGCAGCGGCGCGGGCGACGCCCCGGAGCGGGTCGTCGTCAGGCTGCGCGACGACGAGGACCCGGGCGACCGCCTCGGGTCGGTCCGTAGTCGCTACCCGGACGCGGCGGTGTTCGCGTACTCGGTCGACGACCTCCCCGACGCCGCGATCGACGCGAGCCGACTCGGCGTCGAGTACGTCTCCGGACGGCGGCTCGCGGCCGACGGCGAGACGCTCGCGGACCGGCTCGACGCCGACGGAACGCTCGCGGAGCCGTCGCCCGGAGACGAGGGAGCGGCCGGGGGCTCCGGCAACGCGCTCAACGTCGAGGTCGAGTCCGCGCTCGAACCGTTCATCCGAATCGTTTCGGACCGGGCGGCCGACCTCGACGAGAAGCTCGACGCGCTGCTGGAGCTGGGTCGCGATCGACTCGGACTCTCTATCGGGTACTCCTCGCGGATCGACGAGGACCGACTCGAACTCCGCAGGTACAGCGACGGGACGGGGCTGCTCGACTCGCTCGCGGAGAGCGAACTGGACGACGACGGGTCGGTCCCGCTGGAGCTGACCTACTGCCAGCGGACGGTCCGGAGCGACGACGTGTTCGCGTTCACCGACCCCGAGGCCGCCGGGCTGAAAGGCGACCCGGCCTACGAGGAGTTCGGGTTCGGCAGCTACGTCGGCGGGCGCGTCGTCGTCAACGGCGAGACGTACGGGACGCTCTGTTTCCTCGACCCGGAGCGACGCGACCGCCCGTTCGACGAGTCCGAGCGACTGTTCGTCGAGCTGCTCGCGGGGTGGCTGGGCCGGGCGATCGAGCGGCGAGTCGCGCGCGAGGAGCGCGAGGCGGCGGTCGCGCGGTTCGAGGACACCCTCGAACGGATCGACGACGCGTTCTTCGCGCTCGACGAGGAGTGGCGGTTCACCTACGTCAACGAGAAGGCGGCGGCGCTGCTCGACCGGGACCCGGACGAGCTGCTCGGCGCCGACGTCTGGGCGGAGTTCCCGGCGGCGATCGGCGAGGAGTACGAGCGGAACTACCGGCGCGCGATGGAGACGCAGGAGCCGATCTCGTTCGAGGACTACTACGAGCCGCTCGACCTGTGGACCGAAGTGACTGCCTACCCGTCGTCGGACGGACTCTCCGTGTTCTTCACGGACGCGACCGACCGGAAGCAGCGCGAGCGGGTCCTCGAACGGCTCCTCGGGACGGTCGAAGAGCTCCAGCGGACCGACAGCAGGGAGGCGGTCGCCGACCGGCTGATCGAGGCCGCGGACGAGGTGCTGGGCTACGAGATCAGCGGCGTGCGGCTGTACGACCCGGACGACGACCGCCTGCGGCTGGCGGCCACGAGCGACGGTCTCGGCGACCGGTTCGCCGACAGCCGCGGCCCGCGCCGCCCCGGCGAGGGGATCAGCGGCCGGGTGTTCGAGCGCGGCGAGCCGCGGGTGGACGGCGACCTCGCCGAGGTCGAAGACGACCGGGCGTACCACGGGATGCGCTCCGTCGCCGCGGTCCCGCTCGGGGACCAGGGCACGTTCATCGTCGGCGCGGTCGAGCCGGACGCCTTCGACGAGGACGACGTCTCCGTCCTCGAACTGCTGGCGACGAACGCGGTCGCCGCGATGGACGCCGCCGACCGCCGCCGCCGGCTCCGCACCTACGAGGACGCGCTCAAGAACGTCGACGACATGGTGTGCGTCCTCGACGGCGAGGGCGCAGTCACCTACGCCACCGCGCCGTTCGCCGCGTGGGTGGGTGCCGACGACTCCGACGACATCGTCGGACGGCCGCTCGACGCGCTCGTCGACGCGCCCGACGCGACGCGGGTGACCGAGGCGGTCACGGCGCTCACCGACCCGTCGAACGGCGTCGAGGGGGGTCCCGAGCCGGCGCGGACGGTCGAGCTGACCACCGAACGCGACGGCGACCGCCACCCGCGACACGGGCAGCTCCGGCTGTCGCGGCTCTCCGACCACGGCGGCGGAGTCGTCGGGTCGCTGTCCGACACGACGGACCTCCAGCGGACCCGGACCGAGCTGTCGACCGAGCGGGACCGCTTCCGGCGGCTGTTCGACCGAATCCCCGACCCGGTGATGGAGGTCGTCTTGGAGGACGACGAGACGGTGATCGACGGGCTCAATCCCGCGTTCGAGACGCAGTTCGGTGCGGACGAGGCGTCGCTCCGGGGCCGAACGATCGGCGCGTTAGACATTCAGGACGACCGCCTCGGGGACAGCGACCGGGGCGGCGACGAGGAGGACGACCTCGACGCGCTGGTCCGCGACCGCGGATTCGCGACGCGGGAGGTGCGCCGTCAGACCGTCGACGGGCCGCGCGAGTTCCTCTTCCGCGGCTTCAGCTACGAGACCGAGGGTGCTCGACGGGCGTTCGGCATCTACACGGATATCACCGACCGGAAGCGCCGCGAACGGTACGTCCGGATCGTCAACCGGATCCTCAGGCACAACGTCCGGAACGAGCTGAACGTCGTGTTCGGCTTCGCCGGCGAGATCGCCGGCCGGACGGACGACGACGCGATCCGCGACTTCGCCGAGCGGATCGAGGCCACCGGAAAGCGGCTCGCCGGGGTCGCAGACGGCGCCACCACCCTGCGGCGGGTCGTCGAGGAGGGGTACGTCACCGACCCGGACTCGATCGACGTGCGGGCGGTCGTCGAGGAGGCCGTCGAGCGGCACGCGGGCGAACGCCCGGACACCCGGATCACGGCGGACGTGCCGGACGGGACCGCGGTGCGGGGCGACGACCGGCTCTCGGTCGCGGTCGATCACCTCGTGGAGAACGCCGTCGAGCACGGCGGGGACGCCCCGCGCGTGACGGTGACCGCCGGACGCGACCCGGACGCGGGAGTCGTGACGGTGCGGGTCGCCGACGACGGGCCGGGGATCGCGACGGCGGTTCAGGAAGTGGTCACCGGGGACCGCAAGGTGACGCAGCTCCGCCACAACACCGGCATCGGGCTGTGGATCGCCGCCTGGGTCGTGGAGGCGTACGGCGGCGAGATCCGGTTCGGACCCGGGCTCGACGGGGAGGGAACGACGGTGACGCTCGCCCTCCCGGCGGCGGAGCCGGCCGAGACCGGCGCCGACGACGCGGAGGCGTAGCCGCCTCGCGCGTTCCGACCCGTTTATGGTCGGCCGCGGCCCGTCTCTCCGTATGACCGACGACGACCGACGCGAGCTGATCGCGGCGCTCACCGCGGCCGACGCCGTTCGGTTCGGCGAGTTCGAGCTGTCGCACGGCGGCACGAGCGACTACTACGTCGACAAGTACCTCTTCGAGACCGACCCCGACGCCCTCCGACTCGTGAGCGAGGCGTTCGCCGACCGGCTCGCCGACACCGACGCGAAGCTCGCGGGCGTCGCGCTCGGCGCGGTGCCGCTCGTGGCCGTCACGGCCGCGGAGCTGGGTCGGCCGTACGTCATCGCGCGCAAGCAGGCGAAGGAGTACGGCACCGGCAACCGGATCGAGGGACGACTCGACGACGGCGAGGAGGTGATCGTGATCGAGGACATCGCCACGACCGGCCAGTCCGCGGTCGACGCGGTCGAGGCGCTGCGCGAGGCGGGCGCGACGGTGGACCGCGTGCTGGTCGTCGTCGACCGCGAGGAGGGCGCCGCGGAGCTGCTCGCCGACCACGACGTCGAACTGGTGTCGCTGCTCACGGCGACGGAGCTGCTGGCAGAGCGGGACGCGGAGTAGTTCGCGGCTCCTCTTTTAAACGGGAATCAGGCCTCGGGCGCCTCTACCGTCGGCACCGCGACCCGGTCGAGCACGTCGGCGATCACGTCTCGCTCGTCGACGTCGTTGACCGCGGCGTCCGGCGTCAACACGAGCCGGTGCGCGAGCGTCGGCTCCGCGACGCGCTTCACGTCGTCCGGCGTGACGAACTCGCGGCCGGCGACGACCGCCGCCGCGCGAGCCGTCTCGAAGAGGCGCTGGGTGCCGCGGGGCGAGACGCCGGCCTCGACGCGGCGGTCCTCGCGGGTCGCCCGCGCGAGCGACGCCGCGTAGCGCAGGAGGTCGTCGTCGACCCGGACGGACTCGGGCACCTCCCGCAGCGCCGCCACCGCGTCGGGATCGAGGACGCGATCGACCGTCGGCGACTGCTCGACGCGGCCGGCGCGGCGTCGGAGCAGCTCTAACTCGCCGTCCTCGTCGGGGTAGCCGATGGAGGTCTTGATCGTGAACCGGTCGAGCTGGGCCTCCGGGAGCGGGAACGCGCCCTCGCTCTCGACCGGGTTCTGCGTCGCGATCACGTAGAACGGGCTGGGCAGGTCGTGTGTCTCGCCGTCGACGGTCACCTGTCCCTCCTCCATCGCCTCCAGCAGGGCCGCCTGCGTCTTCGGCGGGGCGCGGTTGATCTCGTCGGCGAGGACGACGTTCGCGAAGATCGGTCCCGGCGAGAAGGAGAAGGAGCCGTCGCGCTCGTCGAACACGTTGGTCCCGGTGACGTCGGCGGGGAGGAGGTCGGGGGTGAACTGGATCCGGGAGAACTCCAAGCCGAGCGCGGTCGCGAACGAGCGCGCGGAGAGGGTCTTCCCTGTGCCGGGCACGTCTTCGAGGAGGACGTGGCCGCGGGCGAGGATACCGAGGGTGACGCGGTCGAGGAACTCGCGGTCGGCGACGACCGCACCGCCGACCTCGCTCACGACGCGGTCGCAGGCGTCGGCCGCTTCGGGGACATCCATACCGACCGCAGGGGGGCCGGGCCGAAAAGCGTTGCCGGGACGCGCGGCGGGCGCCGGCACGGCGCTCGGGTCGGGTCCCCGATCGGAGGCGGCGCCGCGGCACCCCGACGCGGTCGAGTGCGATCGAAACGCATAACAGCGGAACCGGCCAACCGATGAACGAGCCGAGGTAGCCTAGCCTGGCCAAGGCGGTAGATTCGAAATCTACTGTCCATTCGGACACCGGAGTTCAAATCTCCGCCTCGGCGCTTCTCTTCGATTTCGCCCGGTGAGCGACGGGTTCGCCGGAGGCTTGTCAGGCGATCAGCGCGGCCGAGAGGAACATCCCGCTCGCGGCCGCCGGCGGGATAGTGAGGTTGTCGTCGACGGCCACGCCGCGGATCAGCGGCGGGAGCCCGTCGGCGATCGCCGCCGGAATCGCGCCCGCCAAGGCGACGATGACGCCCGGATCGGGGCCGAACTCGGGGATCGCGTACGGCACGGCGATTCCGAAGCAGACGAACACCATCGCCGCCACCACCGAGAGCCGTTTTGGCTCCGTCGCCGCGTTCTCGCCGAGCCCGCCGCTTATCGGGTCGCCGACCGAGAGCATCCACATCGCGGGCACGGCGAACACGGGCGCGAAGACGAGCGCGGTGCCCGCCATGCTCACCTGATACAGCGCGTAGCCGGCGACGCTGTCCGACTCGTACTCCCGGACCAAGGCGTCGTACAGCGGATCGAGCGGGCCGACCGACCCGGAGAGGCGGAGCGCTTCGAGGGCGGCCGCGATCGCGACGCTCACGAGGAGCAGCCGCCCGGTCGTCCGCCACGAGATCCAGCCCAGCAGGTACGGGACCGGGTACAGCGTGCCGCTCGCGTGGACCAGCCGCCGCTCGAACTCCACGCGCTCGCGCCACGCCGCGGCCGGGAGGGTCACGCCCTCAGTTCCCCGCGGTCTCGACGTCGGTGTCGACCGCGTCGTACCGGTCCGCGACCGACGCGAACGGCTCGCCCTCGCGCAGCGCGGTCAGCTCGTCGGCGAGGTCGGCGACCGGGATTCGGACCTGCGCCGCGGAGTCGCGCTCGCGGAGCGTGACGGTGTCGGGGCCGTCGCCCTCGATCCCGTCGCGGTCGACCGTGACGCAGAACGGGGTGCCGACCTCGTCCTGCCGGCGGTAGCGCCGCCCGATGGAGCCGGAGTCGTCGTACGCGACCGCGAGCCCCGCGGCCCGCAGATCCGCGGCGACCTCGTCGGCGAGCGCGGTGAGCCGGTCGTCGTTGGTGACGAGCGGGAAGACGGCGGCGTCCTGCGGGGCGACCTCGGGGTCCAGCGAGAGGTAGGTGCGCTCCTCGCCGTCGACCTCGTCGGTCTCGTACGCGTGCGCGAGCAGCGTCTGAACGGTCCGGCCGACGCCGAACGAGGGCTCGACGACGTGCGGGGTGATGTGCTCGCCGCTCTCGGTCACCTCCTCGACGGAGAAGTTCGCGACGTCGACGTCGACCGCGTGGGTCTCCGCGTCGGCGCCCTCGCCGACCGTCACATCGACCGTCTCGCCGTCGAAGGCGTCGGGGTCGCGCTCGGCGAGCGTTTCGAGCGCCTCGGCGACCGCGGCGGCGTCGCCGCCGAACTCGGGTCCGAGGACGGACATGTCCGGATCGACGGTGGCGCGCTCGACCGTCTGCGGCTCGTCGTAGCGCTTGAACACGGTGAACGCGTCGTCGCCGTACTCGTCGTGTTTCGAGAGGTCGTAGTCGCCGCGGTACGCGAAGCCGGCGATCTCGATCCAGTCGCCGTCGACCTCGCTCTCCGCGTCCCAGCAGTCCGCCGCGTAGTGGGCGCGCTCGCCCGCGAGGTGCTGGCGGAACCGGAACCGGTCGAGGTCGACGCCGACGCGCTCGTACCACTCCTGAGCGACGCCGAGGTAGTAGCCGACCCACGGGGAGCCGATCACGCCCTCGTCGACCGCCTCGCCGACCGTCGTGTTCAGGTAGTCGCCGTCGTCGGCCTCCTGCTCCGTGGCGGGGTACAGCCGGACCTCGACGTCGCGCACGCGGTCGAGCGGCGGCTCGTCCTCCTCGGGATCGATGAACTGCTCCAGCTCTGCCTGCGTGAACTCGCGGAGCCGGAGGAGCCCGCCGCGCGGCGAGATCTCGTTGCGGTAGGCGGGGCCGATCTGCGTGATGCCGAACGGGAGGTTCCCGCGGGCGTACTCCTTCAGCCGGGGGAACTCCACGAAGATGCCCTGCGCCGTCTCCGGGCGGAGGTAGCCGGGCTGGGCGTCGCCGGGGCCGATGTCGGTCGCGAACATGAGGTTGAACGCCTCCACCGGCTCGCCGGCGAGTTCGGTGCCGCAGGCGGGGCAGACGATGTCGTTGTCGGCGATCAGCTCGGCGACCTCCTCGCCCGGGAGCGCCTCGGCGTCCTCGACGTCGGTGGCGTCCTCGACGAGGTGGTCGGCGCGGTGGGAGGCGCCGCACTCGGGGCACTCGACGAGCATGTCGTCGAACCCCTCCAGGTGGCCGGAGGCCTCGAAGACGGCCTCGGGCATGATCGTGGGCGCCTCGATCTCGCGGTTCCCCTCGCGGATGGTGAACCGGTCGCGCCAGGCGTCCTCGACGTTGCGCTTCAGGGCGGCTCCCTGCGGACCGAACGTGTAGAACCCGGCCGTGCCGCCGTACGCGCCGTTCGACCCGAAGAAGAAGCCGCGGCGCTTCGCGAGTTCGGCGAGCCGATCCGCCGCCATCTACAGCCCCTCCAGCAGGTCGACGTCGCGGACGATACCGTCCAGATCCGTGCCCGAGACGAGCGGGACCTGCTCGATGTCGTTGCTGATGAGTTCCTGGGCAACCTCCTTGGCCGTCCGCGTGGCGTTGACGGTGACGAGGTCAGCGGTCATGAAGTGGCGGACCGCCTCCGCGGGGATCTCGACGTTCCGGGTCGGGAGGTAGCGCGCGCCGGTCGCCTTGATCCCCTCCCACGACCACTCGGAGTCCTGCTCGGCGATCGAGTCGCCCGTACTCGCCTCGCCCTCGACGACGCGGGCGACCTCTAAGATGTCGACCTCCGTGAGCATCCCCGCGATCGCGGCGTCGTCGTCGAGAACGACCGCGTACGGGACCCCGGAGAGCGCGATCTCGCGCTCGGCGACCGGCAGCGGCGTCTCGGAGTGGGTCGCGTTGACCTCGGGGGTCGCGAGCTCGCCGACGGCGGTCTCGCCGTCGACCTCGCCGCGGGCGATCGCCCGCACCACGTCGGTCACGGTCAGGATACCGACGAGCTCGTCGCCGTCGACCACGGGGAGCCGCCGCGAGCCCTCCGCGGCCATCGTCCGGGCGGCGTCGACGATGTCGTCGTCGGCCCCGGCGGTGGGCACCTCGCGCATCAGGAGTGCGAGCTGGTCCTCGTCCGGCTGGTCGATGAGGTCGTCGCGGGTGACGAGCCCGCGGTACACTTCCTCGCCGTCGACGTCTTTCACGACCGGGACCGACGAGAACCCGTGTTCCTGGATGTACTCCAACACGTCGTTCCGGCTGCCGGGTATCTCGACGACGACGAGCTCCGACCGAGGCGTCATGGCGTCTGCGACGTTCATGCCCGTCTTTCAGCGTGGCACCTCTTGTATACTGCGAAGGTGTGCGGCGGCGGATCACCCGGTGATACGGAGGGAGCGCCGCGTGCGGCGACGGACGCTCGGAGCGGTCCTCGCTCGGACGACTGACGCTCGGAGCGGTCCTCGCTCGGACGACAGACGCTCGGGGCGCCGGCCGGCCGACGACCGGATGCGTCGATGAGAAACTCGACACGTTTCGGCGTATGGTCGTTTGAGCGGTCCTTTTTCGAGAGATGCGTCGGCGACGAGTCCCGGAAATCTCCGATCCGACGGTCAGTTTCGATCTGGTTCGCAACTCTTATACGTACTGTGAACTATTCACAACCATGTCACGGAGTTCCACTCCTTGGGACGAGCCGGACCCCGACCGCCGCCGGACGGCGCTGCCGACGGACCCGGCACTCGACGCCCCCGACGCGCCGGACGTGATGGCCTCTATCGACTCGGCGTCGTCGCGACCGGAACTCGTCATCGCGGACGTCTCGCGGGAGGACGCGTGGCTGTCGGTCGACGAGACCGACGCGACCGTCCTCGAGGAGTGGTGCTGAGCGTAGCGGTCGCGACCGCGGCCCGCGTTTCGATTTCTGCGAACCGACTCCGCCCTCAGCGAAGCCCGCGCGCCGCCTCCCAGCCGCGGATCAGGGAGCCGATCGTCCGGCAGGTCGGGACCGACAGCTCGTGGCGGTCAGCCCGGTCGACGACCGCACCGTAGATGGCGTCGACCTCGGTGCGACGGCCGTTCACGACGTCCTCGTGCATGGACGACCGGTTCGCGGCGGTGTCGGCGGCGACGCGCTCGACGGCGTCGACCGCCCGGTCGTCCGTCAGATCGACCCCGACCGCGCGGGCGACGCCGGCCGTCTCGCGGGCGGCCTCGCGGGCGACCTCGCCCGCGGGCCCGTCGAGCGTCGGCCCGTTCTCCGTCCGCGCGAGCGCCGAGGGTCCGTTGATCCCGGCGTTGACGGCCAGCTTCTCGAAGCGGCGCGTCGGCATGTCGTCGGCGACGACCGTCTCGATGCCCGCCGCCTCGAAGGCGGCGCCCACCCGGTCGGCGGCGGGGCTTTCGCCGCCGGAGAGCGGCCCGACGACGACCTCGCCGACGCCGGTACAGGTGACGCGCCCCGGCGCCGCGAACCGGGCGCCGTAGCTCGCGGTGCCGGCGAGGGCCGTGGCGTCGAGCGCGGCGACCAGTCGCTCCTCGGTGAGGCCGTTCTGGAGCGAACAGACCGCGTCGTACTCGCCGGTCGCGAGCGCCCGCGCCGCCGCGTCGGTGTCGTACGCCTTCGTCGTGATTACGGCGAGGTCGGCGGCGCGGTGCCGCCCGTCGGTGAGCGCGCGCGGCGTGACGCGAACGTCCGCCTCGCCGTCGATCCGGAGCCCGTCCTCGCGGATCCGCCGCATATGCGGGTCGCGTCCGACGAGCGTCACGTCGTGGGCGCGCGCTAACAGCCCGCCCACGAGGCTCCCGAGCGCGCCGGCGCCGTAGACGAGTACCTCCATGGAGGTATCACGCGCGTCGACCGAGATAGGGGTACCGGTTGGGAGGTCCGGAACCGCTCGAAACGGCCGACTCAGCCCTTCAAACCGCTTCCCGTCAGCGGCACGACGACCGCCTCGTCGGGACCGATCTCGCCGCGATCGCGGAGCGTTCGCAACGCCGCGGGCGCGACCGCACAGGTCGGCTCCGTGTAGAAGCCGGCCGCGTGGAGTCGGTCGAGTTCGCGGGTCGCGGCCGCCTCGGTGACCGCCAGCGCGTCGCCGCCGGTCGCGTCGATCGCCTCGCGTATCTCCCGGTTGCGGACCGGCTCGGCGATCTGGATCCCGTCGGCCGCGTCGTTGACCGCTCCCGCGGGATCGGCCGCTTCCGGACCGTGAAGCGCCTCGACGATCGGGGCGACGCCGGCGGCCTGCGCGCCGTAGAGCCGGGGCATCTCGTCGATCCACCCGGCGCGTTCGAGTCGCCGGAACCCGCGGTAGGCGCCGAGGAAGAGCGTCCCGTGGCCGAGCGGCGTCACGACGGCGTCGGGGGCCTCCCAGTCGCGCTGGAGGGCGATCTCGTACGCGACCGTGGCGGTCCCCTCGAAGAAGGCGGGGTTCCACGCGTGGCTGGCGTACCAGGCGGAGCTCCCGTCGCCGTCCTCAGCGGCGGTCGCGCCCGAGTCCCCGCCGACGACCGCGCTCACGCACGCGTCGGTCACATCCTGTCGGCTCCCCTCGATCCGGACCGGCTCGGCGCCGGCGCGGCGGATCGCGCGGAGCTTCGACTCCTTCGCGTCGGCCGGGACGTAGATCTCGGCGTCGACCCCGGCGCGGGCGGCGTACGTCGCGATCGCGGCGCCCGCGTTGCCGGAGGAGTCCTCGACGACGCGCTCAACGCCCAGCTCGCGCGCGCGGGTCAGCGTCGTCGTCGCGCCCCGGTCCTTGAAGGAGCCGGTCGGGAAGACGTACTCCAGTTTGAACGACGCGTTCCACGGAGGTATCTCGGGTTCCGCGTCCCCGATCGGACCGCGGCCCGTGTCGGCGTCGACGAGCGGCGTCATCCCCTCGCCGAGCGTCACCCTGTCTCGGGGGGCGTCGCCGACCGCGAGCAGGTCGTCGAACGCCCACAGCCCGGCGCGTACGTCGAACGCCGCGGGGTCGGGCGCGGCTCCGCTCGGAACCGCCCCCTCGGCGAAGTCGAGCGGGGCGCCGCACCGGCAGCGCCACCGGTCGCGATACGTCTCGCCGCACTCGGGACAGCGGAGGGCGCGGAGATCGGACCCCGCTTCCGACGTGCCGGCGCCGCGGCCGCGGTCGTCGGGGTCGGCCATCAGTACTCGTCGACGTTCGTGCCGATCGAGCAGACGTACTCGCCGGCGGCCACCTGCGGGAGCCGGCGGGTGCGCCAGAATATCCCGTCCGTGTCGGCGGTGACGCGGCCCTCTAAGGCGCCGAAGGTGTCGGTCACCTCGAAGAGGACGTCGCCGGCCGAGACGCGCTCGCCGAGCTCGCGCTCGAAGCGGACCAGACCGCCCGCGGGCGAGCCGTACTGGTCGAAGCCGCGGGCGCGCGTCTGCGGTTCGAGGGTCGCGTCGGCGTCGAGGAACCCGTAGTGGCGGAGCACGTTGAACACGCCCTCGACACCGTACCGGATCGACTCCTCGTCCCAGCCGACGCAGCCGCCGAGTTCGGGATCGACGGTGGGGATGCCGTGTTCGGGCCCGGCCCGCGCGAGCTGGCCGTCCGGCCCCTTGATGTCGAGGACGTGGCCGCAGCCGAACGCCTTCGCGAGCTCCAAACACTTCCCGTGGAGGCGGTGGCGGACGCCGCAGCGCACCCGGGTCTCGTTTATCATCCGGCTCGTCGACCCCTGGTGGAGGTCGAGGATGTAGTCCGCGCGCTTGGCGATCTGGAACGTCTCGTGGGCGATCCGCTCGCTCGTCGACCCGTCGGCGTCGCCCGGGTAGCCGCGGTTCATCTTGCGGTCGTCGACCGGGTTCCGGTGCTCAGCGGCCTGGAACGCGAAGTGGTTCACGATGCCGACGACGAGGACCGAACCGGACAGCTCCGACGGGTCGAGCCGCGGAACGACGCGGTTGACGACGCCGAGCCCGTTCAGCTCGTCGCCGTCGCTCACCGCCTGTACGTACAGCTTCGGCCCGTCCGCCGCGCCGTTGATCACGGCGACCGGCAGCCGGACGGGGCTCCCGTCCCGCATCTCCCCCGCCTCGAGACGGCCCGTGTCCGTCTCGCCCGGAGCGGCGCGGGCCGTTCCCAGCGTTATCATTACGCGGAGGTGGGGCGGCCGGGACTTTATCCGTTCGGTCCGCGGCGATCCGACCGACGCAAGCTTTATCGCCGCTATCGCTCAACCGGAGAGTACCAACACCCGCGGCGTCGGTTCCCGTCCACCGAACGACGCCCGCGGCGAGCCCCCATGAGCATCGACATCGACCCGCTTCGCGAGGCCGACGGGATCACGGTCACGGACCACATCGAGAACACGCAGTTCGAGGTGTACACCGACCGACCGGTCGACCCCCGACCGCGTCCGGAGTCGGACCACTACTTCCCCGTCGACGCCAGCGTCGCGGTCGAGACCGGGTCGATCGAGATCCCGCGGGTCGCGGTCGTCGAGACGCGAGCCGGCGACGGAGAGCTCCTGACTCACGGCGACTGTTACGCGATGCCGAGCGGGGCGTACCACGTGGGGATCAACCCGGCGCCGACGAAGCTGTACCTCACCTTCGACGCCGGCTTCTCCGTCTCCACGACCGACCGGACCACCCGGATCGACCTCGACGCGCCGGGTACCGTCGGGCTCGGGTTCCGGTCGCTCCACCAGACGCCGGCGGGGACGATCACCACCCCAACGGACCCGGAGTCGCTGATGGACGCCGTCTCGCTCCTCGGCTCCGCGCTCCAGACGACCAGCCCGGAGCGGTCGTTCCCCACCCTGCGGGGCCACCCGCCGCTGATCGAGCCCGGCGACGAGTTCCGCGTGCCCGAACGCGTTGAGCCCGTCGACAGCGGGGTCCGGATCGTCGTCCCGCCCGAGTACCGCTACCTCTATCCCGTCGTGTCGCTGGCGTACTACTTCGCGGCCGACGTCGTCCCCGGAGACGACCCGCGGATCGAAGGGGACGGGTGGGCGTACCCGCTCGAACCGGGGTTCGAGACGCGGACCGCGCAGGTGCTCAGGCAGTCGTTCCACATGGACTGTCTGGCACGCACGGAGGGGTTCTATCCGGTCGACCTCTACGAGCGCGAGACGACGAACCTCGACCTCGACTGGGGGCGGCTGTACGACCTCCCGCTGGCGGAGCGGCTCGGCGAGTACCTCGACGTCCCCTTCGAGGCGGTCGAACCCGAACTCCCGCAGTGGACGCTGACGACGGACGTCCGCCCCGACCCCGAGAACGTGGAGATGCTCCCGTTCGTCGCCGGCGAGCTGTCGGTCGTCCGCTCGCCGGAGACCGTCACCCCGGTCGAGGACGACGGAGGGGCGGGCGTGGGCTTCTTGGGCGGCGCGGACCGGAACCCGTCGCCGGCGACGAGAGGAGCGGTCCCGGTCGGCGCCGTCGGAGGCGATAGCGGTGGCACCCTCGACGACGACGAATTCGTTCGCGGCGGGGCGACAGCGGGGATCACTCGCGGCGCGGACGCCTCGGCGGACCGCGGCGCCGTCGCGACCCGGACCGACTTCGTTCGGCCGGAGCCGGTCGACACCGTCGAGCACGCGTGGGTCGGCGACGGCGTCCCGCTCGGCGCGAACAAGGCGACGCTCGATGCGTACCACCGCCGGCTCGAAGCGGGTCAAGTCGAGCAGTCGCGTATCTCCGTCCTCGTCGTCTGTAACGACGAGCAGATGCGCGAGGAGGGCGACGTCGCCGACCTCTACGGGCTCCGCGACATGGTCCAGTTCGACATCGAGGTGCGCCACGACCTCGACCGCGACGAGATGCGCGAGGCGCTCGCGTCCGACGTCGACTTCCTCCACTACATCGGGCACGTCGACGACCGCGGGATGCAGTGCGCCGAGAGCTACCTCGACCTGACCGACGAGGACCTCGAGATCGGCGTCAGCGCCTTCCTGCTCAACGCCTGTCAGTCGTACCAGCAGGGAGAGGCCTTGGTCCACCGCGGCTCGCGCGGCGGCATCGTCACGCTCTCCGACGTGGCGAACTCACCCGCGACGACGCTCGGCCGGATCATCGCCCGCCTGATGAACAGCGGGTTCAACCTCCGGACCGCGCTCCACGTGGCAAAGCGGGAACTGATCACGGGCCACCAGTACATCGTGGTGGGTGACGGGGGGACGACGATCTGTCAGAGTCGGAGTGGGTCTGTTCTTATTATTAATCTCGAAGAGATACGGCCAAACGAGTGGGAGATATCCGCTGACATGCTTCCAAATGGACCGTACGGTAATGGAACACTCACAACACTAAATCTCGACACGAGCGACTCAAACTACTATATTCCAGTAAACATAGGAGGTCAGATAGTTGATACGGAACAACTCTCTAAGTTTTTAGATTTGGAGACCACGCCGATATTTAAATCAGGTCAACTGACTTGGAGTGATGAATTAAATCCTTAAGGACCGGGGTTAGACGCCGCCATATTCGCCGCCGCGGGCGCCGCCTGCGTCAACAGTAGCAGCGCGGTGAACAGGACGCCAGCCATTTTCGGGTGCTCTGCCACGTATTCCGCCACACTTTCGTACATATTCGAAAAGTATCAAGATAAATAAATATTAAGATTGTTATACGGTGAGATATTGAAGATATTTTAATTGTGATTTAGTTGTATTAAATTAGTATAGCCGTCAAGCACCGAACAATCCGTCGTTTACTGCGATTACCGGCGATCGAAACGGTCCGACTCACGCCGCCGACTGAGGCCGCGTTTTTTCACCGCCGAGCGCGGAACGGACGGTACCATGAGCGATGTCGAAACCGCGATCCGGGAGGCGTTCGAACACACGGAGTACGACCTCGGTAACGTCGCGGTCAACCGCCGGCAGGTTCGCGTGCCGGTGAGACAGGAGAGCGCCGACCCCGACGCGCTCCGGGCAGTGATAGAGGAGGCGCTCGGCGCGGACGCGCTCGCGACCGTGACCGTGACGACGGAACGCATCGGGGGCGAAGATACCGTCGGCACCGTCGTCTCGTTCCGACACCGGAGCTGACCTCGGCGGGCGCGTTCGGGCTCAGAGCGCAACGGTCACACCGGTGCCGCGGTACGGTTAACTGGATGGTACCCGTACGCGGGGATCGTACGATGACGGGCGAGGAGGGACACGACGGCGCACAGTACCTCGCCGGGTCGCCCGCTCGGGTCGCGATACTCCGGGCGCTGCGCGAGGAGCCGCGGCGCCCGGCCGCGCTGACCGACGCGGTCGACGCGACCCGGACGACGGTCCAGCGGATCCTCGGAGGGTTCCGGGAGCGCAGTTGGGTCGTGAAACGCGGCGCGGATTACCGGGTGACGCCGACCGGAGAGCGCGTTCACGACGCGTACGAGTCGCTCCTGACGGAGGTCGAGCGCGGCGACCGTTACGGGCGGTTCGCCGAGACCGTCGAGCGCGTCGGCGTCGACTTCCCCGCGGCGGGGATCCCGGACAGCGACCTCACCGTCGCGTCCGATCAGAACCCCCTGGCCGTCGTCGATCGGCTCACGGAACTGCTCCGCGAGAGCTGCGGAGGCGAGATCCGGGCCGTCTCTCCCGTCGTCCTCCAGCAGTTCAACGACGCGGCGGCCACGGCCTTGGACGCCGGGGCGAACGTGGAACTGATCATCGACCGCGACGTGGTCGACATGTCGGTCGCCGAGTTCGGGCCGGCGACCGACCGCGCGCTGGAGGACGACGACGCCGCGGTGTACGTGAGCGCCGAGTCGATCGAGTACGGCCTCGTCCGCTGTGATGACGTCGCCTGCGTGACCGCGTACGACGAACGGAACAATCCGCGATGCCTGCTCGAATCGACCGAGGAGACGGTCGTCGACTGGGTCGACGACGCGTTCGTGTCGCTTCGAGACGACGCGACGCGACTCTCTTCGGTCGTCGAGCGGGCCTGAAAACGAATCGTGGCGACCGCTACGCGTCGTCGGCGTCGTCGGTCTCCTCTGTCCCCGTGTCGGTCGCCGCGTCGTCGTCCGGATCGAAGTTCGCGGGCACGACCGTCGGGTGGTCGATACCGACGGGGGGCGTTGTGGCGCTCATGGCTCTGTCAGTGCGTAGGTCGGTGTCCCTCTAAAAATTACCCATAGGCATAACGCATCCGGGCGCGGGCGTCGGATGCGCCTCGGTTATGCGCTCGCTACGCGACCTGTTCGTCGTACAGGTCCTGTGCGTGTTCGATCGCTTCCTTGGCGGCCGCCTTGTCCTCCCAGCCGAGCGTTTCGACCTCCTTGCCGGCCTCGAGGTTCTTGTAGGTCGCGAAGAACTCGTCTATCTCGTCGAGAGTCTGTTGCGGGATGTCGTCGAGGTCCTCGATGTGGTCGAACCGGGGGTCCTCGGTCGGCACCGCGATCACCTTGTCGTCCTGCTCGCCGTCGTCGTCCATCTTCATCATGGCGACGGGACGGGCCTCGATCACGCAGCCGGGGAACGTCTGGTCCTCGACGAGCACCATCACGTCGAAGGGGTCCTCGTCGTCGTAGTACGACTGCGGGATGAAGCCGTAGTCGTACGGGTAGTGGACGTTCGAGTGAAGCACGCGGTCCAAGACGACGCCGGGGATGTCCTTGTCGTACTCGTACTTGTTCCGCTCGCCTTTGAGACACTCGACGACGGCGTAGATCTCGTCCGGCGCGTTCGGTCCCGTCTCGAGATCTTCCCAGAGGTTGGCCATGTGTCCGTTGATGGATCGATGTCGGGCAAAGTCCTTTCGGGATCGCGCGAGCGCGGCCGTCGTCAACAGCCGTCGCGAATAGCCGTCGCGACGACGAGGACTCGGCGTCACTGAACCGCGGAGAGCCGACATCGCGGGGAGCAAAACGGTCGAAATCCGGAGCTCACCGATGTCGATCGCGAGCCGTAGGCGGGGCGTAACCGACGATCCTCCGGTCCACTCACCGAAAACGGAATCGATCAGTCGAACAGCCCCTACCGCCGGATACCACGAGCGTCCGCCGAGAGACCGTCGGTACCGCAAGATCTGGACGGCCGTCCGGGGTTACGCATCGCAACGGTCGTGAATGTTGAGAAAGATTATAAGTTCGGGTCCCTTCCCGTCAGGCATGTCAGAGGCACAAACAGTCACTGATGAGTCGACCGCCGCGAGCGATCTCACGGCATTCCAACAGAACATCCTCACCATCCTCGCCGAGGAGCCGATGTACGGCCTCGCGATCAAGCGGGAGCTGGAGGCGTACTACGGCTCCGAAGTGAACCACGGCCGCCTGTACCCCAACCTCGACGACCTCGTCGACCACGGGCTCGTCGAGAAGAGCGAACTCGACAAGCGGACGAACCAGTACGAGCTCACCGACGAGGGACACGACATCGTCCTCGGTCAGATCGAGTGGGTCCTCGACCGGTTCGTCACCGACGAGGAGCGCGCGGACGAGGTCCGGGCGCTGCTCGACTAGGAGCGCGCCCGCGCGACCCGAACGGTATCGGCCTCCGATCGAACCTTTTGGCACACGGCGCGGCGAAAGCCGCGTTTTCTCTTTCCCGAGCGACCGCTACGCCGAGTCGCCGGCAGCGTCGTGGTCGTCAGCGGGCCCGTCGAGGTCGGAAGCGTTGCCGTCTGCGGGGCCGTCGACGGCTTCGGCGACGGATTCGATCACGGACAGCGACTCGTCGACGGCGGCGAGCTGGTCGTCGGTCGGCCAGCCGTTGCGGACCAGGTACTCCTCGCGGAACTCGGCGCGCATCTCCGGGGTGGCGTCGTCGACCGCGCGGACGTAGTGGTTGCTCATGAACGTCGCGAACGTCTCCGCGGTCCGCGCGTGGACCTCGGCTTCTCGCTCGGCGACCGCCTCGGCGACCGCTTCGTTGTACGCGGCCACCTCGCGGTAGCGGTCGGCGTCGCCGGGACCGGACAGCGACACCTCGACCGCGCGGTCGGTGTCCTCGACGCGGTCGAGCCGAACGGTTCCGTTCTCCATCCACTCGTCGGGGTACAACACGAGCGCGTCGTCCTCGTCGCGGACGCGCGCCGTGTAGCCGTACTCCGCCGCGAGCGCGTCGCGCCGCTCGCGGTACTGGTCGGCCGCCTCCTCGAGCTCCGGCGTCGGCTCCGCGGACTCGGCCTCGCGGGCGAGCCGGGTGAGCCGCTCCGCCTCGTCGACCGCCTCGACCGGCAGGTCCGGGACGCGCTCATCGTCGGAAGCGGGCGATTCCGCGTCCTCGGAGTCGGCCGCCCCCTCGTCGTCACCCTCCGCCGCCATCATCTCGCGCGCCTGTTCTTTCGCCCACTCCGGCGGATCGTCGTCAGTTCGCGTCATCGAGTGCCTCGTTCGCCAGATCGTCGGCGCGTTCGTTTATCTCCCGCGGTACGTGCGCGATCGACCAGCGGTCGAACCGCTCCAACAGCTCCCGGACGCGGACCCGCCTCTCGCGGAGCTGGGGGTCGTTGGCGTTCCACTCGCCGCGGACCTGCTTGACGATGAGTTGGGAGTCGCCCCGGACGTCGATCGCGTCGAAACCGTACTCGTCGGCCGCCTCCAGCGCGCGGATCAGCGCGGCGTACTCCGCCTGGTTGTTCGTGACGCGGCCGATGCGCTCGCCGCCCTCGGCGACGATCCCGTCCGAGGTGACGAGACACCAGCCGATCCCGCCGGGTCCGGGGTTCCCGCGGGAGGCCCCGTCGAAGTAGACGTGCGCGCGGCCGCCGCCCTCCGCCAAGAGGGCCGTCAGCCGCGTCGGGTCGCTCCCCTGAACGACGACCTTGTCGTCGTACGCGACCGCGACGGCCCCGTCGCGCTCGGCGCGCCACCGCTCGTGAGGCGTGTTCCCCTCGTCGATCCGGACGCCCGCGTCCGCGAGGCGCTCGCGCGCGGCGGCCGGGTCGCAGTCGATCGTCGGCATTCGTCCGCGCTCCGCGCCCGCCGGACAAAGGGCTGTCCGTCGCCGCCCGCGCTCGGTCGAGCGGCGTCCGTAATAGGTGTGGTACAGGCCCACACCGTAACAAACTTTTAAGTTAAACGGATTGGATAGCATATAAATGCGATGACACGGCCCACCCGGCAACGGGATCACGACCGGCAGCGCGTGGGGGACGAGGACGCTGAGGAAGACGAGATCGACATCGAGGCGGTCGAAGACATCGACGAATTGGACCCGGAAGACTTCGATCCGGAGGATCTCACTCGGACGGCCGACGGCGAGCTGATACACGAGGAGACGGGGATGATCATCGAAGACGAGCAGATCGATCCCGGTCCGGAGTGGCGCGCGTTCAACCACAACGAGCGGCAAGAGAAGTCGCGCGTCGGCGCCCCGACGACGAAGACGATGCACGACAAGGGGTTGACGACGACGATCGACTGGAAGGATAAGGACGCCTACGGGCGTTCGATCTCCTCGAAGAAGCGGTCGCAGATGCACCGCCTGCGCAAGTGGCAGGAGCGCATTCGGACGAAGGACGCCGGCGAGCGCAACCTCCAGTTCGCGCTCTCGGAGATCGACCGGATGGCCTCGGCGCTCGGCGTCCCGCGCTCCGTGCGGGAGGTGGCGTCGGTGATCTACCGGCAGGCCCTGAACGAGGACCTGATCCGCGGGCGGTCCATCGAGGGCGTCTCCACCGCCGCGCTGTACGCCGCCTGTCGCAAGGAGGGAATCCCTCGCAGCTTAGAGGAGATCTCGGAGGTGTCACGGGTGGACCGCAAGGAGATCGGCCGGACGTACCGCTACATCTCTCAGGAGCTCGGCTTGGAGATGCGGCCGGTCGATCCGAAGAAGTACGTCCCGCGGTTCTCCTCGGAGCTGGAACTCTCCGAGGAGGTCCAGTCGAAGGCCAACGAGATCATCGAGACGACCGCCGAGCAGGGGCTGCTCTCCGGGAAATCGCCCACTGGCTACGCCGCCGCCGCGATCTACGCGGCCTCGCTGCTGTGTAACGAAAAGAAGACACAGCGCGAGGTCGCCGACGTCGCGCAGGTCACCGAGGTCACCATCCGCAACCGGTACCAAGAGCAGATCGAGGCGATGGGAATTCACAGTTAGGCGGCGTCGCTCTCGCGCGCTCTCCTCCGCTCCGTTCTCTGCGCTCCCTTTTTCGCCGCGCTGCGGTCCGGCCTCGCCAGCAACGTTCAAACCGGTGCGCCGCCAACGTCGATCAGAATGCGGCTCGACGAGTTCATCGAGTTCGAGGCGAACGAGCGCGCCGAGCGGCGGCGCCTCGCCGCGGAGAAGGATTACGGCATCCTGGACCACCTCGACTCCTTCGAACGGCGCTTCGACGAGCACGTCTCCGACGACGCCGTCGTCGGCAGCGTCTCGCCCTCGATCTTCGTCGGTCGCGCGGACTACCCGAACGTCTCGACGGGACTGCTCTCGCCGGTCGGCCGCGAGGAGCGCGCGGCGGCGTTCGAGACCTCCGCGGCGTGGTACGACGAGGGCGTCTCCATTTCCGACGTGTTCGACCGCCGGACGAGCCTGCTCAACTCCACGCGCGGCGTCGACGTCGCGGACGCGGGCGCCACCGGCGGGGCAAGCGCCGTCGGGGGCGGCGGACCCGCGGGGAGCGTCCACGACGCGTGGGACGGGTGGCTCGGCGTCCAGCGCGAGGTCGCCATCGCGGACCGCCCGGTCGACGTGGAGATCGGGCTGGACGGCCGGCCGGACCTCGACTTCGAGGTCGGGACGGAGGACATCAAGACGCCGACCGGCCCGCGCGCGGCGGCCCGCTCCGCGGACCTCGGGGAGAACCCGCACGTCCCGCGCCCGGTGAAGAAGACGCTCGAAGACGACGACTGGCGCGCCGAGGGAGCGATGACGTACCTCTACCGCCGCGGGTTCGACGTGTACGATATCAACACGATCCTCTCGGCGGGCGCGCTCGGGCGCGGCGAGAACCGGCGGCTCGTCCCCACGCGCTGGTCGATCACCGCCGTCGACGACACGGTCGGGCAGTACCTCCGCGGCTCGATCCGCGACAATCCGACGGTCGACCGGATCGAGGTCCACCGCAACGAGTACCTCGGCAACGCCTTCTGGGTGGTCCTCGTGCCGGGCCGGTGGGAGTACGAGCTCGTCGAGATGAAATCGCCCGGGTCGATATGGAACCCCGACCCCGAGGCGGGAGTGTACCTCGCGGCCGCGAGCGAGGGGCGCGAGGGGCGGACCGGCTACGTCGAGGAGACAGCGGGCGCCTACTACGCGGCCCGACTCGGCGTCTTGGAACACCTCGACGACCGCGGGCGACAGGCGAAGGCGCTCGTCTTACGCCACGTCTCCGACGACTACTGGGGGCCGGTGGGCGTCTGGCAGGTTCGCGAGGCGGTCCGGAACGCGTTCGCGGGCGAGCGCGGCACCGCGGAGACGTTCGGCGAGGCGGTGCGCGGCGTCGCCGACCGCCTCCCCGTCTCGCTCGGGCGCCTCCGCCGAAAGTCGACGCTGGCGGCCGGCCTTCAGTCGAACCTCGGAGACTTCGTCGACGCCGGGTGAGCCGGCGAGGACGCGGACGACCCCCCTCCGCCGATCCGCTTTAGTCGCGCCGACGAGTGGAGGGCGCATGGTCCCGACCCTCCCCGCGTTCGGCGGCGTTCCCGGCGGTCCCGAACTGCTGATCCTCCTGATTATCGCCGTCCTCCTCTTCGGCGTGCCGCTCGTCCTCCTCGGTGGTGGGGTGCTGTTCCTCGCACTGCGGTCCGACGACGAGGATGCGGAGGCCGACCGAATCGCCGAACTGGAGGCGGAGGTCGAGCGGCTCCGCGAACAGGTGGACGGCGACCCGGACGAGCCCGAGGGCGACGACCGCTCGTAGGTCGCTAGCGGTAGGTCGCTAGCGGTGTAGGTCGCTAACGGTCGGCGCGTGCCTGCGAGGCCGCCCTGCGGCCGAGCAGCACGCGCGAGGGAGTCGCTGGCGGCTGGCGCCGCCAGCGACGAGGCTGGGGAGGCGCGAGGCTGCGGTTGCTGTGCGAGGCGGGACTCGAAGGGGGAGTCACCGGCGGCAAAGCTGCCGGTTGCCCGTGGCGCGTCGCGCCACGCTGTCGCGAAGCGGTGTTGGCGTCGGTCCGCGAGTTATAATCGGCTACTGCGTCGTACGGCCGAGCGGCTGAGGCGAGAGAAACGTCCGCCACACCGACCTCAGCAGGCGCTCGTAGTTACACGTGAAAAATCCGGACGCGGGGTTCAGCGTGGCCGGCTCAGTCCTCGGCCCAGTAGTACAGGTCCTCGCGGGGCGCGTCGCAGTTCGGGCAGTTCGCGGGGAGTTGGTCGCCGATCTCGCCCATCTCGCCACACTCCCAGCAGCGCCACATCACGTAGGCGGTGCCGAACACGTCGCGGGCGTCGGTGAGCGTCAGCGTGTCCGTGCCGGACGGCGACGCGACGTAGAAACCGTCGTCGTCGACCCCCCGGATCGACCCGAGCCGCTCCCCGTCCTCGTTGTACACCGCCTGTCCGATGCTCACGTCGGCGAATACGGGTTCTTCGGAGGCCATAGGTCCGTGTACGCACTGATCGGGCATAAGTGTGTGAGTAGATAACACAACGCATTTAAACGGGAGACCCGCGGCACCCCGCGAGAACGGCAGATCGGCGGCGAAGGCTCCGAACACCAGTCGTTCGGCCGTGCGGTGTCGTGTTCACTTATTACTCGTAAAGCGACGCGAACACCGCCGAATCACGCCCCGCACCGCCCCGGACTCGTCCGACGAGTCCGGTTTCAAGCGAGAGTTCCGCTCCCGCCGACTCCCTCGCGCGTGCTGTCGCCGGAGCTAGCGATTCAAACGATAAGCGAGCGGACGGCTAAGCGAACCGAACGCGACCGACTCAGGCCACCGGCGTGCGCTCGACGACGGTGCCGTCGACGGTGGGGTACTGCTCGACGATCTCGCCCTCCGCTAGGTCGCCGTCCTCGACCATCTCTTCGAGGAGCCACCACGCGACCTCGACGTGGTCCGACTTGACCGTGTAGAACTCCTCGGGAACGCCGAGCGCCTCGAAGCGCTCGGGGTCGGCGAACGCCTTCCCGTAGACTAAGGTTCCGTCGTCGGTCACCTCGTCGAACTCCCGGCGGATGTTCTTCGCCATCCGCTTCAGGCGGTTCCGGTGTTGGGCGGCGTCTTTGAACACGGACGTACAGAAGTACACCTTCTCGTGGCCCGCCATCTCTTCGAGGATGGCGTCGTCTTTCGACCCCTCGACGGCGGACATGTGGCCCTCCTGAAGCTCGAACCCCTCCTCTTGCATCCGACGGTAGTTCCCGTCGGACATCTCGAACTCGTTGATGTTACAGAACTCGGCCGCGCCCTCGTCTAAGAACTCCAGGAACTCCGGCTCCGCGCGGATGCCGGGGATCTCGAAGGCCGGCGTGAGCCCCTCCTCGCGGGCGATGTACAGAATCTCTTCCCACTCGGTGCCGTGCATGTCGCCCCACAGCTCTACGGGCGGGTGGAAGCGGATCTCGTCGAGCCCCGCCTCCGAGAGGCGGCGCATGTTCTCGCGGCCGCCCGTGATCCCGGTGTAGAGGTGGGTGTGGTGGTCCTCGCCGAACTCGTCTTTCAGCAGTTCGAGGTACCGAGTCGTCTTCGCCATCGCCTCCTGCGGTTCGCCGCCGGTGATCGAGGTGCCGAGCGCGCTCATGCGCTTGGCCTCCTGAATCACGTCCTCGTCGGACTCGACTTTCCGCTCGTTGGCGTACACGTCGGTGACGTTCTTCCGGTTCTCTCCGAGGGGGCAGTAGAAGCAGTCCCGCTGGTCGCAGTAGCCGTAGACGAAAAGCACCATCTTCCCGCCCTTGGCGCACTGTTCGCAGCCCTTGGAGATCATCTACACCCCTCTACCGGCCGCGAGGTGAAAAAGCGTGCGAAGCGCGGAGTCGGGCGAGAGCGGTTGGCACGGCCCTCGTTCGGCCGAGGGGGAGCCGGGGATCGGGACGGGCGGGAGCGACCGGCTCGAACACAAAGTATGTACCCCGGCCGTCGTCATTGACGGCCATGAACCGAGACCCGACCGCCGAGGACGACGCCGAGAACAGCGACGCGAGCGACGCCATCACCCGTCGCGGGGCGCTCGCGGTCGGCGGCGCGGTCGGCCTCGCGAGCCTCGCCGGGTGTACCGCGCTCGACGTCGTCACCGGCGACGAACCCGCGGAGTTCACGGCCGGGAGCGCGACGGTGGCCGACGCGACCCTCTCCGAGACCGGGTACGAGCTCAACGACGTGAGCGAGGAGACGATCTCTCGGGAGGTCGAGGCCGCCGGACAGACCCAAGAAGTCCAGGTGACGAACACCGTCGCCGAGTACGACAAGGCCGTCGAGCTGTTCGGAGAGCGCTACCAAGCCGCCGTCTTCGCCGCGGTGACCACCCCGCAGATCGAGGTTCTCGGGGAGGCGCTCAACCCGATCGACGATTTCAGCACCCGCGAGCGCGCCGAGCTTATCCTGAGCCGCTTCGAGGGCGTCGGAGACCTCGAACGCGGCTCGGAGTACTCGACGAGCGTCCTCGGCTCCGACGCCGCGGTCGTCGTGTACACGGCCGACGCGGAGATCGAGGGAACGGGCGTGACCACCGAGCTGGAGCTTCACATCGGCGAGCCGGTCGGCGTCGAGGACGACTTCGTCCTCCCGCTGGCGGCGTACCCGGTCGCGTTCAGCGACGGGGAGAACGTCCGACTGATGATGAACGGGATCGAACACGAGCCGGACGGGGAGAACTGACGGGCGTGGCCGCGCAGTCGCCGGGTTCGCGGAGCGTGACCCGAGCCGAAAACATATGCCGCCCCCTCGCGTAGCCTCGAACGATGCTGCTCGTCCTCTGTGTCGACCTCGACGACGACCTCGGCCGCAAGACGGGGATCCCCACCCCCGTCATCGGCGCCGACGACGTCACCGAGGCCGCGGTCGCGCTCGCGACCGCCGACCCCGAGGACTCCGACGTCAACGTCCTCTTTCAGGGCGTCAACGTCCACGACGAGCTGGCCGCCGGCGGCGAGGAGGTCGAGGTCGCGGCCGTCACCGGCGTCGACGGCGCCGACGTGAAGGCGAACCGCGCGGTCGGTCAGGAGGTCGACCGCGTGCTCGCCGAGCTGTCGACGGGCGAGGAGGTGTCTGCCGTCGTGATCACCGACGGCGCCCAAGACGAGTCCGTCCTCCCCGTGATCCGGTCGCGGATGCCGATCGACGGGATGCGGCGCGTCGTCGTCCGGCAGGCACAGGACCTCGAGTCGCTCTACTACACCATCAAGCAGGTCCTCGCCGACCCGGAGACCCGCGGCACGATCCTCATCCCGCTCGGCGTCCTCCTGTTGATCTATCCCCTCGTCGTCGTCGCGAACCTCTTCGACGTCGCGGGCGCGGCCGTGTTGGGTATCCTCTCGGGCGTCGTCGGGCTCTACTCGCTGTTCCGCGGGCTGGGACTGGAAGACACCGTCGACGGGACCGCCGAGACCGTTCGCAACGTCCTCTACACCGGCCGCGTGACGCTCGTCACCTACGTCGTCGCGCTCGCCTTGGTCGTGGTGGGCGGCGTTCAGGGCGTCGACACCGTCGACGTCGTCCGGAGCGCACAGGGGAGTCCGCTCGCCGCCGGCACCGCGCTCGCCGCGTTCGTCCACGGGTTCGTCCAGTGGCTCGGCGTCGCGGGCGTCACCTCCAGTCTCGGGCAGATAACCGACGAGTACCTCGCCGGTCGGTTCCGGTGGCGCTACCTCAACGCCCCCTTCTACGTGGTCTCCATCGCCGTCGTGCTGTTCGCGGTCTCCGGCTTCTTCCTCCCGGACGCTCCCGGGGTGACGGCGCTCGGGCTCTCGGAGCTGGCGATGGCACTCGCGGCAGGGACGCTCATCGGCGTGTTGAGCACGCTCGCGTTCGCGGTCGCCGAGTCGCAGCTTCCGTCGGCGGAGCCGGTGTGAGAGGGCGAGAGAAACCGACCGCCTACCGCGGCGTCCAGGAGTCGCACGCCTCCATGTCGTCCATCAGCTCGTCGTAGTGGGCGCAGTAGGGGCGCATTCCGTCGTCCGTCCGGACGTAGTCGAACTTCGCGCAGTTGCCGCAGTAGGTGTCTCCGGGGCCGTCGCGCGCGGCGGCGGAGCCGGGCGAGGGAGCGGACTCCGGGGTCGACGGGGACGCCGGACCCTCGTCCGGCCCCGCGTCGTCGAGCGGCGAGGTGATGTCGCTCTCGGCGCTGCCGCCGTCGCTCACGCCGGGCGTTCCGGGGACTGAGCGGTCGCCCGCACCCGACTGCCCCGTGCCCGACTGCCCCGCGCCGTTCGACTGGAGGTCCGCGGGGCCGGACGCCTCGGCCCCCGACGACCCACCGCCCCGGTCTCCCGACGCAGACGAGCCGCTTCGCGCCGCGGAGCCGTCGGCGCCGGGGCGGTTGGTCTGCGTCTCGACCTCTCCGTCGGGGGTCCCGCCGAGGAGGCCGATACCGCCGGGACCGCTCAGCTGGTCGCGGGGGACCTCGACGACCTTCGTCTCCCCCTTGTGGGTCACCTCCATCGAGACGGTGCCGCCGGGGTCGTTTCGGATCTTGAGGTTGGCGACGCCGACGAACACGCTCCACAGCGTCGTCGCGGCACCGAGGAAGTAGATGCCCGCGGTGTGGAGGGTGAGGTTCGGGAGGTCGGGCCGCGGCCCGCCGACCCACCGCTCGGGGTACGCGTACGTGAAAAACGCCACGCCGAGGCACATGACGACCGCGCCGACGATCGCCGCGGCGTACGTGTTGCGGTCGGCGGGGAGGACGGCCATCACGCCGAGCAACACGAGCGGGACGCCGATTCCGCCGAGGGTTCCGCCGAGTTCTCGGGCTGCGCCGGAGCTGTACCCCGCCGGCACCGCAACCTCTGCCGCCGCGAGGATGCCCGCGACGAGGAGCAGCGCCCCCGCGGCGAACGATCCCACACCGAGGTACAGCCGACGCGGGTCGACCCCGGAGCGCCCCCGTCCACCGTACGCCTCCGAGAGACTGGTCATGGGTGGGGTATGATGTCCACCGTAAAAACAGTACGTCAGACGGTCACGGATCGCGGGGGTGAGTCGGACCGCGAACCGGACGGCGACCGGGCGCGGGACAGCGGAACCGCCGCCCGACTCAGACGAGCGCGTCGACGTCGACGTTGTCGCCGAGCAGCTCCGCCATCCGGTCGACGGTCCGGACGTCTCGCGTGCGGCCGCCGCGGACGACCTCCTCGGCGCGGTCGATGGCGGTGACCGTGTCGGTGTTCACGGCGAGGACGGGCTTGCCGGCGTCCGCGGCCTTGCCCAACACCGCGCCCGAGGGACGGTGGCCGCCGGTGAGGACGAGACAGGCCACGCCGGAGGCGTCGAGCGCGGCGGTCTGGACGTCCGCGCGGTCGCCGCCGGTGATGACGGCGGCGTCGCGCGCGCGACGGAAGTAGCGCAGCGCCTCGTCGCCGCCCATCGCGCCGACGAGGAAGCGCTCGACGAACGCGTCGGTCGGCGCGTCGGTGAGCAGCTCGGCGCCGAGCTCGTCGGCGAGCTCGCCGACCGTGACGCCGGCCAGCTCCTTCTCGTGGGGGATCGCGCCGAAGACGGTGATCCCTCGCGATTCGAGGAACGGAATTCCGTCCTGGTCGAGCGACTCGAAGGCGTCGTCGGACACCTTGTTGAAGACGACGCCGGCGAGGCGGTCGCCGAACGCGTCGGCGGCCGCCAACACCTCGTCGAGGTCGTTCGGCGAGCCGTACTCGGCGACGAGGACGACCCGGGCGTCGAGCAGCTCGGCCACGTCGACGTCGGTGAGGTCGACGACGCCGCCGGTGGTCCACGTGCCGCCGCCCTCAACGAACATCCGGTCGCGGTCGGCCGCGAGCGCCTCGTACTCCTCGCGGATTCGGTCGCGCAGCGCCTCGGGGTCCTCGGTGCCGCGGACCGCCCCCTCGACGAACGTCGGCGAGTAGACGACGGGCTCCATCTGGTGCATCTCGGCGTCGATGCCGAGGACCTCGCGGGCGAGCATGGGGTCCTGATCGAGCGTCTTCCCGACGTTCGACTGGAGCCGAGTGCCCTTCGGCTTCATGTAGCCGACGCTGCGGTCGCGCTCGGCGGCGAGCCGCGCTAAGGCGACGGTGATCGCTGTCTTTCCGGCGCTGTCTCCGGTCGCGGTGACGAGTGTGGTGGGTGTGTCAGTCATTGGTGGGTTCCTCCGCGTCGAGCGGCGTCGAGTCGGTCTCCGGGTCGGCTTCGGCCAAATCAGGGGTCTCCGCGACAGATTCGGCCGAATCAGGGGCCTCCGCGTCGGTGTCCGGCGCGGCGAGCGCTTCCGGATCGACGGTGAGTCTCACGTCGACGGCGGCGGCGTTCGTGCCGCCGTCGTCGTCGGGCAGTGCGACGAGGGGGTTAATGTCGAGTTCCAAGATCGCCGGGAAGTCGGTGACCAGCTGCGAGAGCCGGCCGATCGTCTCGATCACGGCGTCGACGTCGACCGGGTCGCGGCCGCGGGCGCCCCGGAGCAGGGGCGCCGACTGGATCTCCTCGGTCATCTCCCGCGCTTCGGGCTCCGAGACGGGCGCGACGCGGAAGGTGGTGTCCTCCATCACTTCCACGAAGATCCCCCCCAGCCCGAACATCAGCAGCGGGCCGAACTGCGGGTCGCGGTTCATCCCGACGATCGTCTCGACGCCGTCGTCTAAGTCGACCATCTCCTGAACCTGAACGCCGAGGACGGTCGCGTCCGGCTGGTAGTTGCGCGCGCGGGTGATCAGGTCCTCGTAGGTGTCGGCCACGTCGTCGTCCGCGACGCCGACCGCGACGCCGCCGATGTCGGACTTGTGGAGGATGTCCGGCGAGACGATCTTCATCACCACGTCGCCGTCGACGCCCTCGGCGACCTCGCGGGCGCGCTCGGGGGAGTCGACGATCTCGCCATCCGGCGTGGGGATACCGTACGCGTCGAGCAGCTCCATCGCCTCGACGCCGAGCCGGTTGTCGTCGCGGTCGCGCACCGTGGCGAGGATCTCGGCGGCGCGCTCGCGATCGACGTCGAACGACATCGGGTCGGCGTACTCCCGGTCCCTGATGTCGCGGTAGCGCGCGAGCGTCGCGAGGCTGTCGATCGCGCGGGCCGGGTCGAAGTAACAGGGGATTCCCCGCGCCTGGAGCTGCTGTTTCGGCTCGCGGGTGCGGTCGCCGCCCATCAGACAGGCGGCGACGGGCGCGTCCATCTCCTCGCTGACCGCCTCGATCGCGTCCGCGAGGTCGCCGAAGTCGATCGTCGCGGTCGGCGCGGCCAGCACGAGGGCGGCGCCGACGTTGTCGTCTTCGACGGTGATCTCCAACGCCTCGCGGAACCGCTCCACGTCGGCGTCGCCGATCACGTCGACCGGGTTGTGGATGTTCGCCTCGTCGGGCATCGACGCGGCGAGCCGGTCGCTCGTCCCGCTCGTGAACGACGCCATGTCGAGGTCGGCGTCGCCGACCGCGTCGGTCGCCATCACGCCCGGGCCGCCGGCGTTGGTGACGATGGCGACGTTGTCGGTGTCGGGCAGGGGCTGGCTCCCGAGGATGCCCGCGGCGTCGAACAGCTCGTCGACCGACTCCGCGCGGATGACCCCCGCCTGATCGAGGCCGGCCTCGTACGCCTTATCGGAGCCGGCGAGCGTGCCGGTGTGCGAGGAGGCCGCCTGTGCGCCGGCGCTCGTCCGTCCGGACTTCACCGCGACGATAGGGGTGTCTTCCGTCGTCTCGCGGGCGGTCTCGATGAACTCGCGGCCGTCCTCGATCCCTTCGAGGTAGCCGATTATCACGTCCGTCTCCTCGTCCGACCCCCAGTGGTCGACGAAGTCCGTCTCGTCTAAGACGGCCTTGTTGCCGAGCGAGACGACGTCCTTGAAGCCGATCCCGTTGTCGTTGGCCCAGTCGAGGACCGCGGTGACGAACGCCCCGGACTGGCTCATGAAGGAGAGCCCACCGGGGAGCGCGTTCTCGGGGCCGAACGTCGCGTTCATCCCCGAGGGCGTCGACATGATCCCTAAGCTGTTGGGGCCGACGAGGTTGAGATCGTACTCGTCGGCTAGCTCCGCGAGGCGACGCTCCCTCGCCGCTCCGTCCTCCCCCGTCTCGCCGAACCCGGCAGTGATCACGACCACGTTGCGGACCCCCGCCTCGCCGCACGCCTCGATAGCGTCCAACACGATCGAGGGCGGGACGACGACGACGGCGACGTCCGCGTCCGCGTCGGCGACGTCGTCGACGCACGGGATACCGAGTACCTCGTCGTAGTTCGGGTTGACGGGGACCGTGTCGCCGTCGAAGTCGTCGAGGAGATTCGACGTGACGGCGCGGCCGACGGCACCCTCGCGGGCGGTCGCACCGACGACGGCGACCCGGTCCGGGTCGAACAGCTCGTTGAGCGTACCCATCAACGCGGGGGTACGCGAAGCGTCGGCTTAAGATCGGTGGGAGGTTCTTCGAAATCGAATCTAACGGTGAACGATCGATCGGGTTTCGTTGACATCCTCCCACCCCTTCAGGGATGGGATTCCTCTGGTGGGGGATGTTGGCTATACCGTTCCCGCAGAGGCAAGTTTCCCGTCGCCGGTACTCTGGTTTGTACGCTCCTCGTTGGGACCGGCCCTCTCGGGAGAGTGTGATAGCTCCGACCAACGGTGGTCGTCCCACTTGAGGCGCACGGGTCGTGCCATCGACCCCGTTTCGAATGTAGTGCCAGTCTCTTGTTCGAGGAACGTCCGCGAGGCGTCGAGATCTGCGTGACCCTCGTGTCCGCAGGAACACCGGAACATGTCGCCACGCCGTTCCGTCTCGAATCGCTCACCGCACTCAATACATGTTGCCGTCGTAAACGCTTCCGACCGAACTTCTACCGAAATGCCGTACTCTTCGGCTGTCGTCGCCAGACGGTTGATGAACGACCGGAACGCCCAGAACTGATGCGTCTTCTCGTTGACCTCCGGCGACCAGTGCGTCGAGAGCACGTCGCTGAGGTCGCCCACGTATACTGTGGCAACACCCTCGACATACAGTCGTTCCATCAAGTCGCGGGCGAGCGTGTTCTGTGCGTGGTCGCGCCGTCGTGTCCGCTTGCGATAGAGGCGACGAATCCGCTGGCTGCTGTGCCGGCCCTCGCGGAGTTCGGACTGAAGACGAGCGATTTCTTCGGTCGTCTCACGAAAGTCGGTAAACAGCTCACGCCCTTCGTAGAGGTACTGCTGGCTGGTCGTCGTGGTACAGGCGATGAGGTTATTCGCGCCCACGTCCAGAGCAGCCTTGTGGGAGGCTAGTGGTGAGTCCTGTCGAAAATCGGGCACAGTGACAGGCTGAAAGGCCCTGAACGTGTCACTCACGTCGTCGTACTGGATCTCTAACCGACCTTGTTTTCCGTCCCATTTGGGGTCGCCAGCGACTTCAAGTCGGAGACGTTCGTGGTAACCGAGGTCGTACTTTCTTTTGAGGTCTTGTCCGACCGGGATTTCGACTCGACTCCGTTCACCAACTTCCAGTGTATATTGGTCGTTTCGAACGAACGTCCGGAGTTCACGTCCGCCTTCTTCGTTCCCCCAGTAGCTAGGCGGTGATGATTCTTCGCCGTCTTTGCGGAGTGCGAAGAAGGACTTCCACGCAGAGTTGCTTTTGCGGATGATCTGTTGAGCGGTGGCAGAGCCGAGAACGCCGATGTACTGTTTCCGGTAGTCCGCAGTGTCCCACACAGACTCGCCGTCGAAGAACTGCTGGCGACGCTCGTAGGTGAGTTCGTTCCAGAGACTGGCGGAGGCGTCCAACAGTTCGCGGAGCAGTCGCTCGTCGGCATCGGTAAGCGGTCTGACCGCGAACGTGTTGGTTCGCTTCACGACAACAAACATTTGTAGTTTTACGTCTAAATGTCTTTTGGACACTACCGATGCGACCGAACATCGACATTTCGCACACATTGAACGGGCGCGTGAAAGACTACGCAGAACAGCAGGACCTAGGCCTTGGGGAAGCCTATCGGGAGATCATCGAAGAGGGATTGGGGGTGGTTGAACATCCAGACGAGTCGTAGTGCCGGGATTGGCGAGCCGTGTTGTCGCTTTTACCCATCCTGAAGAGGTGGGCTTCCGCTCGCTACGCGTCACGAGTCAGTCGATCCCGGCGACGGCCCGGGAGACGCGTCTATTTCCTCCACCCCGCCGTCCGGGGCGGAGGCAGCGGCGGCCTCCCCATCGGCGTCGGACTCCGAGACCGCCTCGGAGCCGGCGACCGTCGGTCGGTCGTCGGAGACCGTCGGAGCGGCTCGCTCCGCCGGCGTGAAGCCGCGGTCGCAGTCGGCGTCGGGGACGCTGATCGTCACCTCGTTGCCGTCGGCGCCGGCGTCGAACGCCAGATCGCCCCCAGACCGATCGGCGATCCAGTAGACGAGCCACAGCCCCATCCCGCCGGTGTGTCGGAGGTCGTCCATCTCCCACCGGTCGGCGATAGGCTCGCGCTCGCCCGCCGGTATCGGCGGCGCGTCGTCTCGGACGGCGATCTCGACGCGGTCGGCGGACGCGGTGACCTCGATCTCGATCGTCGCCGCCCCCTCCGCGTGTTCGATCGCGTTCTCGACCAGTTCGGCGATCGCGTAGTCGAGCTCGGGATGGGTGAACGCCCGCACGTCGTCGGGACAGGAGACGGAGACGTCGGCGGGCGCCTCGCTCGCGTCGCCGACGGCGTCCGCCACCGCGCGTTCGACGAGCGGCGCGACCCGAAGCGACTGTGGCGGTTCGTGCCCCCGGAGCAGGTCGATCACGCCGCGCTGCTTTTCCGCCGTGCTCAACAGGTCGTCGGCGACCCGACGGACCGTCTCGGCGTGGTCGATCAGGTCGTCCGCGAGTTTCGCTACGTCGATGTCCACAGAGTCGACGTCCGCGGAGTCGGCGTTCGCGACACCGATGCCGGCTCCGCCGAGGTCGGGAGCGTCGGCCTCCGTCGCGGGCGTATCGACGGCTTCCTCGACGCGCTCGGCGATCCGCTCCGCGGTGCCGTCGACGATGTTCATGTCGTTGCGGATCGTGTGTCGAAGCAGGTTGTCCATCACTGTGAGCTGCCGCTCGCGGCGGTACTCTTCGGTGACGTCACGGGCGAACCCGGTGAGCGCGACGATTTCGCCGTCTTCCCGCACGGGGCGGGCGGGCACTCGGACCCACGTCGTCGGGCCGTCGTCGGGTCCGAGCCGGTAGTCGAGATTCGTCGACTCGCCGGCTGAGAGCCGTTCCATCGCGCGCTCGACGGCCGGACGGTCGTCGGGGTGGACCGCGTCGAGGAACCGCTGCGGTCGGCGTTCGAGCGCGTCGGGCGTGATCCCGTACACGGACTCAACCGCCCCGTTGACGAACAGCAGTTCGCTCCAGTCGGGGGTGAACATCCACAGCACGTCCGGAGAGGTCGAGGCGATAGTCTCTAAGCGCCGTCGAGACTCGACTTCGAGCGTGACGTCGCGAGAACTCAGCGCGTAGCCGTCGAGGCCGGTCTCTGCGGGCGGGAAGACGTGTGTCCGAAACCAGACCCAGTCGCCGTCGGCGGTCGCGTAGCGGTACTCCAGCGGCGAGTCCGGTCGCGTGCCGTCGGCGACGAGGGCGTCGAACGCGGACCGAACGCGCTCGACGTCGTCGGGATGGACCAGATCGAACGCGTCGGTGCCGACGAGCGCGTCGGGATCGAAGCCGAGCAGACGGTGGGCGGCCGCGTTGAGGTACCGGAACCGCCCCGACTCGTCGATCACCGCGATCTTGTCTTGGGCGAGATCGACGAGGGTCTCTGGCTCCGGCGAGCGAGACATATCAGGGACCACCGCGAACGGGCGTATAAGACTAGTCGTTCGATTATCAGCTTCGAAAACGACTATCGGCGAAGCTCGGAGTGTGCGCGCGTCGGTGGGTCAGTCGGCCGAGACGCCGGGGGCGTCGAGCGCCGCCGCGAGCGGGTCGGCGCCGTCGCCGTCGACGGTGAGCGAGACGCCGTCGTCGCCGAGTTCGATCGCGGCGTCGGCGGCGTCGCGGACGTACTCGGCGGCGTGGTCGCCGTCCGGGTCGAACCGTACCCCCTCGGCGAGCAGCGGCGTCTCGCTCAGCAGCTCGACCTTCCGGTAGGCGGTCGAGAGCGCGATGTCGCAGTCCTCGGCGAGCTCGCTCGTCGTCTTCGGCGTCGCGGCGGCCGCGAGGATTTCGCGACAGTCGGCGTCGGCGAGCGCCTCGAACGTCGCGTCGAGCGCCGCGTCTCCCTCGGTCGTCGTCGTCGTGCCGTCCGTCGTACGCGGGGGGCGTTTCATATCTGTATGTACCGGCTCCACGCCCCCGAACGGTTGCCCATCATATGTGGGGAGTTTTATACCGTGCCGCGCGCCCGCCAACGTTTTTGCCCGGGACGGGTACGGACGAACGAGATGGGATCGGGAATCCGGGCGGAGGTCTCGCTGCCGACCGGGGCGCCGTCGCCGTTCGACGGCGTCGTCGACGGGGCGGCAGCGATCACCGAGCTCGCGCGCTGTACGCCGGCGGACGACCGGGAGCGCGTCGTCGTCGAGTTCATCGCGGACGCCGACCTCTCGGTCCCCGACGACGTCGAGGTCGTCTTCGACTACGGCGGGCGGGCGGCGTACCGGTTCGAGGCGGCCGTCGACCCGGACTCGCCGTTCGCCGTCCTCGACCGCCACGAGACGCCCGTTTCGGAGGCGACGATCCGCGACGGGCGGCTGCGCGTCACCTTCCACGCGACCGACCTGCCGACGCTGCGGTCGGTGTTGGAGGCGTTCCGCGACGCGTGTCCGGAGATGGAGGTAAAACGCCTGCTCCAGTCGTCGACGACGCCGACGGAGTCGGACCTAGTCACCGTCGACCGGAGCGAACTGACCGAGCGCCAGCGCGAGGTACTCGCCGCCGCCTACGAGGCGGGGTACTTCGACCACCCCAAAGGGGCCAACGCCGGAGAGGTCGCCGAGTCGCTCGGCATCGGGCGGTCGACGTTCACGGAGCACGTCGCGGCCGCTCAGCGCAAGCTGTTCGGGTCGCTGCTTGAGTGAGGATCGTTCGTCACATTTCGAACTCGCGAGAATCCGCGGTCCGTTTGATGAGCGTGGGGACCGTACCCACAGCTATGACGGGGCGATCCATCCACACCTTCGTCTGCCCGGAGTGTCGGCGCTCGATCGAGGTGGACGACGCGATGCGGGCGACGCTGCTCGAGACGGGCTGCGTCGTCTGCGGGGCGCCGGTGACATCCTCCCATGTTTGAAGCCATGGGATTCCTCCGGTAGGGCGGTTGGCTATACCGTCCCCACGGAGGCAAGTTTCCCGTCGCCGGTACTCCGGTTTGTGCGCTCCTCGTTGGGATTTGCCCTCTCGGGAGAGTGTGGTAGCTCCGACCAGATGTGGTCGTCCCACGTGAGGCGCACGGGCCGTGCCATCGACCTAACGGGTTCGCCAGCCTGTCGTTCGAGGAACGTCCGAGACGCGGACAGGTCCGCGTGGCCTTCGTAGCCACACGGACACCGGAACACGTCGCCGTCCCGCTCAGTCTCGTCTCGCTCGCCACACGCTGGACACGTTCGGGTTGTGTTGGCTTCTGACCGCACCTCGACCGTGATACCGTATTCTTCGGCGGTGTGCGACAGTCGCTCGATGAACGCCCGGAACGCCCAGAATTGGTGGGTCTTTGCATTCACCTCCGCACACCAGTGCGTCGAGAGAACCCCGGTGAGATCCCCCACGTACACCGTGGCGACCCCGTCGGGGTAGAGCCGTTCCATCAGGTCCCGAACCAGCGCGTCCTGTGCGTGGTCGCGCCGTCGCGTCCGTGTGCGATACAGCCGCCGAATCCGCTGACTGCTGTACCGTCCTTCGCGGAGTTTGGACTGAAGTCGGGCGATCTCCTCGGTCGTCTCACGAAAGCGGTCGAACAGATCCCGGCCTTCATAGAGGTAGTGCTGGCCGGTCGTAGTGGTACAGGCGACGAGATTGTTCGCGCCCACGTCCAGCGCGGCTTCGTGCGAAGCCAGTGGTGAATCCTGCCGAGAATCAGGCACAGTGACAGGCTGAAAGGCCCTGAACGTGTCGTCTGTCTCGTCGTACTGTATCTCCAGGCGGCCCTGTTCGCCGTCCCATTTGAGAGTGCCACACACTTCGAGACGCAGACGGTCGTAATACCCAAGCCCGTACTCGTCTTTTAATTCGTGGCCAACCGGTATCTCGACTCGCGATCGCTTGCCAGTTTCTAGCGTATACTGGTCGTTGCGGATGTACGTGCGGAGTTCTCTGCCATCGTCCTCGTTGCCCCAGTAGCCTGGTGGGGCGGTGTTCTCACCCGTTTCGTGGGCGGCGAAGAACGACCGCCACGCGGATTTGTTCTTCCGAATTATCTGCTGTGCGGTGGCAGAACCAAGCACATCGACGTACTTTTTCCGGTAGTCGGCGGTGTCCCAAACGCTGTCGCCGTCGAAGAACTGCTGGCGGCGATCATAGTTCAACTCGTTCCACAGGCTCGCAGAGGCGTCCAACAGGTCCCGCAGTAGCTGCTTGTCGTCGTCGGAAAGCGGGCGTACCACGAAGGTGTTGGTTCGCCTCACGACATTAACTAATATAGTCTTGTGGTCCTAAAGTCTTGTCACTAATGCGTCCAAACGTGGATATTCCGTGGTCGCTCCACGGACAAGTGAAGGAGTGGGCAGAAGAAACCGACCGAACTCTCACCGAAGCATACATTGAGTTAGTTAACACAGGACTCAACAACGTCGAACATCCAGACAAGTCGTAGCGCGTGGTTTAGGATGGAATGGTGTCGTTCAGACCCACCCTGAAGGGATTAGCTTCCGCTCGCCGTGTGTCAACTGATCTTATCGACGTAACGATCCCCACGGCGTCTCGTTCCCTTTATCACCTCGTGCGAAGAAGTTCGGGATATGCCGACGAACAGCGAGGTCGAGATGTCGCCGGCCGAGGTGGACGCGCTGCTGGCCGACCACGAGACGGGCGTGCTCTCGCTCGCGCGCGGCGACGCGCCGTACGCGATCCCGATCTCCTACGGGTACGACGCCGACGCCCGCGAGCTGTACCTCCGGCTGGTGTCGACGCCCGACAGCGAGAAGCGCGAGTTCCTCGCGTCGTCGCCGGAGGCGCGCGTCGTCGTCTACGAGGAGGACGGCGACGAGTACGCGAGCGTCGTCGGCGTCGGTCCCCTCGAACGGGTCGCCCTCGACGAGCTTACCCCCGAGACGATCGCGCAGTACGGCGAGGCGCAGCGCCCCCTCTTCGAGATCTGGGCCGACGACAAGCCGGACCTCGACATCGAACTCTATCGCTTCGCGCCCGAGACGCTGACCGGGCGGACGGTCGTCGTCGAGCGCGACGACGAGTAGGCCTCCCCACAATTCAGCACACAGTCTTTTCGCGCACAACGCTCGGGATTTCTCCTCCTTCAAGTCGCGGGTCGATGTCAAACTCTTCAATCCCTCGACTATCGGTTGAGAGAACGTAGCCGACGGTAGCCACACCGAGGCCGGACTGATGCCAACTCAGGATCCGAATCCAACGTATGGTTCGGTGTGGTTCCGACGGCTACCAGTAACAGTATTCGCCAACATAAGTAATTATCTCTCCGAGCAATACCTCGGTCAGTTGACCGTGTGCCTCAATTTTGCCGTCCGTCTTGACATCCTCCCCGCGCTGAAGCGCGAGATTCCCACGGCACTGAGCCGCCGAGTTGGGATATTGTAGTTTACCACGTGACCGGCTCTGTTGAAATCCTCAGAGAGTTACATGTTCACCGTATAATTCGACGAGATGAAGCCCCTCCCGAAGTCGCAGATTCTCCGGTTTATTGAGAAGGCGATCCATCTGGCCCGCCGAGCAGTTTCTCGATACTCCTCGAAGTTCTCCAAACACCGCTATACACTCCCGCAGCACGTTGTTCTGCTCTGTCTCAAAGTGCGGAAGAACACGACCTACCGTGGCCTACTTGACGAACTGATCGAGATGCCACGCATCCGTCGTGTTCTCGGGCTAACCGAGCTTCCTACTGCTTCAACGCTGTGTAAGGCGTTCAACCGACTTGATATGGCTGTGTGGCGTATCATTTTGACTCTCTCAGCGACGTTACTTCCGACAAGCGGAGTTGTTGGTGTTGATGCGTCGGGGTTCGACCGTAGTCACGCTTCGAAACACTACACGAAACGTGCTGAGCTCACGATTCAGCAGCTCAAGGTGACGTTGCTGGTCGATGCGAAGGTGAACGCAATTCTCGATCTACACGTGACGACGACTCGAAAACACGATAGCCAGATCGCTCCGTCGTTGATCAAGCGCAACCCCGAGTGTATCGATATTCTCCTCGGAGACAAAGGCTACGACGATCAGAAAATCAGACGGCTCGCCCGGCAACACGAGGTTCGGCCACTGATTAAGCACCGTGAGTTCACATCGCTCCACAAGGCATGGAACGCACGCTTAGACACTGATCTCTACGGCCAACGGAGTCAATCTGAGACGGTCAACTCAACGCTTAAGCGAAAGTACGGAGCGTTCGTCCGATCACGACGCTGGTGGAAACAGTTTCGTGAACTCACTATCGCCTGTCTCGTTCATAATCTCGACCGGTCGCTCTGAGCGGTCTATACAGGTGACTCACGAATCGCTCAGTACAGGCGAATTACAGAGCGCTGACCACAGCATAAAAATCATAAGTTCAACTGCCGAAAATGAAGTATCAGTACTTCACAAAGCCGCTTAGTTAGAACGTCTGCTTGCTGAAGGTGTGTCTAAAACCAAGCAAGCAGACGGTGTGATTCACGAGGACCAGCTTCTTAACTTTCTCGTCAACCGCCTTGACGAGGAAGTTCCGCTCTCCTTAGCCAATAACGCTGAAATCACTTCTGAGGACATCTATGAGGTCCTCGTCGGCGCTTGCGCCGACGGGACCTCTGTCTCTACGCTCTGCGCGTCAAGCCAGAACACACCCGCTGCCAACACGATCCTCTACCATCTCCGGACAAAGTTCGAGCCGGAACGGCTCGAACGAGTCGCTAACACGCTCTTGCGGAAGGATCTCGATGAACTACTCCCTGAGCAGGTGGAAGTCTGCGCAGACTTCCACCTGCGACCCTACTACGGCGACGAAGACGACACAGACGGCCTCTATCACTCGGTCGCAAAGCGTGGAACAACCGCGTTCCACGCGTACGCTACACTCTAC
>NZ_SGUC01000039.1 GCF_005435165.1 Halorubrum sp. GN11_10-6_MGM | reverse complement strand
GGAGAACACCGCCGAAGCCCCAGTCGGGAGGCGGGCGCAGGCGACGCGAGCACCGCAGGGAGCGAACGAAGTGAGCGACCGAGGAGCGCGGCGAGCGTGCGCCCGCCTCCCGACTGGGGCTTCGGCGGTGTTCTCCGTGGCGGCAGCTACGTATTGCCGAGCGACTGGGGCTTCGGTGGTGCTCTCCGCCGATCTGTCGCCAACTATCTATAAACGACCGACCGGGCCACCAGAAGCAGTCGCCGCGGCGTCGGCGGTTTCCGGCCGATCCTTCGGCTCTGATAGCGTTCACTCTCGAAACGGAGAGAAAGTACGAACGATCGGTTCACACTTCGTGGCCGTCCACGAGCATAGTTCCTACTTAAGCGACCGCGGCGGCGATCTCCTCGTCGGTGAGGAACACGTCCTCGCCGGTCTCCGGGTCGAACAGGTGGATGTGCTCCTCCTCGAAAGAGACGCCGACCTCGTCGCCCGCCTCGGGTTTCACGTCCGCGGGCGAGCGCGCGAGGAAGTCCTCGGTGACGGTGAGGTGGACGTAGTTGTCGGAGCCGATCGGCTCGACGACCTCCACCGTCGAGCGCAGGTTCTCGTCGCCGGTCGGCGACTCGTCGAGGACGATGTTCTCCGGGCGGATTCCCAGCGTGTACCGGCCGTTCCGGAGGTCGTGGCCCCGGACGTACTCCGCGGAGAGGTCGAGCTCGAACCCGGCGTCCTCGTTGCGGATGACGGCGCCGGTGCCGTCCGTCTCCACGTCGACGTCGACGAAGTTCATCGACGGCGAGCCGATGAAGCCGGCGACGAACTCGTTAACGGGGTTCTGGTACACCTCGGTCGGCTCGCCGACCTGCTGGAGCTCGCCGTCGTTCAGGATGGCGAGGCGGTCGCCCATCGTCATCGCCTCCTCCTGGTCGTGGGTGACGTACATCGCGGTGACGCCGAACTCCTTTTGTAGCTTCTGGATCTCCGCGCGCATCTCCGTCCGGAGCTTCGCGTCGAGGTTCGAGAGCGGCTCGTCGAAGAGGAACACCTCGGGCTCGCGCGCGATGGCGCGACCGAGCGCGACGCGCTGCTTCTGGCCGCCGGAGAGCTCGTCCGGCTTGTCGTCGAGGAGGTCCTCGATCCCCATCATCTCAGCCATCTCGCGGACCCGCTCGTGGCGGTCTTCCTTCGACATGTCCGTGCTCATCTTGAGCCCGAACCCCATGTTCTCGCGGACCGTCTTGTGCGGGTATAACGCGTAGTTCTGGAACACCATCGCGACGGGGCGCTCCTTCGCGTGGATATCGGTGACGTCCTCGTCGTCGAAGCTGACGGTCCCCGAGGTCGGCTCCTCTAAGCCCGCGACCATTCGGAGCGTGGTCGTCTTCCCGCAGCCAGACGGCCCGACCACGGTCACGAACTCCCCGTCGTCGATCTCTAGGTCCAGATCGTCGACGGCGACGATGGTTCCCCGGTCGAACTCCTTCCGGAGCGTATCGAGCGTGACGCGTGCCATTTCCCTCAAAACTAGTCCGCCGGCATATGAGTTCTTTGCTGTTTTCTTGATATTTGGTGAAGAATCTCTTCTCAAATATTGGACCGCTGCGTCGAGACAGTCGATCGTCGACTCCTACGGTCGACGCGGATCGATCCGGATCGATCGGGATGCACCCCAAACACTAAATGTATGAAAATATAATTCATCATTTGTTCTAGTCACATGAACGAGAAACGTAGAACGCTGCTCAAGGCGATGGGGGGAACGACTGCGCTCGCGGGGCTCGCGGGCTGTATCAGCACCGGCGGCGACGGCGGCGACGGCGGTGACGGTTCCGACGGCGGCGACGGCTCCGACGGGTCGGACGGGTCCGACGGTAGTAGCGGCGGGACCGCGACGCTGTGGACCGACCTCTCCGACGGCGAGGACGAGGCCATGTCCTCGTACATCGACCAGTACGAGTCCCAGAGCCCCAACACGATCGAGAAGAACGAGCCCGGCGGCGAGCTCGACCAGCAGCTCGAGACCGCGATCCCGTCGGGCGAGGGGCCGGACTCGTGGATCTGGGCGCACGACTGGATCGGCCGGTTCGCGGTCCGCGAGGAGCCGCCGTTCCTCTACGACGCGAGCGACGACGTCGACGCTTCCCTCGACGTGTTCACGGAGACCGCCCAGCAGGCCGTCCAGTTCGACGGCGCGCTCCACGGGCTCCCGTTCGCCTCGGAGACCGTCACGCTGTTCTACAACGAGGACATGGTCGACGAGCCGCCGGAGACGCTCGAAGACATGATCTCGGTGATGGACGAGTTCCACGACCCCGAGAACGGCGAGTACGGCCTCTCGTATCCCGTCACCGACCCGTACTTCGCCAGCGGGTTCATCCAGGCGTACGGCGGCGACATCTTCGACACCGAGAGCCTCGAGACCGCGCTCGACAGTGACGCCTGTAAGCAGGGGATGGACGCGCTCGAACGGCTGTTCGACTACGTGCCCGCCGACCCCGGCTACGAGTCGCAGATCGTCGCGTTCGCGGACGGCGCCGCGCCGTTCGCGATCAACGGCCCGTGGGAGATCGCCAACCTCCAGAGCGAGATCGAGAACCTCGGCGTCACGACGCTGCCGACCGTCGACGGCAACAATCCCCGGACGTACTCCGGGATCCAGACGTTCTACTTCAGCGCGATGCTCTCCGACGCCGACCAGTCGACCGTCGACGCCGCGACGGGCCTCGCGGAGTGGTACACCACGAACGAGGAGGTCGTCGCGACCAACGCCGAAGAGCAGGGGTACATCCCCGTCCTCTCGTCGGTCGTGGAGGACGGCGACCTCTCCGACGACGTTCAGGCGTTCGCGCAGCAGGTCGACCACGGCGTCCCCATCCCGACCCACCCGAACATGAACGCCGTCTGGACGCCGCTGACCGAGGCGCTGACTCGCGTCTTCAACGGCAACCAGGAGAGCGGTCCGGCCCTCGACCAGGCCGCCTCGGAGATCCGGGAGAACCAGTAGGCGGTCTCTCCTCGACCCACCATGGCCTCTTCACAACTCGACGTCGGCGGAGGCGGGCTCTCGCGGCTCCGGTCAGCGCTGCCGTTCTCCGGTCGCGACTGGGGACTGCTCTTGGTCATCCCCGGCGTGGTCCTCTTCTCGAGCTTCATGCTGTACCCGATCGTCTACCTGTTTTACATCTCGCTGACGAACGCGACGTTCGCCGGGTCGGTCATCGGCGGCGGCGCGGAGCTGATCGGGCTCGCGAACTACGCGCAGCTCCTGCGCGACCCGCAGTTCTGGACCTCGATGTCGACGACGTGGCTGTTCGTCGCCGTCTCGCTCGTGGTCAAGGTGTTCGTCGCGGTCGGCATCGCGCTCCTCTTGAACCACGCGCGGGTCGTCGGCAAACGCTACATGCGCGCGGCGGTGATCGTCCCGCTGGGGTTCCCCGGCATCTTCACGATCACCGTCTGGCGCGGGATGTTCAGCGACGCCCGGTTCGGCGTGTTCAACACGCTGCTGGGCCGATACAACGAGATCATGTCGTCGCTGTCGGCGCCGCAGGTCCTCCTCTTCGACGTGCCGATCGGCTTCCTCAGCGGCCGCTGGGAGGCGTTCTTCGCGTACGTCACCACGGAGGTGTGGCTGGCGTACCCGTTCATGGTGATCATCATCGTGAGCGCGCTACAGGACGTGCCCAAGTCGCTCCACGAAGCGGCGATGGTCGACGGCGCCGGGTGGATCCACCGGTTCCGGACGGTGACGCTGCCCGCGATCAAGGGGCCGGTGCTGTTCGCCTCGATCCTCACCGCGGCGACGTCGTTCCAGCAGTTCCTGATCCCGTGGGTGTTCAACCAGGGCGGCCCGGCGAGACAGAACGAACTGATCATCGTGTACGGCTACCGCGAGGCGATCAGCTTCAACGAGTTCGGGCTCTCGGCGGCGATACTGATCGTCGCCATCGCCTTCGTCGGGCTGTTCATGTACGTCGCCGTGCGCTACGGCGGCCTCGCAGAGGGGGTGGGTGACGAATGAGCGCGATCCGCTCGGTCGCGGCGTTCGTCGCCGCCAAGTTGGTCGCGTTCGCGACCGCGCCGAAGCGGTTCGTCGTCACGGTCCAGCGGGCGCTCTACGACCTCCGCACGGGCAAGCGCACCCCGTGGGACGTCGGGAAGAGCGTCCTGATGACGCTGTTCGGGCTCGCGATGGTGCTGGTGCTTCTGTTCCCGCTGTTCTGGATCTTCACGGCCTCGCTGGCCGAGGGGACGCGGCTGTTCACCACCAGCGGCATCTTCCCCGACGCGTCGACGTACAACCTCGGCGCGTACCGCTGGGTCCTCTTCGAGTCCGACTTCTTCTTCGTCGAGGGCGACTGGGGATACCCCCAGCTCGTTCTCGGGGGGAGCGGCGGACTGGTGAGCTTCCGGTGGGCGGGGACCGAGACCGGACCCGGCGCGGTGTTCAACAGCCTCTACATCGTCAGCGTGACGATCGCCGCCGGGTTCGCGATGATCGTGCCCGCCGCGTACGCGTTCTCGCGCCGGCAGTTCCTCGGCCGCAAGCGGATCCTCTACGGGTACGTCCTCTTCACGCAGATCGGCGCCGGGCTGTCGATCGCGACGCTCGTGGCGCTGTACTCGCTGTTCAGCTCGTACGGCCTGACGAACAACCTGTTCGTCCTCGGGCTGTTCTACGCCGCGGGGGCGATCCCGTTCAACACGTGGCTGCTGAAGACGTACATGGACAACATCCCCGTCTCCTACGAGGAGGCGGCGATGGTCGACGGCGCGAGCTTCCTGGAGACGATCCGGGAGGTCATTATCCCGCTGACGAAGCCCGGGCTCGCCGTCGTCCTGATCTTCGTCTGGCTCGCCGGCTGGAACGAGTTCATCATCGCGCAGACGCTGCTGCGTCCCGAGAACTACCCGCTGTCGGTCGAGCTGTACAACATCGCGACCGAGGGCCGGTTCTCGACGCCGTGGACGCGCTTCGCGGCGTTCGCGAACCTGTTCGCCCTGCCGGTCGCGATCGTCTACTTCGCGGCGCAGCGCTCCGTCGAGGACGGCCTCTCGTTCGGCGGGATGGAAGGGTAGCCGCGGCGGTCGCGGCCCTTTGTATTCCGCATCACGGATCGCTCAATACAGAGAATTCATCTATTAATTGATCAAAAGAGATGACTCGAAAACAGTAGTATGAATCTTTCATCCCCAGCAATTATGTAGTAATGGTTAACTGAAGTCAGTATGGCTGAATCGTCAATCAGTGCTCATGAAGAATTCGTAGTAGGTTTTTATCTTCTCCTGCTTTGCGGAACCATTGTAGGTTTCGGGTTTCAGGGGACAGTTGGTTCAGTTCTCATCCTCATCGGTCTTCTTTGGTTTACGGTGCTTGCGGCAGGCTGGGCCTCTCTCGTTGTGCTTACGACAAATGCGTACAGGTACTTCCGTGACGAATCTCCCAGTTGGAAAGCAGTGACGTTCGCCTTGTTGACATCCATCTCTCTCGGTTTGGCCGTCTATTTATTCCTCGTCACTACACTCTACCGACTCTGGTTATCCGTTGGAGGGCTCGGATTCTTTTGCTCTCTTGGGCTCGTTATAGCAGTATTCGATGGACGCGCCCGACGAGTGTGGTCACAACACGTCCGTTGATCAATATCGGTCGATACGCACGCTCAATCGGACAGTAGTTTTGACAGAACGATGCCTAAAAATAAATTCTCGACGCGGTCGCCTCGCGTTTCGCTCAGTCGTCCGCGGCCGGCGTCGGCGCCTCGCCGCCGAGCCGCTCGCGGTCGTGTTCGGCCTCGAAGTCGAGGTCGGGGCCGCGCGCGATGATGCGCGAGGGAGTCACGTCCGGGTGCGTGGTGTAGTAGTGCTCCTTGATGTGGTCCATGTTCACCGTCTCCGCGACGCCGTCGGTCTGGTAGAGGTCGCGCAGGTACGGCCAGAGGTTGTCGTACTGGTGGATGAACTGCTTGTTACACATGAAGTGCGTGTGGTACACCTGATCGAAGCGGATCAGGGTGGTGAACATACAGATGTCCGCCTCCGTCAGGGAGTCGCCGACGAGGTAGCGTCGGTCGGCGAGCCGGTCGTCGTACTGGTCGAGCGCGCCGAACAGCTCGTCGATCGCCTCGTCGTACGCCTCCTGCGAGGTGGCGAACCCGGCGCGGTAGACGCCGTTGTTGATCGGCTCGTAGATGTCGGTGATCACCTCGTCGACGTCCGCGACGGTCGCGTCGTCGCCTTCGTCGGGCAGCAGCGAGGCGCCGTTGCCGAGGTCGGCGAACGCCGTCGAGAGCATCCGGAGGATCTCCCGCGACTCGTTGTTGACGACCGTCTCCTCCTCGGTGTCCCACAGCACGGGCACGGTCACGCGGCAGGTGGCGTCGGGGTCCGCCTCGACGTACAGCTCTCGGAGGTAGTCGCTGTCGTGGAGGTGGTCGCGCGTGCAGCCGTCCTTCTCCGGGGTGAACTGCCAGCCGTCCTCACCGCGGTACGGGTCGACGACCGAGACGCTGATCGCGTCTTCGAGGCCGAGGAGCGAGCGGGCGAGCAGCGTGCGGTGCGCCCACGGGCACGCGTACGAGACGTACAGGTGATACCGGCCCGCCTCGGGCTGGAAGCGCTCGTCCGGCTCCGCGTCGACATGGTCGGGCACGTCGCTGCCCGCGACCCAGCTCCGGAAGGTGGTCTCGCCGCGTTGGAAGGCGCCGTCCTCGTCGGTCGCCTCGTAGGTGTCCGTCCGCCATTCGCCGTTCACGAGCTGATTCATACGCTATTCGTGGGCTTCGACCCCTATAACGTAGGCGGGGACACGCGTGTCACCGGCCGTACGAGGAATATGGTATTACAGTCCGTTTCACCTAGTTCCGCCTTATTTACAAGAGATCGATAGCGGGTCCCGCCAAAGCCCCAGCCGCTCGCTTATAAATAGTCGATAACGGATCGACGGTGAACACCGCCAAAGCCCCAGCCGCGAGGACTCGCGCGGCTTGCTGTGCTCCTCGCTCAGTCGCTTCGCTCCTTCGCTGCGGTGCTTACTGCGCCGTGCTTCGTCCTCGCGACTGCCCCTTTGAGCCCCGTCCCACACCGCACCGCAACCGCAGCCTCACGCCTCCCCAGCCTCGTCGGCGGTCCTCCGCATTGCTCCGGACCGCCGACTCCCTCGCGGGCGGCTCGCGCCCTGCGGGCGCTCGCCGGCGCGCCACCACATTATTTATAAACGAACGCTACCGTCTCGGTGGCTTTTCGTCGTCGCTCGCGTGGTCAGACGCATGACCGACGAAGACGAGTCCGCTCCGACGGTCGCGGTCGTCGGCGGCGGCGCGGTCGGGGTCACGGCGGCCCACGACCTCGCGGCTCGCGGCGCCGACGTGACGCTGTTCGAGCGCGGCGATCTGGCGGCCGAGAGCTCCGGCCGCGCGGCAGGGCTCTTCTACGACGCCTACGCCGAGGACGTCGACGCCGCGGTCGGCGCCCGCTCGCTGGAGCGGTTCCGCGCGTTCGACCGGACGCTCCCCGGGTTCTCGTTCGCGGCGTGTCCGTACGTGATCGCGGTGCGCGAGGGCGACTCCGACGCCGACGCGGTCCCGGCGATGGTCGAGCGCATGCGCGCCCACGGCCGCGACGTCTCGGTCGTCGACCCCGACGCGCTCGGCGAGCGCTTCCCGACGCTCCGGACCGACGACCTCGCCGTCGCGGCGGTCGCCGAGGGGGCCGGGTGGACCGACCCGCCGAGCTACGTCCGCGCGCTCGGCGGGCGGGCCGCCCGCGAGGGCGTCGCGATCGAAACCGAGACCGCGGTCGCCCTCGGACCCCTGACCGACGCGGGACGAGAGCTTCGGGTCCGCGACGCCGGCGCCGACGGTGACTCGGGGACCGAAACGCGCGTCTTCGACGCGGTCGTCGTCGCGGCCGGAGCGCACACGCGGTCGCTGCTGGCGGACGCCGACGTCGCCGCGCCGGTCGTTCCGTACCGCGTTCAGGCGCTCGTCGCGGCCGAGCGCTACGACGGCCCGATGGTGTACGACGCCACCGCGGACGCGTACCTCCGTCCCCACCCGGACGGCCTGCTCGCGGGCGACGGCACGGAGCCGGTCTCGGCCGACCCCGACGGCTACCGCCGGGAGGCGGACGACTGGTTCCGCGAGGACGTCGGGACCGTCCTCGACGAGCGGCTCGCTCACGGCGACCGGGGTGGTCCCGATCTCAACGACGCGCGGGCGTGGGCCGGCCTCTGTACCGCGACGCCCGACGGCGACCCGCTCGTCGGACCGGTCGACGCGGGCGGGACCGCGGACCGCGCGTCGACCGGCGACACCGCGCCGACGCTGTTCGTCGCCGCCGGCTGGCAGGGACATGGGTTCATGCGCGCGCCGGCGATCGGGGAGACGGTCGCGGAGGGCGTGCTGGCGTCGCTCGACGGCGTCGCGTTCGACGCCTCGGAGTCGCCGTGGATCGGCGCGTTCGATCCGAGGCGGTTCGGTTCCGAGCGGTTCGACGCCGACGAGCCGTTCGAGATCGTCGAGGGAATGTCGCTGTCGAACCGGACGGACGGAGAATAGACCGGTGAGCCTGGCCGAAAACGGCGGTCAGTCGTCCTCTTCGACGACGTCGACGTCGCTCGATCCCCCGCGCTTGGGGATCTCCACGTGGAGCGTGCCGTTGCGCGTGAGCGTCGCGTTCGCGCCCTCGGGGGTCACGTCGGCGTCGCGCGGGAGGTCGACGCTGCCGGACAGCGAGACGCCCCGCCCCGGGAACACGAGGTCGTAGCCGTCGTAGAAGTCGCGGAAGCGTTCGAGGTTCACCTCGACGGTGCGGTCGAGGAAGGTGACGTCGACGTCTTCGCCGCGCACGCCGGGGGCGTCGAAGACGACGAGGTAGGCGTCGTCGCTTTCGAGGAGGTCGTGCGAGAGCGGGCGGCGCTCCTGTACCTTCCCCCACCCGCGGCCGACGCGTTCGAGGGCGCTCCGGAGCGCGGACCGACCGGTCTCGACGAGTCCGCCCACGGCTCACACCTCGATTTCGACGAGGTCGCTCCCGCCGCAGTACGGACAGGAGAGGTCCTCGACCGCGTGGTCGTCGGGCACGTCGTACGTGTAGTGGTTCTCGAACATGTCGAGCTCGCAGTCGTCGCTGACGCACTTGACCTCCATCGTCGATGGCATACGCGACGGTAGTGTCGGCGTGGGCTTAAACGGCGTGGCGGCGGCGGTCGCGTCCCCGTCTCAGGGGGTCGGCTCCGTCCGCACCTCGATCCGCGCCCCGTCCGCTCCCTCGACGGCCTCGGCGCTCCAGCCGTGCGCCTCGGCGATCCGGGAAACGATGCTCAATCCGAACCCGGTTCCGTCCGCGGCAGTGGTGAACCCGGTCTCGAAGGCCCGCTCGCGGACGTCCGCCGGGATCCCCGGCCCGTTGTCGGCGACGAAGAATCCCGCGGGCGAGTCGAGCTCGCCGACTCGCACGACGACGTCGTCCCCGCCGTGGTCGACTGCGTTCCGCACGAGGTTTTCGAGGAGCTGTACGAGTCGCTCGCGGTCCGCGTCCACCGTCAGGTCCGTCTCGACTTCGAGGCTCGCGTCCTCCGTCGCGGTCTCCGACCAGCAGCGCTCGACGACGGCTGCGAGGTCGACCGGTTCGACGTCGGTGACTCGCTTCCCGTTTCGCGCGAGCGTGAGCAGCTGGTCGATCCGCTCGCTCATCCGTTCGTGCGCGTTCGCGGCGTGGTCGAGGTTGGGATCGTCGCAGTGCTCGCGCGCCAGTTCGACCCGTCCCTTCGCGACCGAGAGCGGATTCTGTAGGTCGTGTGAAACGACCCTGGCGAACGATTCGAGCTCCTTGTTGCGGCGTTCGAGCTCCGCCTCGTACTCCTTCCGCTCGGTCACGTCCGTGATGAACCCCTCCAACACGGCGGTTCCATCCACGGTGGACTCGACGAGGCACCCGCGCTCCCACATCCAGCCCAGCTCGCCGTCGCGCGTGCGAATCCGGTACGTGATCTCGAACTCCTCGTCCGTGTCTATCGCCGTCTGGACGGTCTCCCACGCCCGTTCCCGGTCGTCGGGATGGATGACGTCTTCGCCCCAGACGACCGCGTCGCTCGCGAGTTCCGCCGTCGTGTAGCCCGTGATCGACTCGCTTTCGCCGCGGACGAGCTCCATCGGCCACCCGGGCGCGTTCCGGCAGCGGTAGACGAACCCGGGGAGGTTCCCGATGAGCGTCTCCAGCCGCCGCCTGTCGCGGTCCCGGGACTCGTCGCCGGCGGAGCTCCGACCGCGGGCCACGGCCTGACGCACCCTGTCGCGGAGTTCGTCGCTCCCGTCGGCGGGGTCGAGCGGGACGTAGTCGGTGACGCCGCTCGCGACCGCCTCGCTCGCGATCTGCTCCGAGCCCGACGCCGTGGCGAGCACGAACGGTACTCCCGGACGGCGGTCTCGGACCTCTCTGAGCAGTTCGACCCCGTCTCCGTCCGGCAGATCGTGGCCGGCCACGACGCAGTCGACCGCGTCCCGCCGCAGGCGCTCGACCGCCGCCGTGACGTTCGACTCGACCGTGACGTCGAACTCCGCCTCCGGCCACTCCGTCCCGAAGGAGCGCGCGCGGCCGATCTCCGGGACGCTGAGGACCCGAATCGTCTCTCCCGGAACGTTCGACATACCCGGTTCTCAGCGGAGTACAACATAACAATTGGGGAACCGATCGAGTCAGCTCCGTCGCCCGCGGTACCGCTCTGGGACGACGGCGCGCTCGGCGAGCAGCACGAGGAGCGTTCCGAACGCGACGCCGGCGGCGAACCCCGGGCCGTACGGGAACAGGCGCGGCGCGAACGCCAGCGCGACGCCGAGCCAGACGGACGCGACGAGTATCGCGGCGCCGCCGGCGACGTACGCCAGCGTCTCGTACCGGGCGGGCGGGAGTCGGTCCCGCGCCAGCCACGCGAGCGGGCCGACGAGAATCGCGGTGACGACCGCCCACGCGGCCGCGATACCCCACGGGCGCGGGTCGGCGGCGTAGAACTGCGCGGCGCCGAAGGCGCAGACGAGGGCGACCGCGAGGAGCTGTCCGAGCCGCTGCCGGCGAGCGGGCGTGTCGGAGGGCACGAGTCGCGCTTTCGACCGATCCGGCATAAGCGATCGGGCGACCGCGTTCCGCGCCGTCCCGCCGTTCCGCACGCTTTTCCCGTCTCGGCCGAGTACGGTGGGTAACATGACCGATTCGCCCGCGTCGGCACGGGGGTCGCTCCCGGCCGACCCGAACGACCTCGCCGTCACGATCGTCGACGGGTACGTCGACGAGCCCGCCCACTTCGGGGTCCCGCCGTACCTCTCGACGTACCCCCGGTACACGGCGGGCGCGCTCGTCGACGCCGGCGTCCCCGAGTCGCAGATCACGTATCACACCATCGACGAACTCCGGGAGGACCGCTCGAAGCACGCCGACGTCGCGGACGCCGACCTCATGGTGTACGTCGGGGGAATGACGGTGCCCGGCAAGTACGTCGGCGGCACCCCCGCGGAGCCGGACGAGGTGCGCGAGCTCGGCTGGACCGCCGACGGCGTGACGCTGCTCGGCGGCCCGGTGCGCTTCGGGGTCGGCGAGGAGAACGCGGGCGCACAGGAGACGAAACGCGACGACCTCGACTACGACTTCGTCGCGATGGGCGACGTCGAGGCCGCGGCCCACGACCTCGTTCGCGAGGGGTTAGAGGGGTACGGAAACCGGATGCGGACGAACGAGGAGGTCGACCGCTGGGCTCGGCGAGGGGCGTTCGTCGTCGAGCAGCACCCGAACCACCCGGACTACCTCATCTGCGAGATGGAGACCTCGCGCGGCTGCGCGTACCGGTGTTCCTTCTGTACGGAGCCGCTGTACGGCGACCCGGCGTTCCGCGCGCCGGACTCCGTCGTCGGCGAGGTCGACGCGCTCTCGGACCGGGGCGTCAGGCACTTCCGGCTCGGGCGACAGGCCGACATCCTCGCGTACGGCGGCGACGGCGAGGCGCCGAATCCGGACGCCCTCCGAGAGCTGTACGGCGGCATCCGCGAGGTCGCGCCCGACCTCCGGACGCTCCACCTCGACAACATGAACCCGGTGACGATCACCGACTACCCCGAGGCCTCTCGGGAGGCGATCCGCGTGATCGCGAGACACAACACCCCCGGTGACACGGCGGCGTTCGGGCTGGAGTCGGCCGACCCGGTCGTTCAGGAGGAGAACAACCTGCTCGTCACGGCCGAGGAGTGCTTGGAGGCGGTCCGCGTCGTCAACGAGGAGGGGGGCTGGCGCCCGGGCGACGCCCCCGACACGACGCCCGGCGACCCCTCCCGCGTCACCGGTCCCTCGACCGGCCCGGACGCCTCTCCGCGGCTCCCGAAGCTGCTGCCCGGGATCAACCTCGTCCACGGCCTCGCGGGTGAGCGCCCCGAGACGTACGAGCACAACAAGGAGTTCCTCCAGACGGTGTACGACGAGGGGCTGATGCTCCGCCGGATCAACATCCGGCAGGTGATGGCGTTCGCGGGGACGGAGATGGCCGAGACGGGCGCGGAGGTCGCACAGGAGCACAAAGACCAGTTCCAGGCGTACAAGCGGGAGGTGCGTGAGACCATCGACAACCCGATGCTCGACCGCGTGGTCCCGCCGGGGACGGTCCTTCCGGACGTCCACCTCGAATACCATCAGGACGGCAAGACGTTCGGGCGACAGCTCGGCACCTACGCGCTCCTCGTCGCGGTTCCGGGCGAGCGCGAGCTCGGCACCAGCATCGACGTGGCGATCACCGACCACGGCTACCGCTCCGTCACGGGCGTCCCGTACCCGCTCGACGTCAACGCGGCCTCGATGGACGAGCTGACCGCGATCCCCGGGATCAACCGGAGCACGGCCGGCGACGTCGTCGTCGGCCGACCGTACGACTCCGTCGCGGCCGTCGACGCCGTCGCTCCGGGGACCGTCGACCTCTCCGCGTACGCGGTCGCCGGCGACGCCGACGCGTCGATCCCCGGCCGTGACCGCCCCGGATCGGGGCCGGGACCGGCCGCGCGGTCGCCGCTCAGGCGCGGGGACTGAACGGTGTCGGTCGACGATCCCGCGGTCACCAGCGTCGAGGTCCCCGTCGACACCCGCGCGCCCGGCGGGACCACGAACGCGTACCTCCTCGACGGGCTCCTCGTCGACCCGGCGGCCCGGAGCGACGCGCTCGACGCCGCGGTCGCCGAGCGCGGATCGGCCGACGCCGCCGCCCCCGCGGCCGAGGCCGTCGCGGTCACCCACGCCCACCCGGACCACGTCGGCGCGGTCGCCGACTACGCCGCGATGACGGGCGCGACCGTCGTCGCCCGCGAGGGACACGCGGACCGGTTCGCCGCGGCGGCCGGGATCGAGCCGGACGAGACGGTCGCTCCGGGCGAGACGGTCGGCGACACCACGGTCCGCGCCGTCGACACGCCGGGACACGCGCCTGACCACCTCGGGTTCGCGGCCGGAGGTCCGGCGGGCCATCCGAGCGGCTCGGCCGCCGGGTCGGGACGCTCCGTGCTGTGCTGCGGCGACCTCGCCGTCGCCGAGGGGAGTGTCGCGGTCGCCGCGCCGGAGGGCGACCTCGCCGCGTACCTCGCGAGCCTCGAACGGGTGCGCGACGCAGGGTACGACCGGCTCCTCCCCGGGCACGGACCGCCGATCGACGACCCGGCGGCGACCTGCGACCGGCTGATCGATCACCGACTGGCCCGCGAGCGCGACGTGATCGCGGCGATCGACGGCGGAGCGACCGACCTCGACGCGGTCGTCGACGGCGCCTACGAGAAGGACCTCTCGGGCGTTCGCGACCTCGCCCGAGCGACCGTGGCGGCGCACGTCGAGAAGCTGGTCGCTGAGGGGCGGGTCGACGAGGCGTGGACCGACGAGCGGGGCGACGGTCCGCCGACGTAGTTTTACCGCGCGCACCGGAACGAGGGGGCACATGGCAGACTCCGCCGGTGACCCGTCGACGTCGGTTCGGTTCCTCGGTCGGTACGGCGGGCCGCTGGTCGCCGGACTCGGATTCGTCATCACGCGCTTCTTCGTCGCGGAGGCCGTGGTGCTCTCGGGCGGGGCGCTCGCCGTCGCCGCCACCATCGGATCGCTGGTGGTCGGCCTCGGGCTCACGGTCACCGGGGTCGCGCTCGCGGTCGGCGCCTTCTCGCCGGTGGACGTCGCCGACGTCAGCGGTGGCTGTCTGCTGGGGACCGGAGCGATGACCGCCGCCCTCGCCGTCACCGTCGCGGCGACCGGCGTCGACATGGTCGGAGCGGCGGTCGGGACCCAGCTCCTCGTCGCAAACGTCCTCCTCGCGGGCGCCGTCGGCGGGATGGTCAACGGGTACCGGAAGGCGTTCCTCCGGCGGCGGCGGGCGGCGATCACGCGGAGCGCGAACCGGGCCCGGTTCATCAACCGGCTGCTTCGGCACGAGGTGTTAAACGCCGCGACGATCATCGACGGGCACGCCGACCTCCTCCGAGACGACGGTGCGAACCGCGAGCGGTCCGTCGGCGCCATCCGCCGCGGCGCGGCCCGGATCGAGTCGACGGTCAACGGGGTCGGAACGATCGCCGACGACCGCGCGGCGGACTCGCTCGCGCTCGACGGGGCGGTCCGCGACGCGGTCGATGCGGTCCGCGATGGCGGGGACCTCGACCGGTCCGTCTCCGTCGAGGTCGCCGACGCCGAGACGGTCGACGTCGATGTCGATGCCGACGACAGACTTTCGGTGGCGTTCGAGCGACTGGTCGAACACGCCGTCGACGTCCGCGACGCCGGTGCCGTTCGGATCGAGACGACGGCGGAGCGACACGCGGCCACCGCGACGGTGGTCGACGACGGGTCCCCGCTCTCCGACCGCCAGCGGGACGTCCTCGAACGCGGCTCCTTCCCTGAGTACGACGACCCGAGCAACGGGTTCGAACTCCAGGCCGCGTCCCTCCTCGTCGGCGAGTACGGCGGATCGATCCGCGTCGAGCAGGGCGACGAGACCCGGGTCGCGGTGCGGCTCCCTCGCACGACCACCGACGCGGCGGCGGCTGCCGTCGGCGTGGCGTATCCGGGCCTCCGACGGGCGGTCGCGGCGGGGCTCGGCGCCGGCGTCGCAATGGGCGGCCTGCTGTGGGCGACGAGCGGGACCCTCCCGGTGATCGGCGCGCTGTACGGCGCAGAGAGCGCCGCGATCGGTTGGATCACGCACCTCTTCCACAGTGTCGTGTTCGCGCTGCTGTTCGTCGCTGGCGCTTCCCGATCCGGCCTCGGCGCCCGTCTCGGCCGCCCGCTCGCCGCGAGCGCCGCCGGCCTCGCGTGGGGGACGTTCCTCTGGCTGGTCGCCGCCGGGGTGCTCATGCCGGTCTGGCTGCGCGCCGTCGGCGTCCCCGCGGCCCTGCCGAACCTCCCTCCGACCGGGCTCCTCGGCCACGCGCTCTGGGGCGTGACGCTCGGGCTCGGCTACGTGCTGCTCGGCGGGCGGTTCGACTGAGTAAGCCGCTCCCGCCGCCGGCCCAGCTACGGTTCCGCTTCGAGCTCGCCGACGACCTCGGACAGCGGCGTCTCCGTCACGTCGACGAAGCGCCCGCCGGCGGCGACGATCCCGCCGTCCGTCTCCGGGTCGTCGCCGACGTGGACGAGCCCGGTCGTGGTCGCGCCGAGCGCCTCGGCGGCGGTTTCGAACGCGGAGGGATGCGGCTTGCGCCAGCCGCAGCCGACGCTCGTCGTGACCGCGTCGAACTCGCCGCGCAGCCCGGCGCGGATCAGCGTCCGCGGGACCAGCTCGGGGACGGCGCAGTTCGAGAGCAGCCCGACCGGCCCGCGCTCGCCGGCCCCCCGGACCGCCTCCAGCGCTCCGTCTCGGCGGGTCACGTCGGGGTCGAACGCGGCGACCACCGCGTGCCGGGCGACGTTCTGCGTCACGTCGACGCCGCGGGAGTCGAGCGCGCGGGCGACGTGTGCGGGGAGCGGGACCTCCGCGCCCGCCGGCGCCTCGACGTGTCGCTCGCCGTACGCGACGTGCCAGTCGTCGGGGACCGCCACGTCGCGGGACTCCAGTTCGCGCGCGACCGCTTCCGCGGGATCGGCCGGGTACTCGACGTCGACGAGGGTCCCGAAGAGGTCGAAGGTGACTGCCACGATACTCCTGTTAGGGAGAAACGCGGATTGAACCTGTCGGTCGGGTGGGCGCGTCTCGACGCCGACCGCGCGGCGCCCCGGTCACGGTCGGCGCACCGAGGTCAGCACAGCGAGATCGACACGCCCGGCCAGAAAAGCGAGATCGACGCGCCCAATCAGAACAGCGAGCCGAAGTGGAGCGTGACCAGCCGATAGAGCCCGGTCACCCACGCGCACAGCCACAGAACCATGAACCCCGCGACGCCGGCGCGGAGCCGCTTCCGCCAGTGGCTCATGTCCTCGTGGAGCTCGTCGATGTCCACGCTGGGGTCCTCGTAGGCGTCCGCGTTCCGCTTCGCCTGGAAGATCCGCACGATCCCGGTGAGCGCGAACGCCAGCAGGGCGTACGCCTGAACGCCGAAGAACGCGTGGAGGATCGCCATCCCGCTCACCTGATCGAGGACGCGCGGGATCATCCACGTGACGATGGGGACCGTCGTGAGCGCCAGTCCGACGACGATGTACCGCAGGTGGCGCATCAGCACGTTCCACGACACCGTCTCCGTGTCGATCATGATCCAGGCGCCGTACAGCAGGAACGGGAAACTCGCCGTCACGGACATCCCGGCGACCGCCGCGATGACCGACTCGTCGACCATGCGAGCGGCTACGTGCTCCGGCGCGTAAAGCCCCGCGATCCGTGTCCACCGGTGCGATCTCTCGGTGCGGTCTCGCGTTCTCGGCGGCCGGCCCCGGACGAAAACAGTTAGCGTCAGGAGCACGTACCCCCGAGGCGATGGAGGACACTTCGACGCGGTCCGAGCCGGAGTCGCCGCCGGAGGCGTCGGCCGAATCGACGGCAGACGGTCCGACGAGCGAACCGGACGACGAGACCGACATCGAGGCCCTCCGCGAGCGGGTCGAGTCGGAGTACGACTTCGACGACTTCGGGCCGTCCGACATGGCCCAGATGAGCGCCGACGAGTGGGACGCCGCGTTCGACCCCGACACGTGGATCACCGGCGACCGGCTCCTCGACCGCGTCGACGCCGAACTGAAGTCGCGGATCGCGACCCGCGACGTGTTCGGCGTCTTGGAGCGTGTCCGCGAGGACGGCGAGGAGCGTATCCTCGTCTACTCCGACGAGGGATACGCGATCATCAGTCCCACCGGCGAGGTGCGGGGTGAGGGGACGGTCCTCCGGGACATCGAACCGATCGTCGCGCTCGCGGCGATGGACTCCTACGAGGTGCCCGAGCCGCCGGAGAACTGGTCGCTCCCGCACCCGGACAGCGTCCCGGAGGGGTCGGGAGAGTTCGGCAACCTCGTGGTACAGGCCGTCGCGGCTGCCCAGGTGCTCGCCGGCGCGGCGCTCCTCGTCGCGAGCGCGGTGGCCGATCTCGGGACGATCGTCGCTCCAGCGATGGGGATCGTCTTCCTCTTGGTCGGCGTCTTCCTGTTCGCGATGGTGGCGAACGCGCGGCTCTCGGACCGGTTCCGCTCGGAGGAGTACCGGAACCGACTGCGCGCGCTTCGCGAGGCGAAGGAGCGCCCCGAGTTCGTCCCGGTCGAGGACGGGGTGGTGACCGAACGGGGCGCCGCCGCGTCCGACTCCGATCGAGACGAGTAATCGTCCGATTTCGGCGGTTTCAGACCCCGGAGACTCCTCCACGTCGGCGGGTTCAGTCGGTGGGTTTAAGCGAACCCCGTCCTGAGTGAAGCTGTATGAAAAGGCGGGACTTCGTGCGGACGGCCGGCGGCGCGACCGCCGCCGTCGCGGCCTCCGCCGGGGCGACCGGAACGGTGGCGGCACAGGAGGTACAGCCCGACTGGCCGAGCGGCGCGTCGAGCGGCAACGTCGGGTCGTACACCGACGCCCGCGGCCAGGACTCGGTGACCATTTCGGTCGGCGCCGGCAGCGACGGCCTCGCGTTCGATCCGACCCTCGTCTGGGTCGACGAGGGGACGACGATCACGTGGGAGTGGACGGGTAACGGGGGCGACCACAACGTCCAGACCGTCGACGACGGCGGGCCGGCCAGCCTCGACAGCGGGAACCCGGTCGGCGAGGAGGGGTACACCTACGAGTACGAGACGTCGAGCGAAGACGCCGGCATCACCCACTACCACTGCGTCCCCCACACCGCGGTCGGCATGCACGGCGGCATCGCCGTCGGCGAGGATGTCGCCACCGTCGAGACCGGCGGCGCCAACACCGGCTGGCCGGAGGACATCGCGTACGTCGGCGTTCCGCTCCACGCCCACTGGGTCGGCATCTCCGCGATCCTCGGCATCGGGCTGACGTTCGTGTTCACGTTCTACATGCTCAAGTACGGCGAGTCCGCCCACACCGGTCACGGGGGTGCGAGATGAGCTCCGGCAACTCCTCGTACGGCGACATCCACCGCTACGAGCCGGCCCGCGAGAGCACCGCCGCCGCGATCGCGATCGTCCTCCTCACCGTCATCGAGGTCGTGTTCGTCGCGCTGTTCACCTACGGTCTCATGTCGGCGTGGGCGTCGACGGAGGCGGGGAACATGTACGTCGGCGCGCTGCTGGCGTTCATCTTCATCGATCTCGCGTTCATCCTCCTCCTGTACCGAAAAGAGTTCCTTCCGGACGTGATGATCGTGAAGAAACGCCGCCGCAAGTGGGAGGACCTGTACGTTCGCGAGGACGACCAAGAGGGGAACGGCTTCGACACCGGCGGACTCGCGGAGACGCTGAAGCGCGCGGTGTACCCGTACTACAAGAAGTGATTCGACAATGAGTCTGAAAAAACAAGACGACATGGACCACAACGCGTGGCTCAAGAGTCAGGACCTCACGGCTATCGAGACGGCGTTCCTGACCACGCTCATCTGGCTGGACAAGCGGCTCCGCATCGTCGACTACCTCGAACTGTTGGAGACGATGTACTACCGTGCGAACCTCCAGATGCCGAAGAGCCACACCGAGCAGTACGACCTCGACAACAAGTTCTGGTACTGGTACCCGCTGTACTCGCTCGGGTCCCTCTCTATCATCGCGTACCTGCTCGCGGCGGTGTCCGGCGCGATGCTCGGATTCTACTACGCGCCGTCGACCGCCGGCGCGGCGGCGCAGGGCGACCCGACCGCCGCGTACGACTCGATGGTGATGATCATGCAAGACGTCCAGTTCGGCTTCATGCTCCGGTCGATCCACCGCTGGGCGGCGCAGTTCATGGTGGCGGCCGTGTTCCTCCACATGCTGCGCGTCTACTTCACCGGCGCGTACAAGGAGCCGCGCGAGGTCAACTGGATCCTCGGCGTCGTGCTCATCGCGCTGACGCTGCTGTTCGGCTTCTCCGGGTACGTCCTCCCGTGGAAGCAGCTGTCCTTCTGGGCGGCGCAGATCGGCGTCGAACTGGCGCTCGCGACCCCCATCGTGGGCGAGTGGGCGGCCCAACTCCTGTTCGGGGGCTTCACCCTCGGACAGGCGACGCTCGTGAGAATGTACATCCTGCACGTGTTCGTGCTGCCGTTCGTGGTCACCGCGCTCATCGCGATCCACGTCGGCATCGTCTGGGTGCAGGGCATCGCGGAGCCGCACTAATCCAATGACCGACGAAACCACCCCCATGACGGACGGAGGCACCGACGAGGAGGCGCGTACCGACGGCGGCCCGCCGGCGACGGTCCCGCCGGACGACGAGACGCCGACCTGGTCCGAGCGGAAGGAGCGCAGCCAGGGGCTCGCACAGCTCACCTACCAGTACTTCGAGCGCTCCCGGCGCGAGGACGAGGACCTGCGCGCGGAGTCGACGTACGTCGAGCGCGACGTGCTCGGTTTCCCGACGTGGCCCCACGAGACGATCCGCAACCTCGCGATCACCTCCTTTTTCCTCGGGATCATCCTGCTCGTGGCGTCGATCCTGCCGTCGCACTTCGGGGACCCGGCGAACCCCGGCTCCACGCCGGCGATCATCCTGCCCGACTGGTACCTCTACTGGTCGTTCGGCCTGCTGAAGCTCAGTCCGATCAACCCCGAACTCGCGGTGCTGGGCGGCAACATCATCGTGTCCAACGAGCTGTACGGACTCATCGCTCACGGCGCCATCTTCGGCGTCATCACGCTCGTCCCCTTCCTGAATAAGGGGAACGCGCGGCGACCCGTCGAGGAGCCCGGCTGGGCGGCCCTCGGCGTGACCGGGGTCATCCTGGCGATCACGCTCGCGGCGCTCGCCATCCAGAACTTCTTCCCGGTCCCGCTCGAGCTGCTGTTCTCGCTCACGTTCATGCTCCCGATCGCGGGGGGCGTCATCACCTACGCGGTGCTGAAGACGATGCGCGAGGGGTACATGTACGACCTCAACCGCCGGTACTACATGCTGCGGCCGCCGAAGTAACGGCCGACACAGTCCGCTGCGGTCCCGCGACCGAAGCGCAGCCGGGTTCCCGTTCGGGGACCTGCTCCTGCCGTTCCGACGCCTCGTATCACCATGTCATCCTCAACAGACGGCGACGCCTCGCAGGCGTTCGACGAGACCGGCGACCCGATCGCGGCCGACGACGACGCCGACCCGCGAAACGAGCCGACGGGCCCGCGAGAGGGGGCGAGCGGCCGGGAGGTCGTCGTCCCGTTCCGGCTGTACAAGGCCGTCACCGTCTTCTCGACGCTCGCCGCGGTCGTCACCTACTTCGTCGGGTTCACGCTCATCGACGCCGCGACGCTACAGATAAGCTTCGTCCGGACGACGATCGTCTACTTACTCGACAGCGCCGGAATCCTTCCTCCGGAGGACGTGCTCGTGGCGATACTCGCGATCACGGGCGTGGGGTTCATCCTCCTCGGGACCGCTGTGTACGTCCTCGGAACCCGGTTCCGCGGACAAGGGATGGGAAAGTCTCAAGACGACTCCAGCGAAACGTGAAGTAATGGCAGACGAGTTCATGAAGGGCTTCGCCCTCTTCGCGATCGGCGGTCTCGGGTGGATCACCTTCGGCGGCTGGTACCGGACGCCGTCGTACTACGAGGTGGTACAGCTCGTGAACCCGCCAGAAGGCGTGAACACGGCGTACGGCGAGATCGGCCTGATCGCCGGCGACGCGTTCTTCTGGCTGATGATCCTCGGTGCGCTGACGTTCTGGGTGTTCATCCCGGCCAGCCGTCAGCTCCGTGACGCCCTCAACGGCGACGACGACGCGGCCGCGAACTGACCGCGAACCCGCTCGTCTCGCTTCTCCCCCTCCGTCTCGACACCGCTCCCGAGCGGCGCGGCCGGCGGCGGCGAACCGGGAGCTTTTCACCGCCGCTCGCCCCACCCTCGCGCATGAGTGAGCCGACGCGCCGCCTCGCGGTTCTCGGTGACGGCGACTCGACGGCGGCGGTCCGGTCGGCGGCGACCGACGCCGACGCCCGCCTCGTCGACCGCGGCGAGGCCGACGCGCTCGTCCCCGTCGGAGACGCCGCGCTCCGGGAGGCGATGCGCGCGGTCGCGAGCGGCGACGCGCGGTCGGTTCCCATCCTCCCTGTCGGGAGCGGCCGTCACGCGGTCGCACCGGGTGTCGCGGTTGAGCGCCTCGGGGACGTCGTCGCCGGGGTCGGCGAATCGTCGGGCGCGTTCGACGGGTTCGACCGCGTCGCGCACCCGGTGCTGGCGGTCGGCGACGCGGACGGCGGTCGCCGCCGATTCGCGGCCGCGGACGTCGCCTTCGTGACCGTGGAGCCGGCGCGGATCTCCGAGTACGAGATCGCGTTCCTCGACGGCGACTCGGTCTCGGTGCGCGCGGACGGCGCCGTGGTCGCGACGCCGCTCGGCAGCGACGGCTACGCGGCGGCGGCCGGCGGCTCGGTGGTGTCGCCCGGCGGCGGCCTCTCGGTCGTGCCCGTCTCGCCGTTCACGACTCGCCCCGACACGTGGGTCGCGAGCGGCGGCGTCCACGTCACGGTCGCGCGCGGGGAGGAGCCGGTCGCGCTGGTCGTGGACGGCGAACGTCGGGGGACCGTCGAGCCGCACCGCGCGGTCGGTCTCGAGGTCGCGACGACCGTCGATCTCCTCTCGCCGACGACGGAGTGAGGGAAGGCGGCTCGCGCTCGGGGCGGCCCCGGTCGCTCGCGCTCGGGGCGCCCTCGGCGGCTCGCACTCACGGCGACTCCGCGCTCTCGCGGGCGCGCCGATCGGAAACACTCTAATACGTCGTGAACGGAAATGGTGGATATGGACCCACTGCAGTTCCTCGTTCCCCTCAGCTGGCTGTCGGCCGCCGGGCCGGCGCTGCCGTACGCGATCTTCGTGATGACCGTCGGGAACCTCGCGACGCGGCACCTCGCGCACAGGCGTCACGTCGAACAGGGACAGGAGGCGGACAGCGTGGAGGCGTACTTCCCGCACGTGTTCACCAACGTCGGGCTCGTTCTCCTATCCTTCCTCTTCATCCTCGACTCACCGGTGAGCGGCACGATCCTGTCGATCCTCGTGCTCGCGATGTTCATCGCCGACTTCTTCGAGTTGGAGGCGCGCAACGTCGAGGCCCGCAACGACATGGAGATCGAGGCGCCGAAGAGCTCGATCGCCGCCTCGCTCGTCGTGCTGGTGTGGTCGTCGTACTACGCGCTGTTCTTCGTCATCGAAGGGGTCTGGAACCAGTTCGTCGTCGCCTGACGGGAGCCGATCCCGTCCGCGATTTCCCTTTTCGACCCGCCGCTCAGAACGTCCAGTCGCCGGTGAGCTTCATCCCCGTCGCCTTCCCCTCGGCTTCGAGCGACGCGGCGATCTCGTCGGTGTCGCGGCGCGGGATCGACGCGTCCGCGCCCGCGACCTCGACGACCAACTCGGTCAGGAGGATCGCCTGCTCCCGGAGGTTCCGCGACTCCAGCTTGTCGAGCGTGTCGGCGTGGGTGTGGCCCCAGCCGCGGCCGCGCCCCTCGGTCTCGCCGGAGACCATGTAGCCGGGAATCCCCCGCTTCACGAACGGCCAGTGGTCGCTGTGGGGGACTAACTCCTCGCCCGTCGAAATCGGGTGGTCGAAGCGGTCGCTCACGCGCTCGGCGGCCGCCGCCAGCGCGTCGAAGTCGTGGTGGTCGAGCCGGAGCGTCCGTCCGAACACGTTGCTGTCGACGTTGACGACCGCCCGGACCGCGTCCCGGTCGGCCGCCTCGGCGGCGACGGACGAGCCGACGAGACCGACCTCCTCGGCGCCGAACGCGGCGAACCGGACCCGCACGTCGAGTTCGTCTTCGCGCGCCGCGAGCGCCCGCGCGACCTCGACGATCGTCGCCGTTCCGGCACCGTTGTCCATGGCGCCCTCAGCGATGTCGTGCGCGTCGACGTGCGAGGAGACGATCAGGTGTTCGTCGGTGTCGGGACCGAGCTCGGCGACCGCGTTGCCGCTCGTCGCCGCCGGCGTCTCGCAGTCGACCGCGACCGTCAGTTCGTCGCCCTCGTTCCGTCGCGCGAGTCGAGCGCCGGTCTCCTTCGAGACGCCGACCGCCGGGATCGCCCCGATCGGCGCGTCGGCGGTCCCGACGCTCCCGGTCGGCGGCAGCATCCCCTCGACGTGGTTGGCGAAGACGAAGGCGGCGGCGCCCGCGTCGACCGCGCGGTAGTACTTCTCGCGGCGGTGGACGAACCGGTCGACGGAGTCGGGCGTGTCCGACGAGACTAACACGACCTTCCCGTCGAGGTCGGCCTCGAAGTCCTCGGGGACCCCGTAGCCGAGGTCGACGAACTCGCCGGTCGCCTCGCCGCTCGGACTCCGCGGCAGGGCGATACAGGCGTTCGGGCCGACCGCGAGCGGGTCGCCCGTCTCGGCGTCGCGAACCGCGCTGTCGCCGCGCTCCCAGCCCTGAATCTCGAACTCCTCGATCGCCGCGTTCCGCGCGCCGACCGCGGCGAACGCGTCGCGGGTCAGCTCCAGCGCCTCGCGCTCGCCCGGCGACCCGGCCATGCGGTCGCCGACGTCGACGAGGTCGACCAGGTGGTTCCAGCCCGCGTCGCTCGTGAACGTCTCACCGATCCAGTCGGTCATGCGTCTCGGTGTCGCGGCCGCCGCTCAAGCGTTTCGGTGGCGGCCGCGACACCGAGACGCATGACCGACTGGATCGGTGAGACGTTCACGAG
>NZ_SGUC01000038.1 GCF_005435165.1 Halorubrum sp. GN11_10-6_MGM | reverse complement strand
ACTCACACCATATCTCCGAGCGTTTCAGCTCCGTCGTGAAGTGTTCCGAAAACCGGGGAAAGAAGCGCTCAAAACCATCCTCGAAACTGCGCTATGACTCACCAACAATCTCCGCCACAAGAGCGTTTACCGCACTCGCTGCGGTCATGCTGTTACAGCAAAGCGGAATGTGATAATTCGTAACAGTTGGAAATCCCGAGTTCAACAAGTCTCTCGGTCTCCTCCGGGCTGGTGCTGGATTGCCCACCTCGCTCGCAAGGCTCGTGCTTGAGTACGAGGCCGTCATTGGGGAACGAGAGTCAGGACGGGTTGTGCTGTCTCTCGATGCCGCTCCTAGGCGGACCTAATCGCTGGCAAGTTCGCTGGAAGGCCAGTACTGTTTGCCGCCGTAATCGCTGCGGCACCCCTTGTCACTGGCGTCGGGATGGCACTCACCTTCCCAGCGTTCGAGATGTCCTGATATGCCGGGTTCATCATTGTATCAACCACGTACGGAACAGTGTTCTTCTGGCTCTCGGCAGCATTCTCGATTTCTCTCTCGACCTCACATCGGGTTATCGCCGCCGCGTTCGGGAGGTACATCGGGCTAATCCTCGTCTGGAACCCGGTGATCAACCTCACGGAAATCATCCTCTTTCGAGGGCGCCCAACGCCGACCCGTAAATCGGAATCGTGGGTGACGTTCCTGACCTTCATCGGATCGGACACGTTGTTTTCGTACCTGCTCAGTCAGGCGCTCGACATCCGAACTGTCCCCGCTGTCGTTGCAGGGGTCGTCGGCCACGTTCATCGCTCCGCCAGTTGCAGTCCTGGCACTCGCAGCGTGGGCCGTCATTCCAGTGACCGCTAGCTATGTCTCGTTTCGTCGAAACGACCTGTGAACCACAGATTCACTCGGGTCATTGGGGCGAAATCAAAACGTAGGTCGACGATTAGTAGGCTTGATTCGGGAGTTGATGCCAAAGATCGGTGATTGGCAGAGCCGAGACACCTATTTCCGAATCGAGAACCCTGACGAGAGCAATCGTCGTTAAATCTGTGGACTGCTATTCGGCTCGGTCTGATGACGACATCTGAGGCCCTACACCCGTCTCAGAGGAACGTCTCGACTTGCCGTCGACGACGTGGAACCCTCCGGTTTCGTTCCGTCCGGTGAGTTCACGTTGCGGGAACGGGATTTTGATTCCCTCCCGTCGGAACGCGGCCTTGACATCGTGGATGACTACTTGGGTGGCTCGCCATTTCCGTTGTGGAGTCGGTTTGTCGACCCAGAATCGCAGTTCGAGTATCACGGCCGAATCGTCGAACCGAACTGGGAGTACCTGCGGGGCGGGCTGACTCATGATCTCCTCGAGTTCCGTGAGCGCCTCCAGAGCCACAGCTTCGGCATGGTCGGGATCAACGCTGTAATCGATTCCGACTTCGACCCGGAGCCGGAGTTTTCCTTCGATACTGCGATTGATGATCGTTCGATTGTTCACGGCTTCGTTCGGGAGCACGACGTGTTCGCCGTCGAGATTACGGAGTCGGACGTTGTTGATGGTGATCTCGGTGATGAATCCCTCGTGATCGCCGATTCGGACCCAGTCCCCGATGGCGAACGGGCGCGAGAGCATGAGAATAAACCCTGCGAGAATCGATCCGAGCGTCTCCTGGGCCGCAAATCCCAGCACGATACCAAGGACGCCGGCTCCCAGCAGAAGATCGCTTAGCTGGACACCCCACAGTGAGAACGTTCCGAATACGGCGAAAACGTAGATCACGACTTGAGTGATGTAGTAGCTGACCCGACGCTGGTGGTCGGACGTGACGCGGTGTTTCGAGCTGCCACTGCCGAGGAGGAACCGCTTCAGGATACGGGTGACGGTGTATGCGGCGACGAACAGGAGTATCGAAAGTAGGAGGCGGACACCAGCCTCGATACCGAATTCAAGCACACCAACGACCGAGAGTGCGGTCCCAGCCGCGTTCCATCGGAGCATCAAGACGACGGCGGCGACGCTTGCCACCACTAAGAGGAGTCCTGCCCGGACTACCTCGGCATTCTCCGTTCGAAGTCGGGTCTTCAGGCGCTTCCCGAGGTACCAGATCACAGCGCCGACGATGACTGCTGCAGCGACGACTGCCACAGTTTCGGTGAACCCCGTGCTAGATTGAAGCGGGACGAGGAAGAACGAGAGCATAGACACAAGCGTTGGCACGTCTCCTATGATAATATACGGGGTATAGACTGGGTAGTATCGTGGATTTGCACGGTATTCGGAGGAGGTGTCCGAGAGTTTTAAGTACACCTGACTAATTAGTTAGTAAGTATGTGCAGGCCAGGTATTCAGCATCCATGAGTGAGTCACAGAATTCGTTGAAAAATACGGTACAGGCGTGGAACGAAGAGGGCCGTCTCTATGTCGTCGTTGGCTTGATCGCGGCGATACTCTCGCTCGTGTTTATCCCCTTGTTTGGCCTCCTCGCCGTGTATTGCGGGTACAAGTTATACGATACCCAAGAGAAAACAGTACTGTCTATCCTGATGGCCGGGCTCGGCGGATTTGGGTTTCTGTTCTGGGTCTATTTCCTCACTACAGTATAAGCTCCCGAAATGATGACTGCTCCATCTACTGAACCAGATATCGCCTGGTGTCACGAAGCGGTACAGGACGTCTCGCGCACCTTCGCCTTGACCGTTGACGTACTGGAAGAGCCGATGTCGTCGCACATCTGCCTGGGGTATCTGCTATGTCGCGTCGCCGATACCATCGAAGACGCCGGTCATATCTCACCTGAATCGCAAGTAAAGCTCCTACGAACGTTCGACGCTGCGCTCGATCCCGCCAGCAACGGAACGATGAACGAGTTCCGGGCAGCGGTCGACGGTTGGTTGCCACCGTCAGTCGACCGCAGCGCCGACTGGTCCGTCGTCGCTCAGTCACCGACAATTTGGGCGACATTCACTAACCAGCCGGAATCCGTACAGACGGCCGTCGTTCCGCTGGTCCGGGAGATGGTTGACGGAATGACGATGTTCGTTGAGCGGTACGCAGACACTGGTGGGCTCCGTATCAACGATCGCTCCGAGCTCGAACAATATTGTTACTACGCTGCTGGTACTGTCGGCAGGCTTATCACGAATCTCCTTACCCGGGAGAACGTCTCTCAGAAACGCGCTCGACGGCTGTACGACACAGCGGACGAGTTTGGACTCCTCCTACAGATGGTGAACGTTTCGAAGGACGTGTACGACGATTACACAGAAGAAAACAACGTCTATCTCCCGGCCGAGTGGCTCGCTGACGAAGGGATCGATCAAGAATCTATCCTCCGCACCGACAATCGAGAACCAGCTGCAAAGGTTGTCGAACGGACAGCCTCCCACGCGAGGACGTTCCTCGATGACGCCCAAGCGTATATTGAGGCGATGCCACTCACGCACGGTAATACGATTGCCGCGTGGTCCATTCCGTATTTGCTGAGTGTGGGAACCATCAGAGAACTCAAGTCACGTCCTGAGGACGCGCTCACCGAGTCTGGTGTGAAAATAACGCGGCAGGAAGTGTTAGCCGTAATGGAGGCGGCTAGTACCGCTGATCGTAACGCGATTGCTGAGCTCCGCGAAACTATCGCGCACAAACCGTACCACCAAGCCCTCGACTAACGATACTCCTATTCTTGGATCGGTGGAAGTATTCGTGGATCTGAGTGGACAGAACCGTCCGTACATCATTGTAAAAATATTTAGATAGCTAACTGTGTGCGCCGTCACACCGCGATTTCGGAAACACAGATCAACGAATCATCGACCGAGAAGTCAGAGGTACGTTTGGTAGGAGATTACGTTCCCGTTCCAATTCCCGTCTACCGCATACTCAATGCGATACTGATTGCTGGGTAACGCACAATGGCGGTGAACGATATTCTAATGCTATTCTGGCCTCTGCTTGAATTCAAGGACCAGAATATACCTTCGACTCCTGTATCTAGCTGGCTCTCCGTTCTATGTATCCCCGCTTCCACCTGTGTCCGCTCTGAGGACGGCGTTCACGTATTCGTCCGCGGTTCGTCTGGCCGTTGCGAGCGTTTCAGTCTCGTCCAGAACGACTGCTCGAGTGCGCCCCCCGTCGACGATGGTCATGAGTGCTCGTGCTACGTGTTCGGAGTCAACGTCAGTGAATGTGTCTTCACTGATGCCGTGATCAATCACAGTCCTGAGCAGGTATCGGACGTACTCGTCGTTCTGCTGGAATCGGTCGGCGAACGCTTCCTTGTACGGCGCTTGACTCCGCATCTCCAGCATTGCGATCAACAAGTCGTGGTGGTCCTCCGGAGCCACGAGCAGCTTGTCGAGTAGAAGTTCCAATCGCTGTTCGGGAGCTGTTGTCTGAACCTCATGTATCGTCTCGCCGAATTGGTCAAGGACATAGTCCAGAAACGCGACAAGGAGGTCATCTTTTGTGTCGTAGTGGTAATGAACGGCGGCGGTCGATTTCCCGTACTCCTCGGCAATACGTTTGATCGTGAGATCTGCGTATCCGTGGTCGCGAAGCGCGCGATAGGTCGCACGCATAATCTCCTCGTCAGGATCTGACGAAGTCCGATCTGGCGGGTCGGCCATTAGTAGAATATTCATCCTGCTCCCAATAACAGTTTTGACACACTCATCAGAACCGGTGTCGCGATATCCTCCCGTAGCGGTTGGTTGGACGGAAGTCTCGATGGTCTCCGGTTGAGTTTTACACTTCCGAAGGTTTTTGACTAATCGGTTAGTAAGTGAGATATCGACTACATGGCAGACGACCCAGCCATCGAGATCCTGGATGCAACGTACCGTGCCCTCTGCGAGCATGGCTACGCGAATCTTACACTCCAGGATATCGCTGCCGAAGCAGCCACGAGCAAGTCGTCCATCCACTACCACTACGATTCCAAAGACCAGTTGTTCGTCGCCTTCCTCGACGACCTGTACGACCGATTCACCGACCGAGTGGACTCTCCCGAGGGAGACACGCCCTACGAACAGCTTACCGGGCTCCTACAGGTATTACTGACTACCGGCGCTGAGCCGCCGCTGAGAGAATTCCGAACCGCGATGCTCGAACTGAAGGCACAGGCCCCGTACAATTCGATTCTACAGGAACGCCTCACCGACTTCGACGAGTTCCTGATCGAACGGTTGCGAGAAATCCTCGCGGCTGGCGTGGACGACGGCGAGTTCGACGACGACATTGAGCCAGCCCGCGACGCAGAATACCTCGCAACGACGATCACCGGCGCACACACTCGCCACGTCGCCATCAACCACTCCTCTGACCAACTCTACGATACGATGACCAGATATATCAAGCGACATCTACTCGCCGACGAACAACCGGAGGTCGCACAGTAATGGGCATTCTCAGCCGCATCAGTTCGCTCTTCAAGGGTCCAGAAGAGTTCGACCTCACATCGGGCGGAATCGCGAAGCCACTATTTTTTCTCTCGATGCCGATCGTGGTCACAAACCTCTTCCAGACCGCGTACAATCTGGCGGACACGTTCTGGCTGGGCCAGTACAGTACGGATGCACTAGCAGCGATCAGTTTTGCGTTCCCGATGGTGTTTCTGCTCATCTCACTGGGAATGGGTATTTCAGTCGCAGGAAGCGTCCTCGTCGCCCAGTTCACGGGCGCCGACGAGGAGCGGGAAGCCGAGTACGCGGCGTCTCAAACCGTGACCTTCGCAGTCATCGCGTCGGTGATCCTCGGCGTCATCGGATACTTCGCCATCGAAGACTTCCTCGCAGTAATGGGTGCGTCACAGGATGTCCTGCCGCTAGCGACGAGTTACATGGAGGTCATCTCACTGGGGCTGCTGTTTATGTTCGGTTTCGCGGTGTTCATCGCGCTAATGCGAGGGTACGGCGATACCATCACCCCGATGCTGGTGATGTTCGGGTCGGTCGTCCTGAATATCGTCATCGACCCATTCCTAATCTTCGGGTTTGAGAACAACCCCGTTTTCGGGATGTTCGGACTTGGTAGTCTCGAATCCACGCTATTCGCCGTAACCGGCTACACGGGTTCCGGTATTACCGGTGCGGCACTTGCAACTGTCTTTTCCCGCGGACTCGCGCTGGTCGTCGGCCTTGCAGTCATGTTCCGCGGGACACGCGGCGTCCAGATCCACATCCGTGATATGGTTCCGAACCTCTCCTATCTACGACGCCTCGTCCGGATCGGGTTACCTGCTTCGATTGAGGGGATGGGGCGAGCGCTATCGATGAACCTCTTGCTGTTCATTGTCGCGTTCTTCCCGGATGCGGTCGTCGCGGCTTACGGTATCGGCACGCGGGTTTTCTCGGTTATTTTTCTCCCCGCCATCGCGGTTGCTCGGGGGGTAGAGACAATGACCGGCCAAAACATGGGTGCGGACAAGCCGGGCCGTGTCGAAAAAGCGGCGGGGCTGGCGTCGAAAGTGCTCTTCACCGTCCTCACGGTCGCGGGAGTCGTTGTCTTCTTCGTCGCAGCACCCATCGCTGACGTGTTCACGACTGACCCCGAGGTCGTTGACATCGCCGCGCAATTCCTTCGCTACGTCGCGTTGACCTTCGGGTTCATCGGGATAATGCGAGCCTATACGGGCAGCTTCCGCGGTGCCGGCAAAACGCTCACCGCGGCGGCGATCTCCGTTCTGATGCTCGGGATCATCCGGTTCCCAATTGCATGGACCGCCTCTGGACCGCTCGGTGAACGCGGGATCTGGCTGTCGTTCGCGATCTCGAACGTCGTTGGAGCGATCATCGCCTACGCATGGTACCGGCGCGGCACATGGCGGGAGAGTGACTTGACCGAATCCAAAGTGGACCTCGACGAGGCCAGTGTCGAGACAGCAGCAGGTGATGACTGAACCGATGAGTGACATAGAGCCTGTCCACCGCTCACAGATCGAGCGCCACTTTGAGCAGGTGCTCAGCACCCCGGACGAGGCCAATCTCCCACTCGTCCAGGATGTACTGGACGATAGCCCCGACAGGTGGTACGGACAGGTGGTGGTGACCGTATACGACTCATTGTCAGATCACCAGGACCGAGAGGCTGTCCTGCCTTACGCCGCCGCGGTCGAATTACTCCGGGGATACGTTCGTCTCCGAAACCGGCTACTCCTCACCCTCACTGATAAACACGCGCATTCTATTACCCTGGATCCGACAGCAGCACTACTGGGCGGTGATTATCTGTATACGGCGGCATTCTCGTCACTCCATTCAGGACCCGATTCCTCGTCGGGCGACTGTTTCGAGATACTGACGACAGCTCTCGAAACTATCACGGAGGCATTTGCGCGCACCTACACCGCGGCCGGATCCACAGGCCACGACCAGGCGAAATTTCTCGATGACACTGCGGGGAGTCTCGGTGAAGGTGCGGCCGCCCTTGGAGCGACGCTGGCTGGTGTCGACGAACCGGTTCGCCGACACTGCGAACGACTCGGTCGCGGGCTCAGTACCGCCCGACAGATCAACTACGTGCTCGATACGGATCCAACCGAGGCGATGGTTGTCCCACCCACGTTCGATGAGTCACAATTTCGTCGGTATGCAGAACAGCGGCGAGATGACGCTGCCCAGGCTCTCAACACCCTGTCAGAGACTGTCGACGTAACGCCTCTACAAGCGTTCGCCGAGGGAACTGTAACGAGACACGACCAACAGAGCTCAGCCACTAATGACGACGCACTCGATTAACGTCCCGGACGCTTGGCAGGTTCACACTGCAAAGGGAAGATACGAGGAGACGATGTTCGAGTTTCAGTTCGAGGGCCCTGCCTCTACCGCCCAGTCTGTACGGGTCGTGGGGCAGAGTAGTACTGAGTACGACGCCATCTATACAATTACGGTCGTCATTGATGACGGAGAAGAACGGTCAATGATTGCTGGTATGTCTGAAGGGGAGGCGATGGAGACGACAGAGGAATTGCTGCGCCCCCTCCAGCGGTTATTCCGCGCTGAGGCTCGGACTCTTGACGAACTTGACGCCGAAACAGTAGAAGCGATAGTCGGTCGATATCGATACGGCACACTCAGATATCGAATCCGAGCGATCCTTGATTCGCTCCAGAACACATAGGGAACTGATTAGATACAGAAGATGGCCACAGAATCTGAAGACGCTGTCCTCGAAAAATTGGCGTCAATCCAACAGGCATTCGATTTGGAAGCGAACATTCTACAGTACGGTGAACTTCTGGTTACAGAACTCACGGCACGAGAACTGCAGATCCGATTCCCAGCCCGTACTGCCGCAGCATGCTACCTCATAGCGTGCCGCTTACAAGAGATTCCGATTCGCGTGACCAGAATTGCTGACACCTCTGCTGCTACCAAATCAGAGATCCTCAATGAAATGCAACGGGTCTCAGACGCATTGGATCTCGGAATCCCGAATGACGATCCAACTGTGATCCTCGAAGAGGCGTGCGAGGACCTTTCGCTCTCCGCCGACATCCAAGCTCGCGCACAACAGATAGCACAACTGGGTGTCGAAGCCAAAGTCACCAGTGGCGTCTCCCCGTATTCGTATGCAGCAGCTGTGCTCTACTTCGTCAGTTCAGCTGCCGAACCCGACCTCTCCCAAGCCGACATCGCCGAACAATTCGGCGTATCTACAGCCTCCCTCCGAGAGAGACGTGACGACTTACTCGAAGCAACCGGAAGCCACCTATTCGAACTTCAATATCCGGCATCACCGCCCGAAGCCACATGGCTGGTTGACGACCTACTCTCCGACGCACGGACTACACAGTGGGCAACGGGAAAGCGTCATATGGGTGTTCTCGCTGGAGCGTGGTTGTACGCAGTGAACAGATATCATGTCGATTCCAACGTGGCAGAACTCGCAGATATAACCGGGGTGAGTAAGTCGACCATTCGTGCCCGCTATCGAGATTTCATCGAGCATGTTGGAACTGCTGATACCGGCCTAGATAGTAGAGATAGAGCAGTCATTTGGATACGGACGAAAACGCATAGTTAGCTACGGACCAACGTTCCGATCATACATGTACACAATCGCCGATCTACCTATCGAGAATACCCTCCAGACCGTCGAATACGACCTCGGGCTCGAATCGGCACTCCGGCAGATGTTCGAGAACAGCTACACCCAGATCGGTGTCGAACGTGACGGCGAGCTCGTCGGAATTGTCACCTACAGGTCCGTGGTCCGGACCCTCCTTGCATTCCAGCGGCTGGAGGTCGGACACAAAACGCTCGATAAGATCTCGGTCGGAGCGGCCGTCGAAGATGCACACACCATCAGCGAGGACGAGAATCTGCTCGCCGTATTCGATGCACTCGCGGAGTACACGTACATCATAGTCGACCGAGAAGACGAGTGGCGGATTCTGACCGACTACGATCTCTTGACGCGACTGAAACAGATGCTCGAGCCGTTTCTGTTGATCGAGTCGATCGAAATGCAGTTGCGTGATGTTTTCACACGTGTGTTCGGGGATTCGCTGTCGGAGCAGTTGGGCGAAACGTTCGACGAGGAACACCCACTGCCAACGCCGGCGTCGATTGAACACTGCAGTTACGCACACTACGCCCAATTCATCTCCATTCACTGGGAGGAGTTTGAATCACTCTTCGACGACCAACAAGACGTGATTCGCGAGTTAGTACTTGAAATCGGAGATATGCGAAATCAGCTCTTCCACTTTCGAGTCGACGACCCAGACGAATTCGACCGAGACCTGCTTCGCTTCGGTCAGTCGTACTTCTCCTCAGTGTAACTTCTGACTTCGTGCACTGGCTGTCCTGAGTATCATACGGCTTGATAGCAAATAGTCCAATTTGCTTGGACTCCATGCATTGAGATCCATAGTCTCAACTATTGTGCAGCTATTGCTCATCGAGGCCCAGCTCTTCCTCGATCGACGACTCTCCTAGCGCGGCTCGGACCGCTGCCGGGTAGAACTCCTCGTTCTTCGGCATGTCCTCGCCGTGGCGGCGTCGCCACTCGACATTTAGCTCCGAGTAACGGAGCTGGAGATCATCGACAAGCGTCTCGGGGAGGTACATGTTCACGTTCTTCCGCTCCCGAACAGTCCCGCTGCTCTCCTCGCTCTCTGTCGTCGTTGAACTCTTAGACATCTTTGATATTTTTTTGCTCTTTGAGGTCTTTGACGTATTCGATTCTTCTGATGTCTCTACCGTTTCCGAGCTCAACGAGTCGTCCTCGTGGCCGGCGTCTTCGTCCTCGTGGTCGTATCGATCGTCCCAGGGGTTCCGGTCCCGCTTCTCGTTGCCGTCAGGCATTGGGGTACTCCTCCAAGTGGCGGGCGACGTCGAGGTACACCTCTTCCATGTCGCTGTCCTCATCGTGCTCGAAGATGGAGACGCCGGCGTTCCACGCACGCTGTAGAGCGACACGTTTTCTGATCTCAAAGACCTCACAATTCTCTCTGTCCTCAAAGACGTCTTTGAACCACTCCATCATCTCCTCGGCCTCGCCGTCGACGCCGACCTCATTCGCAACGAGTCCAACCTCGTCCACGTCGCCGAACGCAGACTCGATACTCCGGAGCTGCTTGAACAGGAGCTCGATTGCGCGGATGCTCGTCGACTTCGCCTGCGCGGGGATCAAGACGTTCCCAGTCGCGACGATCGCGTTGTCGGTGAGCACACCGAGGTTTGGGGGACAGTCGACGAGGATGTAGTCCCAGCGCTGGTCGGCGTCGCTCTCGTCAAAGAGCATGTTGAGGCGTTCCTCGCGCTTCATCACGTTCGCGAGCTCGTCCTCGGCGTTGATCATCCGCTCGTGGCTGGGGACGACGTCGACCTCCTGATGCTCGACGACCAGCTGCTCAAGGTCGCCCATCCGGTCGAGATCAGGCAGGACATCAAACAGCGAGTCACGGTCGGGATCGTCGTACAGATCCTCGAAGCCGAGCCCCTCAGTGGCGTGCCCTTGCGGGTCGAGATCGATGACGAGAACGTCGTGGCCGCGCTGGTTCAGTGCACCGGCGACGTTCAGCGTCGTGGTCGTCTTCCCAGCACCGCCTTTCTGGTTGGTAACTCCGAGTCTCATACGTGTCTTTGTCCTCAAAGAGAGCAAAGATATCGGAGAGTCTTAAGAGTACGTCAGACGCTCATAGAATGTTGGTTGTGGATCACAGATAGTTCAGACCTTCGAACGGGTACCTACGCGGAACCGTCGCGGAACCGTTCGATCGGGATATCGGAGACATCGTCATAATCGTCGTCACCGCCAACTAAGAGCGTCGCGTCGACGTGTTCAGCTGTTGCCAGTGCGAACGAGTCGCCGAGCGCAGGATTATACCTGAGCGTATACTCCGAGGCGTCCGTCCAAGTATCGCCGACATCCACCGTTTTGATACCGAGATCGGTCAGCCAGTCGAGATACTCGTCGGCTGTGTCGCGGTCGTACTTCCGGGCGATTGTATACCGGATCTCAGCGAGATTCACGTAGCTGGCGTAGCCGACGGTGTCTTCGACTGCGACCGCGTCGAGATACTCTTCTACAACCTCGCTGCCTGGTTCATCGTCGGCGTGTGCTATCAGTGGCTCGGCGTCGAAGACAACGCGGTCAGGAACCGACATTACTCTTCAGTTGAGAACTGCGAGTCGCGTTCTTTCCGGTCCTGGTCGCGTTTCTCTTTGAGGATCTCGGACGCAGGCTTGTCCGTACTCGCTTCGCTACGGGCGGCAAAGCCGCGCATCTCCCTCGGTGAGCGGACCTGTTCAACGATCACCTCCCCATCTTCGGTTTCCCGGAACAACACCTTCCCAGGTGCTTCGATTCCGAGCTTCTCACGGAACCGTTTCGGGATGGTCGCCTGGCCGTGCTTAGTGACAGCGACAATCTCTTTTTCAGAGTTATTTGACTGTTCTGTCTTACTCATAGTTCATAATTAGATCTCGATCATAATCAAATTTTCTTCTCATTGACAAACAGGTGGTGCTTCTCTGTCGGGTGTTTGGTCGAGTTCGAAGTGTGGTTCAGCTTTTGAGGGACGTGAAATACTAGAGTCAAACAGTCCTCGAACGCAGCGGCTCGATCATCCGTCGTAGTGGCTCTGTTGAAATCCTCTTCTTCAGATAGGTTCTTGTCTGAAACAACTGGTCACTGAAAGGTGCGTATCAATCGACGATTCGCCTCAATGCCAACAGTACTACGCAAAGCGAAAGGAGCGCTAGGCTCTCACTGAAGGAAAGAAACGGAGTAAGATTGAGCGCTCATAGGAAGCAGATTGTTGGTCGAAGTAGTGATGCCTTGTTTTGCCGCCGAGTAACGATAGTTTCAGACGCTGTCACGGCGTTCTTCCGTCAGATTAACCGGGGATTGGACGCCGTCTGGCGATATGGTATCGCTCAGACGGCTAGCGCGGATGTGTCGAAACCTTGCCAAACAGCACGTTGACGATCCGGACGTACCCGCCGCGCCGGATGGCGCGGACGGGTACGCCGAGTGGGTACAGATTGCGTTGATCCTGTACCGCGTCGAACTCGAAAAGAGTCTCCGTGAGACCGAAGACTACCTCAACGAGATGTCCGGCGTCCTCGCCGTGTTTGATCTTCACGAAGCACCGCACTACAGTTCGTTTTGTCGGTGGGAAAACGAGTACCGGATGCGTGAACTCCGCTGCCTGCTCCGCACTTCGGCGGAGCAGGCGGGCTGGAGTGGTGAAGCTGCAATTGACGCAAGCGGGTTTCAACGCGATCAAACGAGCTACCACTACCGCGACCGCGCGAACTACTCGTTCCAGTCGATGAAGACGACGATATTGATCGACGTGAACTCGCTGGCGATCAAAGACGTTCATTTCACGACGCAGAAGGCCTGGGACGGTCACATCGGGATGCAGGTCTTCCGCGTTCCGGCGGAAGACCTGCGTGTGTTGTCCGCTGACGCAAACTACTCGTGGGGAGAGCTTCGTGAGGAGTGTCGCTCCAACTCGACGCGACCGTTGATCAAGCACAGGGAACAGACACCGTTGCAGAAGGCCCACAACGCCCGGATGAACGAAGACTACAACCAGCGGTGGATGAGTGAAACGGGCTTCTCGCAGTTGAAGGAAGACGACGGCGAGAAGCTGCGCTCCCGGATCTGGCACGGCCAGTTCCGGGAGCTGACTCGGAAGTGCATCATCCATAACCTAACGCAGGCGGCGAGTTAGAGGCTCGCCGCCTGCTCCCCTTCTCCGGACGTATCCGGGAGAGGTATCGCCGTCGTCACCGGACCAACGGAACAATGTACGATAGTTGTGACCCTTCGGCAACCGCCGTGGGTGACAGCTATTGCATCTTCTGACTCCACGTACGCGCTTCTAACGGCGTGAGACTACGGATAATCGGTAGTTCCCATCGTTCTTGATTGCTGATCCTATTTCTGGAGGGAAATGAACGAGATCAGAGCGACCGATTCATCGAGTCGAACAAAGACGGCGTTCTCACGCCAGTGAGAGCGCCGTCAGTCCAGACGAGAACCGAAGCTGTCGCTCACGTACAGGGCTGCCGCTGGACGCGGGCGGCCTCAGCCCGCGTCCAGCTCGCTGTAGGTCGCCGGGATGCCGACACCGTTAGTTGATGCTTCCCACTTCCGGCGCAACGCCTCGTCAAGCGCATGATCAATCCACTCTCGGAACACCTCGAAACGGAACCAGACGGGCAGTGCTCGCCCGCCGCGGCACGGCGTGGCGAGCACGCCCCACCGAACGATCACCCACAGATTCCGCAACAGGAAGCTCACGAGGATGAACAACAACCGCACCGCTGGATCAGTCGTACTTGTCCGCGCACGCGCTTCCCGCATCGTCCGGAAGGCTGTCTCGATCGCCGAGCGTTTCTGGTAGAGAGCTTCGACTTCCTTCGGCGTGCGATCAGCCAGATCGCACGCCACGTACGCCCGGACGAGCAAGCCGTGCTTGCCTCGGTTCCCCTGCTGATAGGAGACACAGACCGCGAGCGGGAAGCGCAGTTCCCGCTCGCTTCCCTCGTACATCACGTACTCCGTCCAGTAGGAGACTGTCGTGTCCAGTTTCTCGGCCATCCGTTTCCCCCGGCGGATGATCGGGAGAGCGACTGGTGCCTCGGCACCCAGTCGCTCGATCGACGTACCGTTGTAGAATCCACGGTCAGCGAGGAGGCCAGCGATCTCGAACGGGAGGGCCGCGACGTGGTCGAGCAGTCGCTCGACCGCGTCGCACTTGGGTTCGTCGCCCCGGACAGGTGTGACCGCGACGACGAGTGGCTTGGCCCGACAGAGGACGAATCCAGCGAGGTAGCGATGGCACCTCCCAGTGCCATCGCGTGGTTTCGTGTGACAGAGTTCGCCAGCTTCGGCGTGTGGACAGCCGTGGTAGTGGATATCGACGAAGTCGAGGCAGATGATCCTCGGGCTGGGGCCGAGGATCATCGCCGCCTGCTGAACCAAGAGGTCGTTGACGACGGCTTCCAACTCGTCCGGTGGAACGGTGTGAAGCTGTGTAAGCGTGTAGTCGTCGGAGTACGTCCTCCGAGTGGTGTCGGTAACAGCTTTGATCGACTTCTGATCGACGGCTGCTTGGGTAACCGTTTCCCAGATGATCCCGGAGTCGAAGACTGCGGCTTCGACTCCGGGGAGAGGAAGCTCCAATAGAAGACTAACCGCTAAGCTTTCGAGGTCTGAGGCTGTAAGGACAGTGTCTGGGTGGTAGAGAAATCTCATACACACCCATCCAGATGCTTCCTGAGAATCTAATCCTATCAGTTGTGACTATCCGCTTACCTGATGGGAACTACCGACATTGAGTGGCCCAAATATAACTCGACGCCGCTATACGATCGTACCTCGCTTGGCGGATTAGAATCGGACGTTCGAGTCGTCTCGAGTGTCTGGTTTACGCACCCGGACCACGACTCGATTGAAGAGTTCGTCTGCGAACTTCCGCTGGCCTACTTTCGCTTCGAGGCCCACGATTGCTACGAAAACTCGACACGCTACGAGATGGATACCCTCTTTCGCATGTTCGTGCTGAAAGAACTCCACGGGTGGGAGCACGAAACAGAACTCCTGGAGTACCTTGAGAGCCGGACCACACTCTGCGAACGTCTAGAGTTGGGAACGGTTCCCGATCAATCGACGCTCTGGCGGACCTGGAACAAACGCTTCACGCGAGATCTCCGGGAAACGGTTCGGACAGCGGCTCGCACAATCCTCATCAAAGCGGAAAACGCGGATATCGCTGTGCCACGCGAACCAGACCGAAACCTCCCGGATCGAGGCGACGACGCTACTGAATCGGACCCAAACGACCAAGCCATCCTCGACAAGGCAGGGACGATTACCAAGCACGTCAGCCGCGTCGTAGTCTCCGCGTTCTCGCTCAATCGTGGCGAGGGTTGTGAGATTCCCGAGAACGCCTACTGGGGCTTACAGACCTATCTCGGGCTCCGCGAGAACTTGGCCGCCAACGAAGGCGCTCGTAGCTTCATCCACGAGTCGACGCGTGATCGAACACCACTCGGACACGGTCATCGCGACCAGATTCGTGACCTCCCGATCGAGCAGATTCGCGAGATGTACCGACAGGCGGTCCGACAGCTCATCAACGAGCTCGCGGAGACAGGGGAGTTCTTCCGGGCGGGTATTGTCGCCATCGACATCACTGAGGACGATCCCTTCACAGGCGACCGCACGGGACACGAGGACGAGATTATCGGGACGAAGGAGAAGAACGACGAGTACGCCTACCAGTGGGCGACAGTCCAGCTGGTCGGCAACGCTGTCCCGCTCGTCCTTGATGCCCGCCCAGTTCGACGAGGTGAGTCACGCAAAGAGATTGTCGAGGACTTGCTGGACTCGGCTGAAGGGCTAGTCCATGTCGATAACGTGCTGATGGATCGGGAGTTCGATAGCCAGCACGTCCTGGAGATGATCAGCCAGCGTGGGCTCTCCTACGTCGTGCCGAAGCGGATGCAGACTAGCGAGAAAGCCCAGGCGAAGCGGTTGCTTCAGCGCAATCAAGACCGGTACGAGACCGACCGCAAACTCCATCTCGGGAAGAACGAGTGGCACGAGACGACGCTGATCTACCGCCGGAAAGACGATTCTGAGCATGACGACCACCGACAGTACTCGGTGTTCATGACGAATCGAGGGAGTGAACACCTCACGGAGTACAGCTACCGGTGGGAAATCGAGAGCGGCTACAAATCGATAAAGCGGTTCATGGCGGCGACGACTTCGAAGGATTTCGGGTTGCGGTTCTTCTACTTCGCGTTTGCGTGTCTGCTCTACTCGATTTGGCGAGCGGTCGATCTGCTTATGCAGGTCGAACTGACCGGGGAGTACAAGCACGCGCCGGTCGTGACGGCCGATAACACACTGACGCTGCTGAAGAAGGAGACAGGTATCGGATAGCAAGGGTCTCTCTCCGTGAGAGCGCAGCGTCTGAGTGGCAACACTATCCAGAGTCTCGGAAATCCGCTGGAATAGTTGCCTGTGGAACAAGAGCGGCCGTTCAGAAACCGATCTGACGCAGATTCCGCTCATCAATTCGGGCGATACCACGCATTACAGCCCCGCTGAACCCGGTGTAGTCTCAACTTCCCCGCAGCGTTGCTCCAACACAGATTCGGCGTTTGGATTTCTACAAACCACCAACCAGACGACAGATGGTGCGTCTCGCGCTTGACCTGATTGCCAACAGGCGCTTCGGAGGATGCCGTTACAGCGTGTCGATTCTCAGCGCCTCACCTTCCCAAACAGTTATCGCCTACAATCGCCTACAGTCAACTACAAAGAGGATTCCACCATGCCTGTCGACCTTCGAACTCACGACCCATCCGACGACGTCCATATCAACCCGCGTACGAACAAGGCTGCTATCATCCGCGTCCTCTATACGAATCCCAACTATGGGTTCACCCCCTCTGAGATCCACAACCGGCTTGATGACATCCCAAAGGGAAGTATCACGGGCACGCTCACCCGTCTTCTCAACGACGGCGACATCGGCAAGACCGCTGACGGCTACTACCACGCCCTTGAGGGCCGTGATGACCTCCGGCGATTCGCCCGCGGCCTCGTTCAAGTTCAGGCTCTTACCGAACGCTACGACGATGACTTCACTCCTGACGATATCGAACAAACGGACGACCACCCCACGAGCGACGCACACTCCGAGACCAGACAGCACAGCGGTGCCGACGAAGAACCTGTACCCGAAGACTGGATTGAGAGCGTCGACGACTCCGAACAGGCGTAGCGACTCGATATGACATGGTATTTTCAGGGCAGTCTCGTCTTTGCGGTCGACCCGACGGGAGCTCATACGAACCCACGGCCTGTCGTTGTTATCTCAGATGCCGACCGGCCCTACTTGGAAGAGGAAGCAACTGTTGTTTGTCTCGGCACGAAGGCCGACGAGCGGTACAAGCACTCAACGCCTGTTCTCCCGAACGATGTTATCAACAATGCCCACCTCAAGAAGACTACGTACGTCCTCCCGTGGGCGATTTACACGGTCTCACTCTCCAGTATAGACGATACTCTTCCACGGGGACGGCTCACCGACGAAGGTATGGACCTCATCGCAGACGCTGTCGACGATATGATTCGGCCGTAGAACACGAAATTGGCTTTAGACTAGCTGAGAGAGCTCTTTGGTGTTTCACACTACGCTTCGCAGGTGTAGGCTCGGCCAGTATGGTGGAATTATCTGAGAGCGCACTTCGAGCAGTTTCACGACGAGCTCGGATCTGACGGAACGCAGCACAGTAATTTGTTGCCCCTAGCATCTTAGGAGTACTCGTGAACCTTTTGTGTCGTTCGCAAGTTAACAGGGCCCGACGGAGCGATCACGCCATCTACTCGCGTCGTTATCTACCCATGCGGTATCACCTCACACGTGTGACCGGAAGATGATTCCGAAACGCATAGAGGATCGGTTCGGGAAATGACATCCGTTACGTATGCCCTCCACCCACGACGAATCCGCCATTCTGGCGACCGATCTCCGGAAGACCTACAGCTCAGAAGTCGCCCTCGACAGTCTCACGCTCGACATACCGCACGGGACCGTCTACGGCTTTCTCGGCCCGAATGGTGCGGGGAAGACGACGACGATGCGGCTCCTTACCGGTCTCAGCGATCCGGACAGCGGATCGGTACGCGTCTGTGGCGTCGACCCGAGCGACCGGCGTGCGATCGCCGGTCGGGTCGGCTATCTCCCTGAGACGCCGCCGTTGTACGACGAGTTCAGCGCCCGCGAACAACTCGAATACGTCGCCGACCTTCGCGACATTTCGCGGTCCGTTGCCCGAGAGCGCATCGGCGAGTACCTCGACCAATTCGGGTTAGCCGGTGACGCGGATAGGCGGATCGACGGGTACTCGAAGGGAATGAAACAGAAGACTGCGTTCATACAGAGCGTCCTGCACGAACCGGATGTCCTGTATTTAGACGAACCGACATCGGGGCTTGACCCCCGAGCGGCGCGCACTATCCGGGAATCGATCATCGCGTTTGCCGACGCAGGGACCACGGTGTTCCTCTCAACACACATTCTTCCGGTGGTCGAAGCCGTCGCTGACGAAGTCGGGGTGTTGTTTGACGGAAGACTCGTCACCGAGGGGACGCCCGCCGAAGTACAGGCCCGTGCGGAGACTGGCGAGAGTGGATCCCTCGAAGACGCGTTCCTCGCCGTCACGAGCGAACCCGAAACGGACGCGGCCTCTCGGAGAGAATGAGCGTCCGACAGGACGTTCGCCACGGGCTCCGAATTGGGCGAGCGGAGTTCGTCCGAAGCCTCCGTGGGTACCTCGGAAACCCTCGTCGAGTCCTTGGACTCCTGCTCACGGCGCTGTTCTTCGGCGGCGCACTCCTGTTCGCGCTGCCAACGGCGTATGTGCTCGGGCAAACCGCGCGCTCCGTGGCGGCAGTCCCGTTCTTTGCGCCCGCTGCGACGCTCGTTCCTCTCGGTCTCCTGTCGGTATCGGTGTTTCGGACCCTCGAACGACTCGGACACATCGACGGTGCGGATTTCGTCCTGCTGGCGGTTCACCCGCGAGCGGTCGTTATCGGGCTCATCACAGCGGAGGTGGGACGGCTTTCCCTGTGGTTCGGGATCCCGATCGGGGCAGTGGTCGTCACATTCGCACTCGGAATGGGCTCGCCGCTGCTCGTTGCTTTGGGCGGGGCGATCACGCTGCCGCTCGTTTGCTGTGCCGCCGTCTGGGGGTACGCCGGGGGAATTGCTGTGCTGCGACTCCTGCGGAAACTCCCCAACCTTCGCCGTCTCCTGAAAGGGGTCGGTATCCTCGCGATGGTCGGACTCGTCGTCGCGTCGCAGTTCGCCGGGCAGTTCATCGTTGAATCCGACCTCTCAATACAACGGCTGTTGTCGACAGTAGCGTTCGATCCCCTCGTGGAATACGTTGCACTCGCGTTCGTCGGAACACCAGTCTCCAGACCGACCTCGATAGGGGCGGTGGCGGTGCTCGCGGCGTTAATCGCTCTCACGCCGGTCGGTCTCGCCGTCTCGACCAAGCAGGTCTCTACGCTCTGGTTTACCGATTCAGTCGGTAACAACGAGCCGACGCAGGTGCGGCGATCGAGTGGCGGATTCTCTGCTCCACAGCCGTTCGCATGGACTAAACCCAGTCGTATCGCGTGGGGGATTCTCGTGCGCGGTCGCCGTGATCCGGCGGAGTTGAGTCATCTCTTGATTGCCGTCTTTTTTATCGCACCCTTTGGGACGATGTTTCTCGAGTTTTCGGGCGACGCCCTCGGACCCCTCATCACTGGAGGCGGCGTCGTTCTCGCAACATACCTCTCAGGCGCAACCTTTGGGTTGAACCCGCTTGGTGACGATCGGCCGCAACTACCGTTCCTCCTTCTCACCGAGACATCATCCGCGGCTCTCGTCCGTGGAAGGCTCCTCGCCGGTGTTGCGGTTGGAGTGCCGATCGCTGTTCTCAGCTCGTTCGTCTCGATCTTTTTCGGGATAACGGTGCTTGAGGCGATGGCGACCGCCGCCGTCGGAGTTGTAATGTGTCTCGCTGCGTCAATGTTTGCGGTCGGCATCGGCTCGGCGTACCCAATCTACGAGGAGCGCGAGTTCTGGGGGACGGAAACGGTCGTCCCGTCGACGCTCGTCATGATGGTGTACCTGTTCGTCGTGGGGGGTGGAACGGTTCTTGGGCTGTTCGTGACGTGGTTCGCAGTCACCGGAAACGTCGTGTTGACGCCTGTATTCGGCGTGCTCTTCGGTACGTATCTACTGTTGACGGGCGGCGTTTCGTATGGTTCCTACCGCTATGCGCTCCGGCGGTACCGACGCTATACCCTGGCGTGACCACGCCGTTTCAGATGGGCTGTCCGCCGAGCACACTTGCTGTCAAGCCGATTGATGACACACCGGTGGGACATTCCACCTTGTGAGCCCTGCGAGGTCAACAGCCTCGGGGTCAAGCCCCGTGACATCTGCTTTGTTGATCTGTGAACTGTTCGGCGTCCCCAATTGGGGCGCGCTTGGTGATATCCCTCTAGAGGGATAGCACGGGCCGTACTGATACCGGTCACTCGATGTCGTAGCCCCACTCTCGAAGGACATTGGCGACTTCGTCTAGATGTTCCATTCCGACGAGATACGCCGCCTCTCGGGCGTCAGTGAGTTCGACATCGTCACCAAGTCGTTCTTCAAGCGCAGGCCGGAGCTCCCGACGTTCCCGCTTTACCGTGTGTTCTGTGTAGTGGATCGTCTTGTGGTCCCGATCGTCTTTCACTCCATCGCGACGGTGGATCCACGGCAGCGTCGCCTCGACATCACCGGGATGATCTGGGACGCCCGGCATCGCTGTCGTCGAATCTGGCTCTCCGGTTTCCTCGTGGAGGTCCTCGTGGTGGGGCTCAAGAGCCGGATTCGCAGAGTCTTTGTCAACGTTGTCCTCCTGATCGTCATCGTCTGCGAACGGGTCATCGCCGGCACCGGACTTCATCCCGTTCGGCATCAGGCGCTCACCTCCTCGAGATGTCGCGCTAGCGTGTGGAGCTGCTCAAGCGTCTCCATCTCGTGATCGCGCTTTCGGTCGCGGACCTCATCGACGTACGAGAACGCCGTCCGCTGGGCGTCCCAACACCCCTCAAACAGTGACGCCCGCTCACCGATCGCGACCGGCGCATCGTAGCCGAGTTCGCGGATCCTTTCGAGGTAGCGTTGCTGGTCCGCGGTCCGACCGACGCCGTTCGGAACGACCGCAAGGACGCCGACCGTCACACCGACTGTGTCCTCAAAGCCCTGGACGACGTCGCGAAGCCCCTCGATCGACTGCATACCCTTCCCAGTCGGCTCTAGTGGGATCACAAGCGAGCGCGTCGCGGCGATCGCGTTGTAGAGGTGCGGGCCCGCGGTCGCTGGTGGATCGACGACAATTGTGTCGTACTCGTCGGGGACGTCGGCGTCGAGTAGCACCTCTCGGAGTCGGTCCCAGCGGTCGAACTCCTCGCCGAGGTCCTCCGCCATCGACTCTGCCCGGCCGAGGAGATCGCCGAGATTCTCCAGCATGTTGTGGCTTGGTACGAGGTCGAATCCGTATGCTGTCTCCTCGACGAGCTCATGGAAGTCACCCTTCGGCCGGTCGATAAGATGTCGGGCGATGTTGTCGGCGTCGCCGTCTTCACGTGGGGCATCGACGCCGAGGAGGTACGTGAGAGAGCCGTTCTGTGGGTCAAGATCGATCGCGAGGACATCGTGACCGTGCTGGGCGTGGGCATCTGCGAGATTCGACGCGAGCGTCGTCTTCCCGACGCCCCCAGCCTCTGAGTACGTCGTGTACGTGAGCATGTTATATTAGTTGGACTGTCTGATAATAAAGACACGTCAGACAAACCATCTGGTCTAACTAGTTGTACTAACTAGTTGTACTAGCTAGTACAACTATATGAGGAAATAGTATAACTACTTAGTACAACTGTTCAGACTAACTGATTAGTATGACTACTTTTGCTATGAGTAGTGAATTGCCACTCCCACATTCGCTATCTCAATAGCAAGTGGTATAGGCTGTTCTTTAGATCATATCTACTGATGAGTGCGCCGCTGCGTGACATCAGATTGGTTCGTAATGGTGAGCAGCAGCGCGCTCCAAACCTCATCGGTCTCGACGAATCAGTTACCACGGTTGATGGAACACGATACACTGTCGTGGTCGCTGTTCGTACCGCCCGAGAGAACGATATCTCTCTTCTTCGGGCTCTGATTGATCATGACCTCTACCCGTTTGAGCACAAGTCATCGTCACTGCTCCGTTACGGCGGTGTCTCCCCACAAGAGCGTGCTACACGGGTTCAAGGACTTATTGAGGATCTTCGATCTCTCCCGGTTTCTTGGAGCGCTATCTTTTGGGAAGGTCCGCATCGGGCTGCTGAACTCGCAACATGTGCGGTTACCGCTGCGAAAAAATCGATTACCAATCCATTGCAGACCGGAGATATCGCGCATGGATGTGGCCGGACAGCCTTCCTTCATGATGGTAGCGAAGATTCTCACAGTAACTACTTCGAGCAACTGAAGGTGCAGGTGCCCTCAGCATTCGACACTAGTTTCCAGCAGTCTATCTGCCCGGTCTTGCTGACATTCATGGAGAATGCTGATCGAACATATCCCGCGACGAATACTGCGGACTACATCGCTGGCCACATTGCCCACCAGCTGGAAAGCAGTCAATCTGACCTCCCGTCTCAAGTTCTTGAGTTCGACCCGTCATGGGTAGATCCAGCCCCCCAAGCAGAGGTCCCCTACCGACTCGACTCAGTGCGACCAATTCGCGAAGAAGGTGGTCGTTCCCGTGTACTCGCCTGGATTCTGGGAAAGGGCATTCCTAGAAACCCATCACCAATAAATAGAGACCCATACCGAGACCATGTGGAACAAATTGCGGATGACGCTGTCCGATCGTATCTACTTGAGGAGTTCTAGATACAAAGACCGGATGTCGTCGGACCGTGAGCCACTACCTCACTATCCTAGCCGGGAGAGGCGGCGCGTTACGCTAACCCCCTCTCCCGCATCCTCACATGTAGATACCCCGGTCTGAATAATAAGCATTGCGGCTCTGTTGAAGCCATCAGCAGCTGATAGTTAACACTACCAATCGCTCAGTACAGGGGATTCACAGATCGCTCGATACAGAGCATGTATTAGGAGGTCAGAGCGGAAATGCGACATCGAGAACTGTTAGAATCAGAATGAGAAAAGCAGTGCCAATAACAAGAAAGAGCGAACCAGCGGAGATAGTGAACTCAGCGGGGTCGGTTCGGAGAGACTCGTAGCCGGAGCCAAGCACCAAGGCACCCCCACTCACCGCGAAGAGGAGTGGAACAATCCCCCCGTCTCCGGTAGCGAATGAACTGCCTGCGTTGAGGAGAAACGACAATCCCCACACGGCTAAGGAGGCTTGATACAGATATAATCGTTCCATAGTTGCCACATTATGTTTCATAACTAAACGGTTTGGATACCCGGATGACTCCCCGTTCGGTATGCAGTAACAGTCTACCAACTGTTTCAAGCAAGCATATGTCCGAAGAAGAGGACTTCAACAGAGCCTACAATCCCTATTAATTACCGGAGTGATCTGTCCCGAGTACAGCAGTTCAGTCACTCGTCGTGGTCAATATACCCGGCTTCCCATTCAGTCCGAGCTTCAATCTCTCTAGTGCCACGACGAGTAGTGGTGTACTCGTTGGTCCGTCGGTCCCGCTGACCTTTTTCGATGAGTCCCTTCTCAACGAGCGTATCGAGATTGGGATAGAGCCGGCCATGATGAATTTCTTTTTCGTAGTAGTCCTCGAGTTCGTCTTTGATCGCGAGTCCGTGGGGGTCATCAAGTCCGGCAACTACGTACAGCAGATCGCGCTGAAAGCCAGTAAGATCGTACATGTCGCAATTTGCTCATTCGAGTTTTGAAACACTATTGATCTGGAGGCGGCGTGTCATAGAATCCGTCTCACACCCCTCTACGCAGTGATTTTGGGGCTTCATCTCACGCTTGAGTCGGTGAAATACCGTATTCTCGTCTCGATAGCTGGGCTATCGTGGAGTGGATGCTACAACGTGGACCGGAACTCGGTAGAGAGCGTTTTCAGGTCTATCGTAGCGATTTTGTCAGTTGCGAGAAGTCGAAGCCGTGGGCGACCGACATCTATTGGGACTTTTTCAGTCTCGATGAGGTCAGCGTCTTCGAGTGCTGATTTGGCCCGTGAGAAGGTTGCTTTCGAAGCGATACCCGCATCTTCTCCCCATTTCGAGATATCGTAGAGGAGGGTCTCGTTGCGGGCTGCGAGGATGAGTATAATCTCGACGATACTGAGGTATTCGTTGCTCTTGGAAATCTCTTCAGCGTGTGCGAGGACTTGGTTGAGCTCGTCTGCGACGTCGTCGCCGATCTCTTCTCGGAGTGTTTCTTTCACTACTGAGAGGGCGGGTGTCCGGAGGTGATACTGCTCGGCGGCTTCGAATCTGGAGTCAAACTCACTGTAGACTGTTGAGACCAGTTCGGGGTCCGAGCTCGAGATACTGTGCTTGTCCATCACAGGAACGACAGCCTCAGACTCGGTTGTGAAGATGGTATTCTGGACTGGCTCCGTGAGTGTCCGGAGGCTGAGTTGCTCCCGGTGGATGAGTTCGGCTATCTTCGAGGCCGTGAGGAAGCTGTAGAGGGCGTCTTTGATTTCAGCTGAGTCTGCGAGGAGCTGGATCTTGGGCTGGTCCTCAACCGTTACGGCTTCCTCTGCGAAGGCTGCGATTTGTTCAGAGCGGGGATTGATATAGAGTGCTGGCTCGTCTCGGTCGGGGATCATCTGTGTGAAAATATGTTGTTTGGCCATTTTCTGTTACTTTGCGGAGATGT
>NZ_SGUC01000037.1 GCF_005435165.1 Halorubrum sp. GN11_10-6_MGM | reverse complement strand
CCGCGTCCACGCACGAACAGAAGTGTTCGTTGCGCTGTGCCTACGGCTCGTTATTGCCATCACCAACTACGAGCGCGGAAACCTACCGGGCTGTGAGAAGCTATGAGATGGATTCTATGACACGCTCTATTAAAGTTATTTCCAACATCATGTTTCCACAATTCCTCTAAGTAGGTGAAATCCTGAGGATCTACGGCATTGTAATCAGTCGGGCCAAACGGGATATATTTACGCGCCGGAGGATGTTCTTTTTGCCGGAAAGTTAAGTCCGTATAGGGATTCCCGGAAATATAGGCGGTGTTTTGGACTTCATCAAGATACTGCTCATTAAATGTCTTGGGCATCCACTCAAAAGAAGTACTTCCGACTGATTGGATGGTACCGACAGATTCGATGAACTCGTATTCATCCTCCACTTGTTTTATAGCGTCAACGCGGCACGCATCCAGTATTATTAGTGCGTCCCAATTCCGGTCATACACGTTAGTCCCATACGGGAGGTGCTTGGTTACTGTTAAAAAAAGAGCCACGTAAAAATAATACAAAACACCGATAATGCGTCTAAGTACAGATCCATCTTCTGATCGAAGCTTGTCATAACTTTCTCTAATATACTTTTTTAGACTAACTGGCATCATCTCATACTGACAAAGCAATAATATAGAGCTTTGCTTTTCGGGAGTTGCGATGTTATCATAGCTAGAAATAGTTACTCAGCTTTGGAATCGAGAATCAGTACTTCACAAAGCGGCTTAGTTAGAACGTCTGCTTGCTGAAGGTGTGTCTAAAACCAAGCAAGCAGACGGTGAGATCCACGAGGACCAGCTTCTTAACTTTCTCGTCAACCGGCTTGACAAGGAAGTTCCGCTCTCCTTAGCTAATAACGCTGAAATCACTGCTGAGGACATCTATGAGGTCCTCGTCGGCGCTTGCGCCGACGGGACCTCTGTCTCTACGCTCTGTGCTTCGAGCCAGAACACACCCGCTGCGAACACGATCCTCTACCATCTCCGGACGAAGTTCGAGCCGGACCGGCTCGAACGAGTCGCTAACACGCTCCTGTGGAAGAACCTCGATGAACTGCTCCCCGAACAGGTGGAGGTCTGCGCAGACCTCCACCTGCGACCCTACTACGGTGACGAAGACGATACAAACGGACTCTTCCACTCAGTCGCAAAGCGCGGAACCACCTCGTTCCATGCCTATGCGACACTCTACGCGCGTGTGAAGAACAAACGCTACACGCTGGCGGTACGCCGTCTCGAAGACGGCGATACCGCCAGCAGCGTCCTCGCTGAGTTCCTCGGTGTCCTTGACGGCCTTGACACCGAGGTCAAGGTCGTCTACCTTGATCGTGGATTCTACGACAGCAAGTGCCTCACGCTGCTTCAAGCGCATGATTACACGTACGTGATCCCGATCATCCGGTGGGGTGAGACGATTCAGCAAGAGCTCTCGGAAGGATGGAGTCGCGTCATTCAGCACGATCTGACGGGGAAACTCGACGGTCACAGCTGAACCGTCGATTTTCCCGTCTACATCGACTGTACGTACCTAAACGGGAAGTACGACGAGAATGGGGTGGCGCGTCACGGCTACGCCGCTGACGCGCCGTTCATCGACTCACCACGTGACGCTCGATACCACTACAGCAAGCGGTTCGGTATCGAATCGAGCTATCGATTGTTTGAGCAAGCGATAGCGACGACAACGACACGAAACGCGACGGTGAGGTTGCTGTACGTCGTGGTGAGTCTCCTCTTACAGAACGTCTGGCGGTACCTTCACTACGAGTATGTGGCGACGCCCCGCTGAGGCGGGCGTCGCCTCTGGTGGTGGCCGTACAAGGAGTTCGTCAATATGGTTCGGCGGGCTGCGTGGACGGCCCTCGCGGTGCGTCGGGCCGTCCCCGCGAATCGGCCACCTGACGACCGATTCCACCGCTAACCACCGACCGGGAAAGCCTGTGGCGGGAGTGGCGACGCTGTCGTGTCGGCGGCTGACCGCCGCCGACAGCGACAGTTCTCCATCGATCCGTTCGTGATTCTCTCGTCGAGATCGTCAGTACAACCGCTTCGATACAGAACTCAGGCCGCAGAAACAGCTAGCCGAGGATGCTTTGTGAGGTACTGAGCGTTCACTCTATTCTTCGATTACCACTCGTTTTACTACACCTCAGATCTAATTCAGTTATTGTTTGGTAGGATGTTTATTATCTTATTTTTTGCGACCCGAATTGTTTCTGAAGCACCTCTGTTTTTAATCGAATTGTACACTCTAAAAGGCAATCCTAGAAAGCGGCCTCTCTCGGATGTTATGATCTTTAACCGAATATTAGTAGGATAATGTACTCTTGGTATCGTTTTTTCGTTCAGTGTTTTTGCGACTCGACGCATTGATGAGTGTCGACCGTGAATTATTCTTACTGATTCATTTAAATAGCCTGGAAAAATAGATCGACAATTGTATTCCGGTGGAAGCGTATGGAAACGCAACTTATTATTATGGATTAACGATTTTCGAAAGGAGGGCTGATCTTGTTCATAATCTGACTTTAAATAATTATTTTTCCATTTATTAAAAAGTTCTTGTGTTTGTTTATTTTTTTGATAGCATATCACTCCTGTATTATATTCTGGAAAACAGTTTGGCAACTCAGGAATTCTATGTGTTGATCTAATTGGTGCGTGGGATACGGCTAGATCAAAATATTTAATAATGTCAAATAGTGGTGATATATTTCTACATATATATGTGTCACTATCTAAAAATATGGTCTTCTCATAGGGGGTTTTTGTCATATTTTCAATTTTGTAAAGCTTATCAGGCGAATCTGGATCATTACTAACTATATTAACACTATCGAAAATGTTTGTTTCATGACATTGATCGGTTATTAGTGTACAGTGTATATTTGTAGTATTCTTCAAACTTTCGGCAGATCTCTCTGCTTCATTTAGATATTGTTCCCCAGTTACCACATAAAGAACACCTTTCTCCATATTCATATTTTTGTCATCCTGCTATTTGAAAACTCACTTTTCGGATAGTTTTGTTATATTCAGTGTTAAATAAACTACTTGTTTAGTATATAGTTAGCCTGTAGACTGAATACCATACAACTCCGCGTACTTTCCGTTCTCTTCGACAAGTTCAACATGTTTCCCAGCTTCCGTGATCTTCCCTTCCTCAATCGTATAGATCCGGTCGGCGTTCTTCACCGTCGACAGCCGATGTGCGATCGTCACGATCGCGTAGTCCCGCTCCATTTCCTCGATCGCGCGCTGAACCTGTTTCTCCAAGTTCGAGTCGAGGTCGCTGGTCGCCTCGTCAAGGATCAACACGTCGGCGTCCTCGAACAGCGCGCGCGCGAGTGCGACGCGCTGTTGTTGGCCGCCGGAGAGTCGAACCCCGTCGTCACCCAGCATCGAGTCGTATCCGTTCGGCAACTCGTCAATGAACTCGTCGACCTTCGCGATCGCACACACCCGATCGAGCTCCCGTTCCGAGACATCGCGGTTCCCGAGTGTCAGGTTGTACCGGAGCGTGTCGTTGAAGATGAACGGGTCCTGTCTGACCATCGAGAGCCGGTCGCGCCAATCCGCAATGTCCATCTCGTCGATCGGGATCCCGTTGGCCTTGATCTCTCCCTTATCCACCGGATACAGCCGCGCGAGCAACGAGACGATCGTCGACTTCCCCGCGCCCGACTGGCCGACGAACCCGACGAACTCGCCCTTCTCTACGGTGAAGTCGATCCCGCGGAGCACTTGCTCCTCGTCGTCATAGGAGAAGTGGACGTCGTCGAACTCAACCTCTCGAACCTCTTCCGGAACGTCACGAGTCGATCCCGTAGGCTCCTCGTACGTCGCGAGCTCGTCGGTGAATTGGATGGTCCGAACGAGGTGCGGGAGGTTGTTCTCAACTTTGTAGTACAGCGTGTTCACCTGGCTCGCCTTCGGCCCGAGCCGGAACATCGCGAAGAGGAACACACCCAGTTCGCCGACGGAGAGGTTCGCGAACGTCAACGCGAGGTAGATCAGTACGAACACTGAGACAGCGACGACGAGGTTGTAGAAGTTGTTGATCGCGGCCTCGTTCCGGCGGAGAGTGATTCGGGACTCGGTGAACTGCTCAATCGCCTCCGTGAAGTCCTCAAACAACTCCTCAGCAAGCCCGAAGATCCGCACATCACGGATGCCCTGTGTCCCAGCCTGTGCCGCCTCTTGGCGGAGCTCGTTCGCCTCAGCAACTTTCTCCCCGACCTCGTATCCCGAATCGAGGACGCGACGGAAGAACACCGAGAGTCCACCGAGGACGACGCCGGTCACGACCGTCAACGTCGGAGCGATCACCAGCGCGACGAGGAAATACACACCGGCGAGGAATGACTGCTCAGTGAATTTGATGCCCTGATCGATCATCCGCCCCGCGTAATTCGTCTGGGTGACGATGGCGTTCAGAATATCGTCGGACCCCTCCTGGTCGAAGTACTCCACCCGGGCATTCAGTGCGTTCCGGAACGCTCGCGTCTGGAGGTCCCGGATGTAGTAGGTTCGTAACGCCTCCCGAAACCAAGCAACCATGAAGCTGGTCGTGTACCGCGCGACCATCACGCCCGACACGCCGAGTACGACGTATCCCAGCGTGAAGGGGACCCCGAGTCCCTGATAGGCTGTAACGAACACCGCTAACAGCCCTTCCGCCTCCGCTGCGGGGTTCTGGAGTTGGACGAGTTCGACGATAGGAAGAATAAAGCCTAGACCGACCCCTTCTAACACCGCAGCGGCGATGCCGAGCACGACGACCATCGTCGTGTACTTCGGATTATACTTCGCGACATCACGGAGGGCGTCGATTTTCTCACGTCTGGATACCGGTTCAGGATCTGACGATGACATATGACTCAGTTATCCTGATTTGTGGCCGCGACCCGAATAATATCGTCGGTCTCATCGTACGGCAGGACATGTTCGAAAGCACGCGCTGTTTGAATCTGTCTGTATGAGAGTATTTCGCGTCTCTTATGATCGATTGGATCTGTTATAACTGGTTGTATCTGAATGTAGCTCCATCTAAATACGCCTCTACGTACGGATGGACAGACGGCAGCGTGTCGAGGTCGAAATACCGTGCGTCTGAATGCTGTTCGTCCAGGCTGATTATATCGGAATCTGGGCGAACCACGTACCCATGCGCAACGTAGTGTTTTCCGCCGACATCGGGCACATCTGCCGTCTCGTAGTGGTGATCGTAGGCTCCTAATTCCTCCTCGATCACGATATCAACACCCAACTCTTCTCTCGCGACGCGATGGACTGCAGCCTCTAAGGATTCTCCCTTCTGGATCCGTCCACCGGGGACGAACCATTCACCCTTGGCCGGTTCGTTTTGCCGCTTCGCCAGCAACAGACCGTCGTCAGCCACGACAAGAAGATCGACCGAAGGAATCGGAACGTGTTCAACGATGTCGCTCCAGACTTCATCCGGAATCCACTCCACGCGTTCAGTCATCCACGATCTCCGTACGATGCGCTTCATACCACTCGGTCGTCTTTTCGAGCCCCTCTTCGAACTCCGTCGTCGCTTCCCACCCGAGACGCTCACAAGCCCGTGACGTGTCGAGCTTCCGGCGTGGCTGTCCGTCTGGCTTCGAGGTGTCCCACTCGATTTCCCCATCGAATTCGGTCTGATCGACAATCATCTCGATCAGATCTCGGATCGAGATTTCGCGTCCACTACCAAGATTAATCGGATCGGACTCATCGTACCTTTCGGTGGCAGTCAAAATCCCATCAGCAGCGTCCTTCACGTAGAGGAACTCACGTGTCGGCTCTCCAGTCCCCCAAGCGGTGATAGACTCGTCACCACGTTCACGTGCCTCAACGCACTTCCGAATGATCGCAGGAATCACGTGTGAAGTCTCCAGATCGAAGTCATCACGTGGCCCGTAGAGGTTGACCGGCATCAGGTAGATACTGTTGAAGCCGTACTGCTTCCGGTACGCACGTGACTGTGTGAGCAGTGCCTTCTTCGCGATCCCGTACGGCGCATTCGTTTCTTCGGGATAGCCGTCATAGAGGTCTTCCTCACTGAACGGAACCGGTGTGTGCTTTGGGTACGAGCAGATTGTCCCGAGAATCGTGAACTTCTCGACACCGAACTGCCGCGCCTGCTCCATCAGCTCGATGCCCATCACCGCATTCTCGTAGAAGTACCGGCCGGGATTCTCCCGATTCGCACCGATCCCGCCGACCGTCGCCGCCAGATGAAGCACAACGTCCGGATCAGAGTCCCGAAGCGCCTGCTGGATGGCCTCCTTCTCTCGAAGGTCATGCTCCTCACTCCGGGGGGCGAAGATATCGACATCGTCTCCACGTCGTTCGAGTTCTTCGACGAGGTGACTTCCGAGGAACCCGGCACCTCCAGTCACCATCACCGACTTCCCCTCCCAGTAGTCCGCCGTCGATCGATGCCAATCTGTCATCGCCAGTCGACCCGTCCGTACCACGACTCCTTGTTGTTCGCGTACCAGTCGATCGTGCGATGAACCCCTTCACGCCACTCCACTTCGGGCTCCCAGCCCGTCTCCTCGTGAAGCTTCTCGTACCCGACGAGGAGTTCCTCGACGTCGCTGTCACCCGGACGGAATCGATCATCCGCTTGGACGATATCGGGACGCTCCCAGTATCCCTCTTCCGCACCGACGTCAAGGATCAGGTTCGTCCAGTCACGCATGGAGATGTTCTCACCGTACCCGTACACGTACTGCTCGCCCGGGTTCCCTTCGAGGGCGACGTGGAGATGCCCGCGAACCCCGTCCTCGACGTAGCACAGGTCTCGCTTCGGCTGGAGGTTCCCGAGCTCGACGATGTCCCGCTCTAAGGCCTGAGTGATGATCGTCCCCGTAATGTACCGAGGGTTCTGTCGCGGCCCGTAGTTGTTGAACATCCGGGTCGTGACGGTCGGCACGTCGTACGCGTCGAAGTAGTTCATCGTCAAGAAGTCCGCCGCCAACTTCGACGTCGCGTAAATGCTGGTGGGGTTAACGGGAGACCGCTCAGAGAGGAGCACGCGATCATCGTCGTCGAACTCGTGTTTCGCGGCCATCTCGTCTTTTACGTTTCCGTACTCCTCGCTCGTCCCGGCCGTATCGAACTTCGAAATATCCAGATCGAGGTCGACGATGGCTTGGAGGAGATTGAGCGTCCCCTTGATGTTCGTGTCAATCGTCTCGTAGGGTCGATCCCACGATTCACCCACGTGTGCCTGCGCTGCGAGATGGAAAATGAGAATATCGCTGTGACCTCGGAACGTGGAAAGCGCATGCTTTACGGAGTGCGGGTCACGAAGATCCCCGCGGTGAACTGTCAGATTCTCTTTCTGGTGACGAATGTTGTTGAGTTCGCCGCTCGATGTGGCCCGAACAAAGATGTGAACGTTTGCCCCGGCGTCGATCAGTCGATCGGTGAGGTGTGAGCCAACGAACCCGTCTGCTCCCGTCACGAAGACGGGGCGGTCAGCGAGTCGCGCATCTACATTCATCTGTTGTGTATCACTTCACGGATGGTCTATCATGAAATGTTCGAAATGACGATGCTAATGAGGGCGTAGTGGACGAGCAGCGAACCGGGAGTACGGTGAGTTGCTGAGCAAAACACAGACAGACAAAACGAAGGGGTAATTCCGTACCCGACAACACTGTCGCCCATGCAGGACAAGCGTATCCTCGTCACTGGCGGTGCAGGATTCATCGGCTCGAACCTTGCGAACCGCCTGGCGCCCGACAACTCCGTGATCGCCGTCGACGACACCTATCTCGGAACGCCCGAGAACCTCGACGACGCGGTCAAGTTCGTCGAGGCCTCCGTCGTCAATGGCGACTTCCCCGTCGACGTCGATGTCGTCTTCCACCTCGCCGCGCTCTCTTCGCGGAACATGCACGAAAACGATCCCCAGCGCGGCTGCCGCGTCAACGTCGAGGGGTTCGTCAACACCGTCGAGCGCGCCCGGAACGCGGGCTGTGACACCGTCGTCTACGCCTCCACCTCGTCGATCTACGGCAGCCGCACCGAGCCTTCCCCCGAGAGGATGGACGTGGAGGCGCACACCGCCTACGAGGCCTCGAAGCTTGCCCGTGAACGCTACGCCGAGTACTACGCCAACCACCACGAGATGACGGTGGCCGGACTGCGCTTCTTCTCCGTGTATCAGGGGTTCTGCGGCAACGAGGAACACAAAGGCCAATACGCCAACACGGTCGCGCAGTTCGCCGACGCCATCGCGAACGGCGAGGTCCCCGAACTGTTCGGCGACGGCACCCAGACCCGTGACTTCACCCACGTCTCGGATGTCGTCCGCGCGTGCGAACTCGCAGCCGACCACGAACTGACGGACGTCTACAACGTCGGCACCGAAGAGGCGTACTCGTTCAACGAGATGGTCGCGATGATCAACGACGCGCTCGGCACGGACATCGATCCGGAGTACATCGAGTGCCCGTTCGACGGCTACGTTCACGATACGATGGCCGACTACTCAAAATTCCACGAAGCGACCGGCTGGGAGCCCAAGATCGACTTCAAGGAGGGCGTCGAACTCGTCTGTGATCCGTATCTCGATAGCTAGTCAGAACACGTGCTGTGTGTATCCCGAGAACAAACCGTTTCGGACACCCAGACAAGGATACACGCGAACAGCCGACGATCTTCTGAATACATAGGCTGCGGCTGTGTAGCGGGTAAGGGTGGTGGCCGATACGGCAAGTGCGGGTTCGATTGAAACCCAGAAGTCGCGCTCAACGGCACCGAATATCGGCTCCCGTTGCGGCCGTCAGCAGCGTCACTATCCTGCTGAGGTTGATATTGGTCGCCGTCCGGATCTCCACGACGCTCGCACACACTACACGACTAGAGTGAGAGAGTGCATTTCGTGTGCTTTCACGCAGTGTGCTCGGCGATCTCTGCCCGGGTCGCTAACACGATCTCCGGATCGAGGTCCAGTTCGTACTCGTAGTACTGTCCCCCACTCAGTCCCTTGTTCTGCTCGTGGCGTCGAAGGAACCCCAACATGTGAAGGTCTGAGAGGTGGTCCTGAATACTCTTCAGCGTCGACAGCGGCGAGGCGGCGTGCGAATCCACTACCTGCTCGTACGTTCGCTGGATCTCTTTCGACCGCGCCGGAACCTCACCGTTGGTCTGGAGGTTCGCGATCGACTCCAGAATGTACTGCGCATGTTCGGTCTGATCCCGGATCTTGTTCTCCAACCGCTCCCGCTGGACGCCGTCCCGTGCGGTGTCGATATGTTCGTCGGTGACCGGCGTCTCACCGTTCTGCTCGGCCAACTCCGCGCCGACGCGAAGCAGATCGAGCGCTTGCCGCGCGTTCCCCATGTCCTGAGCGGCCAGCGCCGCCGCCTTCGCGATCGCCGACGTGGCACACGCCTCGTCGACGAAGGCGCGGTCCGCGCGATGCTCTAATATCGTTCGCAGTTCCCCGGCGTCGGACGGGCTGAAGGAGATCTCGGTCTCCATCAGCGTGTCCTTGACTTTCGGCGAGAGCGTCCGCCGAAACGTGTAGTCGTTGCTGATTCCGATCACACCGACCTTCGCGTCCGAAATGTGCCCGTTGGCTTTCGCCCGGGGGAGTTCGTCCGATACTGGCAGAGATTCTGCGGAACCGCCCCAACCAGCGTCTCGACGCAGACACCTGAAGGAGCGATTACGGGACTCGGTCCGTGACGCGGTCGAGTTCCGCAACGGTCGCCCACTCGAGCACACGCTCATCCACCGCCGCCTCGAGCGCCGCCAAGTGGGACGCGGCCATCCCGTTGTCGTAGTTGGCCCGCTCGTCGGCCGGGTCGTCGTACACGCGCTTCAGCAGCCAGAGTACATCTCGAACGGCCGTCTGTTGCCGATACAGGTAGCCGAGCTCCCAGACGTGCCCCCCATCGAAGTCTTCGATCACGCCGACGATCCACGTCGCCTGTGCCGCCAACACTTCGAACGCCGGGGCCCATAGATCGAGGTCGTCGGCATCGAACCCGAACCCCTCGAGTCTGAACCCGACAGCATCTCGCCGGTCGTCCAGTCGCGCACACACCCGCCGCCGACGCTGTCCCTGCTCGCCCGACCCGCTCCCCACCACGAGATACCGACGGTCCGCTCGCCGCAGGTCGTCGAACCGGCTCCTGTGGAGCCCTCTGTCAGCGACCAAGTGTTCATCCGTTCCTGGTTCGTATCGGCGCGCATGACCCCCGATCCCGTGGAAAATGACACCGAACACGCGGTCAGAGAGGCACCATCAGCCGCCGGGGAGGACGCGACGACATCCGGCGAGAAAGCAGACGGCTTCGACACGTGGCTGGCGCTCCGGAAGGCGACGGACCGGAACCGAGCGAACCTGATCGCAGACGTCGTCGGCCATCCGGAGGGCGCACCGAGCGTACGCGAACTCGACTACATGAACCCAGATCTCGGGGAGGACGCCATCCGACGGCACCTCAGTGTGTTACAAGATGTCGGCGTGCTCGAAGAGGCGGTAGTCGAGCCGGGGAACCGTGTGCGGGGCTACCCGTACAAGTTCTATCGGCTCACCGACGAGGCGCGGGCGCTGTTCGACCGCAACGATCTCTTTCCGGTCGATGCGTGGCGCAGACAGTACGCTCGCGTCGAGAAGTCCGGCGAGATCACCGAACTCGAGGAGATGCCACGGCCGGACTGAGCGCTCCGTTGTGGAAGTCTCAAGGCTAAAACTCAGCCCTTCAGGGCGAGGGGGATGTCAATCTCGTGAACCGAACGATCCACGGATCAGGGCGGGTTTGACACCGTGTTCAGTCGGTCGGCGTCGGCGCTCTCGTACGCGACTCGCCACATCGCATGGACGGCACGCGCCACGAGCGAGACGTCGGTTACGTCGATACGGGATGGCTCGGCCGCCGCGGTGGTTGCGTCGGGCGGGGGGTGGAAGTGGGCCGTCGGCGAGTGCGTGTTCGGGTGCCGGTCGAATCGCCAGTTGACGTCTGCGGCGTCGACGTAATGGAACGAATACATTCCCAATTCACTCCATTGGACGTCGATCCGGGCTGTGTCGGCCGCTCCGAGCCCGTCGGAAAGACTGATCTGAAGCTCCGTGGGTGCGACGACGTCGTCGTACGACACGACTTCGACCATCGGTTCGAGTTCGAGCCACACGTCACGGATGCGCTGGAGGGCAGGCAAGTAGATCGGTCCGAACTCACCGGCGCGGTCACCGTTGCTCATACCGCGAGTTGATGGCTGGCTTCATCGTAGGCGAGTGCTGCCTGTGTGACCGCGAGGTTCTGCTGGGTGGTTCTCCATGCGGTGAGGTCGTCCCACCCATCTGTCTCGTCGGCGTCGAGTTTCTGGGCGAGTTCCTCGGGTGACACCACGTCGTAGCGGTCCTCGTAGCGACGGATCTCGGATTTCATTTCCTTGATGCCCTCGAGTAACTCCGTCCGATCCGCTTCGGCCCGGAGTTCGCGGATCCGGGACATCAAGACTCGATCGCTGTTGCGCCGGTACAGCGTCGTTCGCCCGTCTCGATCCGTCTCTGCGAACCCCGTGTTCACGAGCGTCTTACAGTGTCGACGTGCTGTCGGTTCGCTCACTAAGGCTCGATCGGAGATTTCGGCTGCTGACGCCCCCTCATGCGTCTGTTCAACGATTTCGTACACCCGCTCGAACGGTGTGGTGTCGTCTTTCCACTCCCGTTTGACGTGCTCGTTGATGTCGTCCCATGTCTCGGTCATACGCTACTCTATGCGATAGAAGAACAAATAATTTCCTGAGAAAACTATTCTAGGAGGATACATGAGGCTGTCTGGCGGATGCGTCCCGCCGCTTACGACTCTCGCACCGACGGCTCGTCCTACTGCTGGTTCGCCCGATACCACTCGATAAACTCGCCGACGCTCACCGTGATCGTCCGCGAGGGCTCGTCCCCGATCGTCTCTCAGGTGAGCGTCCTCACGGAGAGCCGTTCGGCGACATCTTCCGCGCCGCTAACAGTTTATGTATAGGTACCCATACGTAACGTATGAGCAAGAACATCTCCGTCAGCGACGATGTGTACCGTCGACTGAAACGCGAGAAGGGAGACCGGAGTTTCAGCGAGGTGATCGCCGAAAAACTCGACGGCGGCGGCGAGATCGCGGACGTCACCGGTCAGGGCATCTTCGACGCCGAAACGCCTGATAAGGTCGCCGACGAGATCGAGCGGTTGAGCGAGGGAACGATGGATCGAGTCACCGATGAAGATCTGTGACACGTCCGTCCTCGTCGATATCGACCGCGGCGGGGTCGAGGAAAAGGTAGCTGCGCTTGACGAAGCGGGCCGACACGCGATCAGCATCGTGACGGTGACCAAACTTCGGCTCGGCGTGGACCTCCAGTACGAACGGGGGACGGACCGACATCGACAGGCGATCGACGACCTCGATCGCCTCCTCTCGCGGTTCGACGTGCTCCCGATATCGCGACCGGTCGCGACGACGGCCGCGACGATCGTCGCGACCCTGCGACGAGCCGGTCGGCCGCTCGATGATCTTCACGACGTGTATATCGCCGCGACCGCCCGAACGCGGGATCTCCCGGTGTTGACCGCGAACGTCGAGCACTTCGACCGGATCGACGACCTCCGCGTCGTCGACTGGGAGACGTTCTGAGGTGGTCCGATCGCGGGCACAGACAGAGGGAGCGAATGCGTACCGGGAGGGGACACAGGAAAGGCCCCCCGCGACTCGGCCACCGGCGTCTCGTGACGTCGTTGTCGTCGCACGAGGTCCGCGCCCGTTCACCACGAAACGAGTCCGATTCGTCTGTCTCCATTTCGTGTGAAGTACCCCGAGATCAAACCCCGATACACTCGCCTTGCTCATCTGTGGATTGACCTCCTCCCACGCCTGAAGTCCTGTCTCTTACGCATAAGTTCACCAAGTCCCAAACGACCGTTTCAGACGCTTTCAAACTGCTGTGTTGAATAGCGGTGCTGTCGTCATTCACCGAAACCTGGACCGCTCTGTGAGCGGTTGATATTAGTGATCTCAAGACCGGAAGCATTTCACCCCGGCTCAAAGGCCGCTATTCAACACAGCATTTCAAACCAGGTTTGTAATCGAACGATCGGGGTGGGGAACGATTCGGGCGGTGATGCTGGTGGTGGGGGTGCTGAATACAGGTGAACGAGATCGGCAAAATTGTTCCAAAAGGGTGTTAGATCGGTAGATATCGGGATTTTTAGTTGAGTACATCGATCTCGACAGCGACTCGATTTGTGGGTAAGAGACAGGCCTAAAGACGGGGGGTATGCGCTCGTAACTCTATCACAATCACCCTGAATCGCGCTTTGACTAAATGAATCAGCAACAGTAGATTTATTTGCTCATATTGCCTATCCACTGGCATGCCCGCAGACCGGCCGCCCGAGGGGTTCGACCTCGCGGCGGGGTTCGAAACGGATCTCGAATCCGAGCCCGCAGACGAACGAGTGTACCGGGTCAGCCTCCAGCTGTACGACCCCGCCGGCGTGTCGGACATCGCGGAGCGTGCCTCGTGTGCCCCGGATACGGCCCGGCGACACCTCAAGCGGCTCGCCGACATCGGCGTCGTCGAAGTCGTCTCCGAGTCCCCGCTCACGTACGCCCGAAACGGGTCGTACTTCGAGTGGCGACGCCGGAATCGTCTCGAGAAGCAGTCACAAGCCGATCTCCGCGACCGCCTCACCGACCTCACCGCGCGCGAGACGGCGTTTCGGGAACGATTCGACGCGGACGCACCGACGGCGGTGGACGCCTTTGATCACGCCGAGTACGACGACCTCGACGACGTCTGGCTCGCGTTGAGCGAGTGGCACACGGTCAGAGAGCAAATTGAGCGACTAGAGGCCGTGCGGCGGGACCGCGACTCTGACTCGTCCGTCGAGGAGAACGCGGTGTGACCAGTCCCGATCCGTCGCGGTCCGTCGACGAGGAGACGCTCCGCTATCTCGGCCGCGCGTTCGGTCGCCGCCCGGAAGTTCGTCACACATCGGTATTTCCCTCGAACAAGCTGGAGAGTCTCGTCGTGACGCTCGACACCGACTACTACCCGGAGGACATCGACGATGTCTCGATCGAGCTCCGCGCGTACACGAACGGTGACTTCCACGTCTCATATCTCGAGTCTCGATCGGGAGAGCGACGACAGTGCCGATGGGACCGACACAATCAGCCGCACAATACCCGAGATCATTTCCATCCGCTTCCGGACGCCAGTACGGCCGCCGCGGTCAATCAGTCGTACGCACCGGATCTCACGCGCGTCGTCGCGGAGGTCGTGCTTCCGTGGGTCGACGACAGGGTGGGCGAACTGTGGGAGTCGACGGGCACCGACTGAACGCGGACGCGCAGCAGCGAGCCACGACGTCAGAGTAGCCGGATTCATAGGTCGAAAACTGTCCGACAGACGCGTCCCGCCGCTTACGACGACCGCACCAACGGTTCGTACCACTCTCGATTTGCTTCGTACCACTCGATGAACTCGCCGACGCCCTCGGTGATCGTCCGCGATGGCTCGTACCCGATCGTCTCGTTCGCCTTCTCGACGGACGCGTGCGTGTGCTCGGCGTCGGCCTCCCGGGCAGATTCGTACTCGATTGCCAATTCGGGCACGATCTGATCCCGGACGACCTCGGCCAATTCCTGAATCGAAATATTATCTGAACTCCCGATGTTCACCACGTCCCCATCAACAGAGCCATCCGTCAACAGCGTCCGGTTCGCGTCCACCACGTCGTCGACGTACGTGAAGTCCCGCGTCTGCTGGCCGTCCCCATAGATAACGGGGGGCTCCCCGTTGAAACACCGGGAGACGAAATTCGAGATCGCCATGTTCGGCCGCATCCGTGGCCCGTACACCGTGAAGTACCGCAACGCGACGGTCGGCAGGCCATGAAGCTCCGTGTACACCCGCGCCATGTGCTCTTGGGCGAGCTTCGTCACCCCGTACGGGCTCACGGGCTCCGTGGGATGATCTTCTTCGTACGGCAGCGACTCCGGCTTCCCGTACACCGACGACGAGCTCGCGAGGATCACGCGGTCGACGTCGGCGTCTTTCGCGGCGTCCAACAGCGTCACCGTCCCGCCCACGTTGATGTCGGTCACCTTCCGCGGCTCTGCGACGCTCGTCCGCACGCCCGCCTGGGCCGCCTGGTGGACGACGATGTCTGCGTCGGCGACGACCTCTCGGACCGTCTCCGGGTCGCGCACGTCCCCGTCGCGGAACGTGTACGAGCCCGCGCGCTCGCTCGCGACCTCGCGGTGGACGTCGAGGGTGTGCTCTTTGAGCCGAACATCGTAGAACGGTTCGAGGTTGTCGAGGACGGTGACGTCGTGCCCGTCGCGGAGGAACGCTGCCGCGAGGTGGCCGCCGATGAAGCCGGCACCACCGGTGACGAGAATACGCATGTGGGGAGGGTTGCTTCCCTGCGTGAAATGTGTCCTGATCCGTCGTTAAAAGGACGGGCAACCGGTTGAGCGGGATCACCGCCACCGACGAACTCGTCTATATGGTCGAGATCGTGTCCACTGAAGACGTACTCGGCGGGGAGCCACGGATCGCGGGCACGCGGATCGGCATCCTCGACGTGTGCGACCTCACTGCCGGCGAGCACGCCCCCGCCAACGTGGCCGATCAACTCGACCGAACGCTCGGGGAGGTCCACGCTGCACTGGCGTACTCGACTGGGTGGGCGATCGCGTCAAAGCGCTTCACGGTCAGTGAGCGCTCCGACAGAAGACGATAGATCCGAGCTCATCAGTGGCACATAACCTGTGACGTTCGTACCAACAGCTTTCACTTGAACGGGTTGTCAGGCGTTTCGAGTCGGGTAATACCGTCAAGCGCGTCAAAGTCATCGTCGAAGGAGTACAGATATTCGATGTCTTTTCGCTGTATGTACGCAGCGATAGTTGCGTCTCCGAACGAGAGCCCATCGTACGTTTCGAACAGATCGAGAGCACTTGAGAAGTCCTTCTGAGCCGCATGGAGTACCTCGAAGCCGGCTGATTGATTCAGCCGCTCGTACGTCTCGATGGCCTTCTCGTGGCGTTTTCGACTGTGTATCCAGTTGAGAGTCTCAAGCACGATGTAGTTCGTCACCTGCCCAGTTGGGAGGTCGCCATGGTCCATCCCGCGGACGATCTCCATCGCCGTGTCGTGGTGGTCGTCATCAACATCTGCCAATCCGATGAGAACACCGGTATCGACGATTGTAACCGCCATCAGCTGCGCTCGCTGAAGACAGGGTCATCCTCGTGGCCGCCGAGGTCGTGCGTTTCAGATCCATCGCCACCCATCGACACCGGCTCGAAGTCGTCGAAGGCGCCGTATCGCTGCTTGACGATTTCGATCGAGAGGGTGCCATCGTCATCGACGTCCCACCGGAATTTGTCACCGGCTTCGATGTCGAGACGACGCCGGAGGGACGCAGGGATCGTGACCATTCCGCGGTCACTGACTGTCGTTTCTTCGGGAGCAGCGTCGGTTGCCATGCCCCACAGTATCGGTCCATGGGTGATACATGTTGCGCCGCATGTGGTGATGATAATCTCCCTGCGCTAGCGCGAGAATTCCCGAACGTCGGGAGAAAGATCGACTATTTTTCGGTTTTCTTGTCACACCCGATAGAGAGATACGTGACCGGTGTTGAGGCGATCGAGCAACGTATTGTAGTCTAAGGAAGGCCAGCAGTTCCAGAGAACTAAAATGCCCGCCTTACGATTCCTCGGACGTCGCCGCTTCGACCGCCTCGCTCTCCTCATCGCCCTCGCTGGCGATCTCGCCGCGTTCCTCTAACAGTCGCTCCTCGGCGCGGTCCCGGTCCTCGGGATAGCCGATGTCGGTCCGCCAGCCGTCCATGCGGATCGCGTCGATGGTGCGGCCGGACGCTAGAAGCAGGTCGACCGCGTCGGAGATCTCGTACTCGCCGCGATTCGACGGCTGAACGAGGTGACACGCGTGGAAGATTTCGGGCGTAAACGTGTAGAAGCCGGTCATCACCAGGTTCGACGGCGGATCCTCGGGCTTTTCGACAACCTCGACGATCTCGCCGTACTGGTTGGTGTCACACACCCCGTATCGGCTCGCCTCCTCGTAGGGGACCTCCTCGACGAGGAACGCGGCGTCCGCGCGCGTCTCCGCCTGCCGGTTCACGACGTCTTCGAGGTTCGCGCGGAACACGTTGTCCCCGAGCATCAGCATGAAGTCGTCGTCGATCTGCTCTTCGACCGTCAACAACGCGTGCGCGAGTCCGTTCTGTTCGCGCTGGTGGGCGTACGTGATCGGGACGCCCTCGAACTCGTCGTCGTAGTGTTCGATGATCGCCTCCTTCTTGTAGCCGACGACGACGTACAGCTCGTCGGCGCCCAGTTCGACCAGCTGCTCAAAACAGTGGGTCAGAATGGGTTTACCCGCGACCTCGACCATTCCTTTGGGTTTCTCTTCGGTTAGCGGGCGGAGGCGGGTTCCCTCGCCGGCGGCGAGCACGACGGCTTGCATGGACAAACGACTAGCACGCACCGACATATGTCTTATTACTCACAGCACCACGACTCGACGGCCAGAAACCCCCAGGCGCGGGAGTGACGGGCGTCGCGGTGAGAACAGAGTCACGAGAGGAATCGCCGAGCCGCAGAGCCTGACGGTGAGGCTCGCATAGACGCCCAGTCCGCACCGGACAGACGAATCGAGGTGTGGCTCCCAAAGAGATTCCCGAGTCGAGCGAAGGTATCTCACCCGACTCACCGAGCCCGCAGCCCGCTCGCGGTCAAGAGCAGTCCGACTCCGCCACCGAGAGCGCCTCCAGCCACCCACAAATACCCGATGTTCACGACGACCCGAACAAGGTAGATCGATCCCCGATAGTCGACGAAGTACTGGTTGATGATGTCGTTTCGATACGCAAACTGCCCGCCGTCGTCCGACCGGCCACGGTCCGTGTAGACACCTCGAGGCGACCGCACCGCGCCGGCAACGGCGGTCCGTTCGCTCGGAGACAGCGCGTCAAACGCGATCGGATCGATATCCGATGGGGAGTACGCGTCAAGCGACGCCGCCATCGCCTGTTCGGTCGGCGCCCGCTCGGCGACCGTCGTCTCGTAGGCGGGCGCGCCGAGCGCGACGGCGAAGACGCATGCGACCAGACAGCAACAGCCGATGACGAGACGGAGAGGGGTTCCGGAACGAGGACCAAGTGACATGTTCGAGGGGAACGAGGGGGATCCGGGAGTAGTTTGGGTCCGCAATCGCGTGGGGCGCCCGACGTGAGCGTCCGGTCCCGAACGAAAGAACCGATGTGCTACCTCAGCCGACCGGCCGCTCGATCTCTCCAAGCCGCTGCGCCCGATAGAACCGCACCCATCGCGTCAGCGCCCGCCAGCACACGGCCGCGACGGCCGCCCCGACCGCGTTCACCAGCAGGTCGCCGAAGTCCGCGGTCCGCGCGTCCAGCGTCGACTGGAGCAGTTCGATTCCACCCCCGTAGCCGACGGCGACCAGAAAGACGACCGCCAGCACGGTCCGGTCGCGCCACGGCTGGTCTTGAAACGCGTACGCGAGTGCGACCGCGAGTCCCGCGTACGCCAGCCCGTGGAGCCACGTGCTGTACGCGAGGACGCCGAACGGCCCGCTTCGAATCGTGCCGCTGCCCGGCGGCGTGACCACCGAGTAGTAGAGGATCGTCGCCGCGACGGCGACGACGCCACCGAGGCGGAGCCACCGCGGGACGAGCGGGAGCCGGAGCCGACCCATTGTACCGGGTCTCTCCACCAGCGCGGCCAAAAGCCTACGGATCCGCGCAGTCGAACGCGCGTCGAACGAATACGCTTTTTAGGCGCCCGCTGGTCGTCGTTGGTAATGCCGCGCTCGGAGGGACCTCCATGGAGCTGATCGACGACGACGGGAACCTCTTTGGCCGCGTCAACGTCATCGACGCGCTCGTCGTGCTGCTGATCGCCGCCGTCGTCGTGGCGGGCGCCGCGTTCGTCCTCACCGACGATCCGGCCCCGGAACCGGAAACGGACATCACCTACGCAACGCTCGACGTCGGCACGGTTTCGCCGTACGTCGTCGACGCAATCAGCGAGGGTGACACCTACAGCCCCGAGGATTCATCGAATCTCCGCATCACAGACGTTCACCTCACGCCACAAGACGATCGGACGCGCGTCCTCCTTCGTGTCGCACTCGAAGGTGAACGCAACGATCAAGACAGCCTCGTCTACGCGGGCGCCCCACCGCGACTCGGGCGCACGCTTGATGTCAGCACTGACCGCTACCAGATCAACGGCCAGATTCGCGACGTGGGCGACAGCGACGCCTTAGCCACCGAACAACAGCGCGTGCTGCTCTCGAGTCAGATCGACGCGGGCACCGCGCAGGCGGTGACCCCCGGCGACGAGATTCGCCTGAGCGACCGCACCGTAGCTCGCATCGAGAACGTGACCACCTACGCGACCAACCGATCGACCCAACGACAGCTTCTCGTCGAGGCGACGCTCACCGCCCACCACCAGCAGGACCACCTCCGCTTCGGCGACACGACGCTCAGGCGCGGCCAGACGGTAATGCTTCCCGCAAGCGACTACACGCTTGCTGCCCAGATCGAACAGGTCGGCGGCGACATCGACATCGACGCGACCACGACGCGCACAGTCACGCTCCGAATGGAGGAGATCCGTGAGGACTTCGCTAACGTGATCGAGCCGGGCATGGTCGAGCGCACCGGGGACACCACCGTAGCACGCGTGACGGACGTCGAAACGGAGCCGTCGCTCATCATCGCGACCGGCGACGACGGTAGCGTCAACGTCGTCGACCACCCGGTCAATCGCGACGTGACGATCACGGCGGAGCTCCAGCTGCGAGAGACACCCAGCGGGCTCGCGTTCAAGGGCGACCAGATCCGTCAGGGGTCGACCGTCACGCTCGATCTCGGCACGGCCACCGTGGAGGCGACCGTCGTCGCTGTGGAGCGGTGAGTACACCACCGGCTCGCCCCAGTCACAACACACATGAGCGTCCGCCCGAAGGTCGATTCGGATGAGTGACGAGACCGAGACGGGCACGCCGACCGAAAGCGTGGTGCGGCGGGCAGCCCACCGCTCGCGTCTCGGAGCGCTGTGGCGCCGGACGGCCGCGGCCGTGCGGGGCTCCTCTCTGTACCGCTGGCTCACCGCCGAGCCGGACCCGGACGTGATCGTTATCGACCTCCGAAAGACGTGGACGGTCGGCCCGGTCATCCGCCTGCTCGATGCGGTCCTCGACCGGCTCCTCCCCCCCTTAGAGGACTCCCGAACGGCAGCGACAATTCGCGCCGTCACAGCGTCCACGCTGGCAGCGCCGGCGGTTGTAGGTGGCCTTGCCGTTCTCGGGGTCGGGCTCCTGCTCGTCCTCGTGAGCGTCGCGACCGGAACCCTCGGCGTGACACGCCTCGGCCTCGCGGCCGGGCTCGCCCTCGCCGGCGCGATTGCGACCCGAGAGCGCCGGAACTGGGCGGAACTCCGCGAGACGCGCCCGGTCGAACTCCTCGTTGCCGCGCTTGAACCCCCGGCGCCGCCGGACGAGGCGGAGTCAAACACGGCACCGAACGACAGAACACGCCCGACCGCGTCGGCCGAAACTGACGAGCCCGATTCCGACTCGCCCGAGCGGGAACGGGAGGCTGACAGGCGGGCGCCCGCCGAGCGCTAGCCCGCAATCGTCGCCTTTTACCTGCCGACCCGCTTCCGACTTTGATAGTGACCACCACGGAGCTGCTCGTTGCGATACTCGCCGGGATCGTTCAGGGCGTCGTCGAGTGGCTCCCCGTCTCGAGTCAGGGGAACCTCTCGCTCGTACTCACGCTCGTCGGCACGGACCCCGCGGTCGCCGTCCAGCTCGCCTTGTTCCTCCAGCTCGGCACCACACTGTCGGCCGCGACCTACTACTGCGAGGAGATCGCGACCGCCCTCCGGTCGGTGCCCGGCTGGCGCCCCGCGACCGCGTATGACGCCGACCACGCGCTCGCCACCTACGTCGTCGTCGCGTCGCTGTTCACCGGGCTCGTCGGGATCCCGCTGTACGTGCTCGCCGTTGATCTTGTGAGTGACCTCACGGGCGGCGTCTTTATCGCCGTCATCGGGGTCCTCCTCGTGATTACCGGCCTGCTCCAGCGGGCCTCAGACTCGGTGCGCATGGGCGGCCGTGAAAAACCCTCCCTCGTCGATTCGGTGCTCGTCGGCAGCGTCCAAGGGTTCGCCATCCTCCCCGGGATCTCTCGCTCGGGCGTGACCGCGAGCGCGCTGTTGTTCCGCAGTTACGACCCACCGAACGCGTTCCGGCTCTCCTTTCTGTTGTCAATTCCAGCGAGTGTCGGCGCGGCAGCGATCACCGTCGTGGGCGCCGGCGGGCTCCCCGGAATCGCGCCACTACCTGCGGCGGTCGCGCTTGGCGTGAGCGGCGTCGTCGGCTACCTGACGATCGATGCGCTGATGCGGGTCGTCGAGCGGGTGCCGTTCGCGACGGTGTGTTTCGCCCTCGGGACGCTCGCGATCGTTGGTGGTGGTGGGATCGCGCTCGTCGTGTGAGGGCCCAATCGTGGAAACCATCCCGATCCGTTGAACCCTGCGTTTCAACTCGGTACGAGTCGATTCTACGGACTCTGTTGAAATCCTCAGAAAATGATATTTTCCAGTCACGTTCAGTACAGGGTCCTCACGAATCGCTCAGTACAGGTAACTCATCAGCCGAACAGATGTCCCAATCTCGATATAGTACGAGGTCGGCTATAATGCCAAGAGATTACTTGTAATAAACAAAACACGATTAGTATGAGCGCCAACATGAGTATCATCGGTCTTCAAGTATCGATACTGGGCTTGGCGGTTGCTAACTTCTACGCAGGATCGTCGACCATATTTGGGTTTTTAGTGCCTGTTGCTCTCCTATTATACGGCTCGTATCTCGTTGGGACTAACGAATTTGACCGTTGAGAAGCAAGGTATACACTCTTGAGCGACTAGTTGTTTCAGAAAAAATCCATCTGAAGAAGAGGATTTCAACAGAGCTATTCTACGGTATTGGATTCGTTCGGGACAGCGACGGGGCGCCGACCGTCGGAGCAACCGGAATCCCCGGTGAAAGATGTCGCGTCAGCGTCCGAACACAGCGGGTACAGCCCCGACGAGATCACGCAGCTGTACCCCGATCTCACATTGGGTGGCGTTCACCGAGCGCTCGCATACTGCTACGATCACAGTGACGACTTCCGGTCGTCATCCTCCGAGCCGACCTCCCCGTGACGCGCCCGGTGTATTGTGACGAGTAGTGTCGGATTCCTCCCACGGCTGAAGCCGGGGGGCTTCCACTTTGATCGTCTGTGAGCCTGCCGGCCGCGGGTCTCATTCCGATCGGCTGGCCCACACGTCTCGAGTCGGAATGGACCCGTTCCTCTGAGATGGGATTCGTTCGGACGATTGCCACCCGCTCAATCCATGTCCATCTGGTCCCCGATTAAAATTCGACGCGCACAGGTGCGCCGGGTTTGTACTCATCGGGGAGACCACCACCGCGCTCGCCGAGAAAGACGATCGCATCGAGCTCTCCACGCGTGAACCGTGCTTCGTACGACCAGTAGAATCCGTCTTCGACGTCGTCGCGACGCCCGTGAAACTCGAAGCTGCCGTGCATGTTGTGATCGAGCCAGAGTTCCTCGTTGAGGGGTTGGGGGTCCGGTGCGCCGAGACCGATTCCACGCTGGATGCGCTCATCTGGGGATGTGTGCTCACAAAACGAGACGTACTCTTCCCACGAGTCGAAGCCGTGATCGGCGGCCGCCCTCTGTTTTTCTTCCGGCGTCTTCTCACGAAACTCTCGCTCCCGTCGCAAGAGCCGTCCGTCTGCGGTCAGCTTGTACGCTTGCATGGCTGGCCGCCCGACATCTTTCGTCTGCCACTCGATGTCCGACGGGCTGGCGTCGGTTGGAAACTTCGGCAGCCTGACGCCACCTGCGACCAGCACGTCGTCGTACAGGCCCATGGCAGGATCTCGGTGAACGCTGAATAAAAATGCCCGCCCAGATCACTAGAAGAGTTATGACCGTGAACACGGCCGCAGACGTGACCCTCAACAGGCTCCGTGAAGCCGATTTAGGATCTTGGACACACCGTACGAACGCGCGCTCGAGGTGGATGGTAGGTCGCTGACTTCGGAGTGTCCTCGGCGAAACTGAGAGCACAACCGGCATCGCTGACTCCCGAACAGTTATTATGAACACGATAATATTATCGCCCGCATAATGATAAACCGGGAGGCAGAACTCGAATGGCTCACGTCGCATCTCACGCGCACGGAGCGACAGCTCCTTGTCGTGTACGGCCGACGGCGGGTCGGGAAGACGACGCTGGTGACGACGGCGCTTGAGACGCTCGACGACGCGTCGGTTTACTACCTCTGTGACGAGCGGGGCGCGGCGCACAACGCCCGCCGGTTCGCGGCGCAGTGCGCCGAGGCGTTCGACGACGTCACGCCGGATGTCGACGGGTTCGTCGACGCGTTTCGGTACCTCACGGCCCGCGTCGACGAGCCGTGTGTCGTGGCGTTAGACGAGTTCTCGTATCTCGTCGCCGAAGACGACACTATCCCGTCAGTGTTTCAGACCATCGTCGACGACGTGCTCGCGGGGACGGACGTGTCGCTCGTGTTGTTGGGCTCGTCGATTTCGATGATGAAGGAGGGCGTGTTGAGCTACGAGAGCCCGCTGTACGGGCGCCGGACCGGACAGTGGGAGCTCGCCCCGCTCTCGTTCGCGGATGTTCGCGGGTTCTTCCCGGATGCGGAGCTTGAGACGCAGATCCAAGTGTACAGCGTCCTCGGTGGTGTCCCCGCGTATCTCGAACAGTTCGACCCGGAGCGGAGCCTCCTCGAGAACGTCGAGCAGGCCGTTCTCTCGAAGGGCGAGTTCCTGTACGAGGAGCCGGAGTTTCTGTTACGCCAGGAGCTTCGTGAACCCGCGACGTACATGGCGATCCTCGAGGCCATCGCCGGTGGCGCGACGCGTGTCACCGAGATCGCCAACGAGATCGGCCGCGACGCAAGCAGTCTCTCCCGGTACCTCCAGAACCTCACGCAGCTAGCGATCCTCGAGCGCGAGCATCCGGTGACGGATCCGGACGGTCGGGGGCTGTATCGGTTGACCGACGAGTTCCTTCGGTTCTGGTTTCGGTACGTGGCACCCAATCGGGGGACACTCGAACAGGGGCACACGGCACCGGTCCGGTCGGCGATCGCTGAGACGCTGCCGACGCACACGAGTCGGACCTTCGAAACCGTGTGCCAGCAGGCGGTTCGGACATCGGCGTTTCCCGTCTCCTGCTCGCGGGTCGGCCGGTGGTGGTACGGCGGCGAGGAGATCGACGTCGTCGGGATCGATCAAGAGACCGATACGCTGTTGCTCGGCGAATGCAAGTGGACTACAGATCCCGTGGGGCGGGCAGTGTTCGACGATCTCACAGCGCTCGAACCAGAGGTCCGATGGCAGGGACGCGACCGGGATGTACGGTACGCGGTTTTTTCCCGAGCCGGCTTCACCGACGAGTTGCGGACCGCCGTTGACGAGCGACCCGACGCGTCGCTGTACGGAATCAGAGAGCTCACATCGCTATTCGACGCCGAACAGTAATCGCGACGACCGCCTCGCCGACCGTCTATAGGCGTCGACATCTCGGTCGTCTCCGACCAGCCGAATCCCGTCCTGGAGGGCGGCGCGCGCCATCGGGAGCCGAAGGGCCCCGATGTCGCTCACGTCGACGAAGGCGTCCGCGTGGCCCTGGAGCTCCACGTCGATCCGGTTCCGTCACGGAACCGCTCTGTGGGAGACAGGTCGTCCGGGAACCGGAGGCCGACGTCGAGTACGCTCGGGAATGACGGTCGTCGCCACGTCGGTGTCGCTGTCGGCCTATCTGTTTACGAGGAGAGTACGTGTTTACCCTGAAGACTCAACAATCGGAGCAGCTTGATCCCGTGAGATCATCTCGTTGTCGCGGACAACTCGCCTGAGTTCGTCGTAAGGATTGCGTCCCTGCTGGCGCCACGTCGCCAGCA
>NZ_SGUC01000036.1 GCF_005435165.1 Halorubrum sp. GN11_10-6_MGM | reverse complement strand
CATCCGAGACGGAAGAGCCTCTGTTCAGTTCTCCGATCACGCTTCATCAGCGATTTGACTCAACACCGTCTTGCTCAACTATCCGCACAAACACCGCCTCGACGCGCCGCTAAACTACAACGGATGGCTATTATTTACAGCAAAAAATAATGAGCAGAAGTCACGCGTCAAATTCATCCCCCGAGGTTGTGAGATGCCCACAGTTTCGGAGGATGGGTTGTGATGCGTGGCTTAGTTTCACGACAGATTTGGCTGGATAGTCTTTCGTCTGGTGATTAGTAACACACTTCAGAGAACATCATTCAAAAATGCTTTCTGAGGGGTAAGAAATAGGAACCGCAAGACATCCCCTCTTTCACAGCTACTTCTCGAGAATAGAAGGCACGCATCAAATCCATCCTCCGAGGCTGTGGTGTCCGACCGCGTCAACCCGTCGACGCCTCGAACGTCGGGTTCGGCTTCGCCGATTCCGAGGGCGAACCCCGCGGACGCGTTCGTCGAATGGCCCAGTGTTTAGGCCCGCCTAACATTCGAAACTGCTTTAATTCTTTAGGGTAGCCTAAACTGTATGGGGCAAGACGCGGACCGGCCCGCCGGCACGCGACGCGACGCGATCAGGTACTGCGGCGCCGTCGCCGGCGCGGGACTGCTCGCCGGGTGTAGCGGGAGTGAGGCGCCGCCGAGCGGGTCCGAGGGCGGAAACGGTTCGGCGGACGGCGGCTCCGGCGGAGACGAGCCGTCGGACGAGGACGCGGCTTCGGACTCGTACACGGCCGCGATGGCGCCGGTCGGCGAGGTCGAGTTCGACGCCGTGCCCGAAGACGTCATGGTGTACAGCCTGCTGTACGCCGACCTAGCGGTGGCGCTCGGGCACGGCGACGCGGTCAACTCGCTCGGCTTCGACGCCGACGCGGGCGGGAACACGCTCGACGCCTACTACGCGGCCCTCGACGGCGTCTCCTTCGACCGCGAGGGGCTCGAACAGCTGAACACCGGCTCGGGCGGGGGTATCTCCGTCGACCGCGAGTTACTCTACGAGCTCGGCTCCGACCTCCACCTCGCCGACCCGGCCCTGTTCGCCTCCTTCGACGGCTGGGACGAGGACGACGTGGTCGAGGTCCGCGACAGGATCGGGCCGTGGTTCGGGAACATCTACAGCCGGCGTCACGCCGAACCGCCCGAGGCGTACCGCGACCGGTACGAGTACTACACGCTCCCCGAAATCGGCGAGCGCGTCGCCGCCGCGTTCTGGGAGGAGGAGCGGTTCGCGGCGCTCGACGCGGTCCGCGAGGACCTGATCGAGACGATCCGCGGGGACCTCCCCCCGGCGGAGGAGCGACCGACGGTCGCGGCGCTCATCTACATGGACGGCACTTACTACCCCTCGCGAACGGACGAGCCGGGGTTCGCGAACGCGCACGTGCGGCCGTTCGACGTCCCCGACGCGTTCACGGGCGACGACGTCACCTACGAGATGACGTACGACCACGAGGGGTTACTGGAGGTCGATCCCGACGTAATCTTCCACCAGTACGGGATCGCCTCCTACTACGACGTTGGCGCGATCCGCGAGGAGCTGACGGACCACCCGGTCGCCGGCGATCTCTCCGCGATAGCGAATGACCGCTTCTACCCCTCCGGCGACCCGGTTCAGGGGCCGATCATGAACCTGTTCCAGACCGAGATGACCGCGAAACAGCTGTTCCCCGAGCGGTTCGGCGAGTGGCCGGGTTACGAGCACGGCGACGCCTACCCGGAGATCCCCGCCGACGAACGGCTGTTCGACCGCGACGAGGTCGCCTCGATCGTCGCCGGAGGGACGGAATGAGCGGCGCCGGCGAGCGCGGGGCGGACGCCGGCCGGCCGGCCGAACGCGACCTCGTCGTCGTCGGGTGCGGCCCCGCCGGCTGCGCAGCCGCGGTGTTCGCCGCGCGCGGCGGCCTCGACGTGACCGTCTTCGACCGCGGTCGGTCCTCGCTCGCGCGCTGCGCGCACTTGGAGAACTACCCCGGGTTCCCGGCCGGGATCGACGTCGGGACGCTCGCCGACCTCATGCGCGCGCAGGTCGAGCGCGCGGGCTGTACGCTCGTCGACGACCTCGTCGAGACCGTCGAGCGCGTAGATGACGCGGACGAGACCCGCCTCCGCGTCACCCGCCAGGAGGGTTCTCCGGTCACCGCCCGCCGGGTGGTCGCGGCGACCCGGTACGACGGCGAGTACCTCCGGGGGCTCGACGACGACGGCGCGATGTTCGAGGAGCACGATCACGGCGGCGAGACGCACGAGCACTTCGATCGGGAGTACGCCGACCGAGACGGGACGACCCCCGTCGACGGGCTGTACGTCGCCTCTCCCTCGGACGCCGACCGGCAGGCGGTGACGGCCACGGGACGGGGCGCTCGCGTCGGCAAGCGGGTCGTCGCCGACGCCCGGATCGACGACGGCTGGTGGCCGGCGGCCGCGGAGGGCGTCGACTGGGTCCGCCGCGAGGCCGAACTCGACGGCGAGTGGGCCGACCGCGACCGGTGGGTCGAGTGGTTCGACGCGGAGCACGCCGACGCCCCCGTCGACACCGACTCGGAGCGGTTCGCCCGCGTCCGCGAGGCCGCGATCGACGACGCGCTGTCGTCGTACGTCGACGTCGACGAGGAGGCCGACCGCGCCGCGGCCGGTCACCGCGCGCTCGCCGAGCGACTGGACCCCGACGCCGTCGTCGACGCGCACGGGACCGACGCGCTGCTCGACGCGATCGACGACGAGGCGATCGCGGCGTACGCGAGCGACGGGGGATCGAACGCCCCGCGAACCGACGGGGGCACGCGATGAGCGGCGAGGCCGGAGCGGTCGGCGGCGACGCCTCGGCCCGCCGACCGGGCGAGGGGAACCGGCTCGGGTGGCTGTTCGAGCCGCGGCTCGCGACCGTCGCCGCCGGGAGCCTCCTCCTGGTCGCCGTCGCGGGGCTCGTTCAGGTGAGCTTCGGCGCGTACTCGATGTCGGTCGGACAGGCGTGGCGGGCCGTCCTCGACCCCGCGGTCCTGCTCGACCCGCGGTGGCTGCTCAACTTCCTCCTCGGCGAGGAGCTGATGCGGGCGGTCACGGGGTTCGGAGGCGAACTGCCCGAGCTCGCGCGCGAGACGCTCGTCGTCTGGAACATCCGCCTGCCGCGGGTGCTCGTCGCCGTCGTTGTCGGCGCCAACCTCGCCGTCTCCGGCGCCATCTTCCAGGCGGTGACGCGCAACGAGCTCGCGAGCCCCTTCATCCTCGGCGTCTCGTCGGGCGCGGGCCTGATGATCCTGCTCACCCTCGTCGTGTTCGGCGGGCTCTCCGCGTTCCTGCCGCTGATCGCGGCGCTTGGCGGGGCGGTCGCGTTCCTGATCGTCTACGCCATCGCGTGGAAGAACGGGACGAGTCCGGTGCGACTCGTCCTCGCGGGCGTCATCGTCGGGACGGTCTTCAACAGCCTCCAGACGGGGCTGTTCTTCTTCGCGGACGACATCGCCGTCGTCCAGTCGGCGATCCAGTGGACGACGGGGTCGCTGACCGGGACCGACTGGGAGCAGGTCCGGACGGCGCTCCCGTGGACGCTCGCGGCGTTGACGCTGGCGCTCGCGGGGTCGCGGCAGCTGAACCTGCTCCTCCTCGGCGAGCAGACGGCGAAGTCGCTGGGGATGTCGATAGAGCGGGTGCGGTTCGCGCTCTCCGGCGTCGCCGTCCTCGCGGCCGCCGCCAGCATCGCGGTCGCGGGGATCGTGAGCTTCGTGGGGCTCATCGTCCCCCACGTCGTCCGGAACCTCGTCGGCAGCGACTACAAGCGGGTGATCGTCGGCTGCCTGTTCGTCGGCCCGGCGCTGATGGTCGGCGCCGACGTGGGAGCGCGCCTCGGGATGAGCGTGATCGCGGGCGTCGACGCGCAGGTCCCGGTCGGGATCGTCACCGGGCTGGTCGGCGGCCCGTACTTCCTGTACCTGATGCGGCGGAAGCAGAACGTGGGTGACCTCTGAATGTCAATTTTCAGCGCAAACGCGACAGAGTCGAACGAATCGGGCGGCGCAACCGACGCGAACGGCGCGACCGACGGGCCGCGCGGTCCGTCCGGCGGCGCGACCGACGCGAGCGACCTCGACGCCGAGGACCTCGTGTTGGGCTATCCGACGGCCCCCGAACCCGTGGTCGACGGCGAGTCGATCGCGGCCGAGCCGGGCGCGGTGACGGCGCTCGTCGGTCCGAACGGGTCCGGGAAGAGCACCCTGCTGAAGGGGCTCGCGAACCAGATCGAACCCGAGGGCGGCTCGGTGCTGCTCGACGGGCGCGACGTTCACTCCATGGACACGAAGGCGCTCGCGAAGAAGCTCGGGCTGCTCTCGCAGGAGAGCACGTCCCCGGACAGCATCACCGTCGAGGATCTGGTGTACCACGGCCGGTACCCCCACCGCGGGTTCTTCGAGCGGACGACCGACGAGGACGCCCGGGCGGTCGAGCGCGCCATCGACCTGGCGGGCTGTGGCCACCTGCGCGACCGCGAGATCGGGAGTTTGAGCGGCGGGCAGCGACAGCTCGCGTGGATCGCGATGGTCTTGGCGCAGGACACCGACGTGCTCCTCTTGGACGAGCCGACGACGTTCCTCGACCTCCACCACCAGATGGAGGTGATGGAGATAATCGAGACGCTCCGGTCGGAGAGCGACGTGACCGTCGTCGTCGTCCTCCACGACATCGAGCAGGCGGCGCGGCTCGCGGACCGCGTGGTCGCGCTCAAGGACGGGAGGGTCCGGGCGCACGGCCCGCCCGAGGAGGTCGTCACCGAGGAGCTGCTCGCCGAGGTGTTCCGCGTCGACGCCGAGGTCGTCGACACCGACCGCGGTCCGCGGGTGACGCCCGTCCGAGCGCGACACGAGGAGTAGGCGCGATACGAGGAGCAGGCGCGACACGAGGAGCAGGAGCGACACGGGGAGTCGTCCGGTTCTGTGCGCCGGGCACCGTCCACTATTTTAGGCCGACCTAAAGATCGGAACGGTTAAATTTTTTTAGGCCAGCCTAAAAACATGCCCAACGACCAGGCACCTCCCGAATCGACCCGGAGGGCGTTCGCGAAGTACGGCGGCTCGGTCGCGCTCGGCGGCCTCCTCGCCGGCTGTAGCGGCGGCGACACCGAGTCGGAGCCGACCGGTTCCGACGGGAACGAGACCGACGCGGGCGACGGCGGCTCCGGCGAATCGGACGACCCCTCCGGTGAGGGGGACGACGCCGACGGCGGGAGCTACACCGCGTCCATCTCGCCGACCGGCGAGGTGACGTTCGAGTCGCCGCCGGAGACGGTGTTCACGCGGCTCACCCACCACGCCGGCATGGCGTTCGCGCTGGGCCGCGGGGACGACGTCACCGCCCTCCACGCCCCCGACTACTACGACGGCCTCTGGAACCAGTTCATCGAGCGCCTCCCGGGCGTCTCGCTCGACTGGTCCGGGCTCTACTCCTCGTGGCAACCCGACAAGGAGCAGCTGTACGCCCTCGACAGCGACATCCACCTCGCGGACCCGGCGTGGATAACCCAGCAGGACGCGTGGAGCCGCGAGGACATCGACGAGATCGCCGAGCGCGTCTCGCCGTGGTTCGGCAACTCCCTCTCGGACCGCCACCAGGAGCCGACCGGCGAGTGGGCCGACGGCTACCAGTACTACGGCCTGTGGGAGCAGTTCGAGATCGTCGCCGACGCGTTCCGGGAGCGCGAGCGCTACGAGGCGCTCGCGGCGGTCCACGACGACCTCCTCGCGACGATCGACGAGCGGCTCCCGCCCGAGTCCGAGCGCCCGACCGCGATCATGATCGCCGCCGCGGACATCGAGCAGATCTACGCGTACACGCTGAGCAACCCCGGCTTCCTCACGTCGCACACGCGCCCGCTCGGTCCACGGGACGCCTTCGAGGGGAGTGTCGAGTCCGGCACGGTCGTCGACTTCGAGACGATTCTGGAGGCCGACCCCGACGTCATCCTCTACCTCGGCGGCTTCGAGCCGGGCACGGACATGGCCGGGCGGCGGGCCGCCTTCGAGGAGGACCCCGTCGGCTCGGACGTCACGGCGGTCGCGAACGACCGCATCCACCCGCAGGGCGCCCGATATCAGGGACCGATCCTCAACCTCTTCCAGCTGGAGATGACGGCGAAGCAGCTGTACCCCGACGCGTTCGGCGCGTGGCCCCGGTACGAGGAGGGGCCGTACCCGGAGATCCCCGAGGGAGAGCGGCTGTTCGACCGCCAGCGGGTCGCGGACGCGATCAACGGAGACCTGTAGATGCGGGCCCGCGAGTGGGCGGTCGCGGCGACGTACGGCGATCCGACCGACTACGACGTGCCCGCCCTGCCGACGTGGCGCGTCGAGCGCGGCGAGGCCGGCGGGATCGCGTTCGCGGCGACGGACGGGTCGGAGGCGTTCATCGCCGCCGAGCGGCCGGTCCGGGCGCGCCGATGACCGGCGGGCGGTCGGCCGTTCGACCGTCGACCGTTCGACCGTCGACCGTTCGACCGGCGGCCGACCGACCGCCGGGACCGAGCGCGACGCGCGACCGAAGCTCCTACCTCACCGCGCCCCTGCCGGCGAGTATGGACCAGACCGAGACGCGGGCGACCGATCCCCGCCGCCGGAACCGACGGGTGTTCGGCCGATGACAGACGAACCGACCGCCGCGCGCGACGTGGCCGTGGTCGGCGGCGGGGTCGCCGGGCTCTCGGCGGCCGTCTACACCGCCCGGCAGGGACTCGACACGCTCGTCGTCGACCCGGGCGGCTCGATCCTCCGCCGGAACGCGCGCTTGGAGAACTTCCCCGGCTTCCCGCTCGGCGTCGACGCGCGCCGCCTGCTCGACCTGCTCGGCGAACAGGCGGAGGTCGCCGGCGCGGACCGCTTGGACGCCCGGGTCACGCGGGTCGAACACCTCGACGCGGACGGCGACGGAGACGCAGACGCAGACGGAGACGCGGCCGACGCGCCAGCCGACCCGGCCGACGGCGCCCGCTTCGTCGTCGTCACCGACGGCGGCGACCGAATCCGCGCGCGACACGTCGTCGCCGCGACGAAGAACGAGGTCGGCTACCTCGACGGCGTCGACGGCGTCGGGATCGTCGACCGCGGGAAGGCGTACGTCGACGCAGACGAGCGCGGTCGGACCGGGGTCGACGGGTTGTACGCCGCTGGACGACTCGCTCGCAAACCCCATCAGGCCGCGGTGTGTGCCGGTCACGGCGCCGAGGTCGCCGTGACGCTGTTAGAGGAGTCCGACGAGCCGTTCTACCACGACTGGGTCGCGCCCGAGGGGTACTTCACCGACCGCGGCCGCGACGTGCCCCCGGGCTGCGAGGAGATCGACGCCGACGAGCGCGAGGAGCGCGAGGCGGATGCGCTCGACGCGACCCGAAAACGGTTCGCCGAGCCGCACCCGGACCCGCAGGAGACGCACCCGAGCCTCGAAGAGTGACCGACCCGACGCCCAGAGAAAACCTGTGATCGGAACGACGCTGCTCGACATCGCGACCCACATCGAATCGCTCGCGAGCGAGGACGGCGAGTTCTCGCTCGTCTGTGCGCGGTACGGCGACCGCCCCGTGCCGGCGGCGGGGCTGCGCTTCGATAGCCGCGAGACCGCCCGCGCGGCGGCCCGGGCGACGGAGCAGTACCGGGACGCGCTCCGCCGGTACGACCCCGAGCTCCCCTTCTACGACGTCGTCGCCAGACAGGAGTTCGCGGAGCCGCCGTCGGGGGCGACGGCACGGAGCGACGGGTCCCCGACGTTCGCCCCGGACGAGGGCGAGCCCGTGCCGGACGAGCTGACGGGTCGGATCGTGGACACCGCCGGACGCCGCCGGCGCAGCAACGACGACGGGGCGACGGGTGACGACGGGTCGATTGGCGACGACGGACCGACGGGCGACGACGGCCCGACGGGCGACGACGGCCCGACAGACCGCCGACCCGCTGGCGGGGGGCGCGGACGGGCCCGCGACCGCGTCGAGTTCTGTCACGCGGCGGCCGCGGCGACGTTCGAGGCGCTTTCCGCCGGCGGTCACGACCGCGTCGAGTCGGTGGTCATGGAGGCGTACTTCTCGCTCGCCGAGCGGGTCACCGACCCCGACGAACTCTGTCTGTGCCTGCTCGAAGCGATGGCGGTCGCGCTCGACCGACACCTCGATCCGGCGGCGCAGGCGGCGGTGTTGGCGGACGCCGCGGAGCGCCTCCCCGACCCGTCGGAGCCGTCCGCCGCCGATCCGGTGTCCGCGGCGTTCGACCGCCTCGCGGCCGTCGGTCTCGTCGAGGAGTACGAGCGCGTCGAGGACGGTCGACCCGCCCCCGAACCGGGAACCGCGAACGACGACGCGACGGTCCGGACCTCCGGGTACGCGCTGTCGCCCACCGACGGTCGGGTCCCGACGCTCCCGGTGGCGCTGGAGGTGTGCCGTCGGGATTCGCGGGGCCGACTCGCGGGGGTCACCCTCCTCGCGGGGAGAGGCGACGCGACCGGATCGGACTGGCGGTTCAGGATCGACCCGGACGCTTCCGCCATCGACGGCGGTCCGTCGGCCGCGTCGGTTCCGCCGGGGCACTGAACGCCGTCGCGTCGGTGCCGCGACCGACGAGAGACTAAAATACGTCGCGTCGGCGCCTCAAACGACGGATATCACGGTATCGCCGCCTTACTCTCCGCCCGCCTCGATCCGGACGAGCTCGGCCTCGACGTCCTCGACGAACGCCCCCTGTCCGCCGACGGTGACCTCGCCGTCGTCCGTCTCGACGACGAGCGAGTGCTCGACCGGGAACTCGTTGTTCGTCGGCTCCACCATCCCCTGTCTCGTCTCGACGACGCGGCCGACGAGCTCGGCGGGCTCGTCGTCGTCGGTCCACCGACCGCCGACGGTCACGCGCGGCGGGTCGCCGGCGCGGAGCCGCAGCGTCGCCTGAAGGACGGTGTGTCTGAAGTCGGTGTACTCGGCCGGGAGCGGCGCCGAGTCGGCGACCGCGAGCTCGGTCGCGGCGGGCCAGTAGTTCCCGAGGAACGAGCCGACGATCACGGGCGCGAGCTGCTCCTGCGAGAAGGCGATCGCCTGTCGATCGGTCGTCGACTGGCGGAGCAGTTCGGGCGGGGCGACGACGCCCGCGGCCGAGTCGACGGTGAGCAGCGTCGGCATCGCCTCGCGCCACGTCCGGACGACGTTCGCGACGCCCGACAGCGCGGGGTCGTCCGCGTCGAGGTCGGCGTCGGCGTCGGAGACGACGAGCAAGACGAGCACGCCGCGGTCGACCGCGTCGACGAGCGCCTCCTTCACCTCGGGGAGCTGCTTGGCGGTGATCGACAGCGCGACCTCGCTTTCGGCGTCGGCGAGCAGCGACTGAATCCGTTTGATCACGGTGACCTGCGATTTGATCACCTCGAACTGCTCGGCCTGCCGCTCCACGCGGGAGTACCGCTCCGCCAACCCGGGCCGCATCGCGTCGACGTCGGAGCGGAGCCGGTCTATCACCTCGTCGGGCGGGTTCGCGCGGATCGTCGTCGGCACAACGTGGTCGTTCACCTCGACGAAGCCGCGTTCCGCCAGCGACTCGCTCACGCTGTAGACGTACCGCTTCGAGACGCCCGCCGCGTCGGCGACGGTGCTCGCCTTCGCCTCGCCGTGTTCCAGCAGACTGAGATAGGTGTCGACCTCCTTGTCGGAGAGCCCGAAGCGACGGAGGAGGTCGGTCAGCGTCCGGTCGTCCATACGCACGCCTCTTCCGAGCGACACTTATAAGGGTCGGTACCGGGCGGGGTCGCCGCCTCGGAACGGGTCGGCCGCGAGCCCCTCTACCGAAGGACGGCGACGGCGTCGACCGCGAGCAGGCTCTCGCCGTCGCGGCCGGCGCCGGCATCACGGTCGCGGTCGACCGCGTCGGCGTCGCCGAACAGGTCCGTCCCGACCGAGCAGGGGACGGCCACCGTCGCCGGCTCCGCGGCGAAGTTGACGACGACGAGGAGGGGGTCGCCGTCGGCGTCCGCGTCGGCCGCGCTGTCGCCCGTCTCGGCGTCGCCGCTCGCCTCGGCCGCAGGGGGACGCTCGTAGGCGACCACGCGCTCGGCGTCGCCCTCGACGACGCGCACGTCGGCGGCGCGACCGTCGAACGCGACCGTCCCGTCACGGAGGAGCGGTTCGGCCTCGCGCAGCGCGGCCAGCCGGCGATGGAACTCGGTGAGATCGTTGTCGCCGTCGTGCCACCGGATCGGCCCTCGGTACGTCTCGTTGCCGCGCTCCTGCCCGGCGTAGATCATCGGCGCGCCCGGCAGCGTGAACGTCACCGCCGCGGCCGCCCGGAGCGCGTCGCGGCCGTGTTCGGCGAGGTAGCGGTCCTCGTCGTGGTTCTCGACGTAGCGCATCTGGGAAGCGGGGTCGTCGAAGCCGAGCCACTCGCCGTGCGCGAGCGCGGTCTCGACCGCGTCCGCCGGCTCGTCGCCGGCGCCGATCGCCCGGAGCGTCTCGTAGAGGGAGGTGTCGTAGTGCCGGTGGAACTCCCCCTCGCCGTAGAACGGGTCGTGGGGCAGCGTCTCGTCGAGCAGGAGGGTGTCGTCCGGGACGCGGTCGGCGACCTCCTTCCAGAAGCTGTGCGGGACGCCCCACGCCACGTCGGCGCGGAAGCCGTCGACGACCCCGGCCCATTCGTCGACCACGTCGAGCAGCCACGCGCGGACCGCCGGGCTGTCGTAGTTGAGGTTCGGGATGCGGCCCCACTCGAAGTAGTAGTCGGGGATGTCTCCGTCGCCGAGCTCGGCCCAGTCGATCCCGGTCACGTCGCCCGCGGCGTCGGCCCGCCGGTAGTGGTCGGCGTAGGCGTCCACCCCCGCGGAGTGGAGCTGGAAGGCGGGGTGGTCGCGGGAGGTGTGGTTGATCACCAGGTCGAAGACCACACGAATTCCGGCGTCGTGACACGCCTCGACGAGCGACTCGAACGATTCGCGCGAGCCGAGATCGGTCGCGGTGTCGTAGTAGTCGGTGACGTGGTAGCCGTGTTCCGTCGGCGAGGCGAGGACGGGCGTGAGCCAGAGCGCGTCGACGCCGAGGTGGTCGAGGTACTCGACGCGGCGCTCGATCTCCCGGAACGTCGTCGGCAGCGTGTCGCCCGCGAACGAGCGGACGAAGACCTCGTAGATCGTCGGCGACTCGGCCCACTCCGGCGTCGGATTCGGATCGCTCACCGCGACCGATCCGCCCGGTTCGGTCGCGTTGCGCCCCGCAGTCTCGCCAGTCTCGGTCTCGCCAGTCTCGATTCGGACCGTCTCCGCCGCCCCGTACCGCTCGCCGCGGGGGACGGCGTGGATCCGGACCGCGTCGTCGACCCCGTCGCCGCGGAGTTCGTCGAGCGGGACCGAGAGCGTCCGGCCGTCCGCGCGCGACTCGATCGCCGCGACCGCCTCCGGGTCGGCGTCGCGGTCGTCGACGAGGAACGTCGCGTCGAGCGCGTCCGGGTCGCCGCCGCGCTCGACGTCGTCGATATCGGGGGCGGCCTCGACCGCGGCGGTCAGGCGCAGTCGGTCGCTCTCCGCCGGTTCGTCGGCTTCGACGACCGTCGCGTCCAGCGAGAGCCGGGGGCGACCGGGACCGGGCACCTCGCAGTCCCCGTGGTACGCCGCCGAGCGGTCGCCGTCGGGGACGAGGCCGAAGCCGTGTCGACCGGGAGGGACGCGCACCGACGCGACCCACTCGTCGCCGTCGCGCTCGGCGCGGTCGAGCGCGAGCCGGTTCTCGTTGAGGTGCCACAGCAGAGAGACGCGGTCGGCCTCGGCCCCGCCCGCGGGGCCGTCGGACGCGAGGTCCGCGGCCGGGACGCGGATCTCCGCCTCGCGCCGCTCGTCGGGGAAGACGCGCACGCGCTGGCGGTGGACGCCGTCCGGCGCGTCGAGCGCGAGGACGTAGGTGCCGGGGACGTCCGGGTCGAGGTGGACGACGGGGTCGTCGTCGCGGCCCGTCTCGCCCGCGCGCAGCACCGCCGCCGCGGCTGTGGCGTCCGAACTGGCCGCGGTCGCCGTGCTCGGGGGCCCGGTCGCGCCCGGGTCCGGGCCGTCTCCGGCGGCGAGGTCGCTGTCGGGCGGCGCGGCGCGGACGGTCCACCGGTACGTTCCGTCGGGGTCGGGCGAGCGCGGCGCGAGCTCGACGGGCTCGCCGACGCTCGTCGTTCGCGGGGGGCCGGGTTCGTGCACGCCCCGTCCCTCGTCGCGCCGCGCTTTGAGCGTTTCCGTTTGCGAAACGAGTGAACAATAATTACACCAAAGGTTCATACCGTGCGGCGGCGTGTACTCGCATAATGCAGCTCCGCGACGCGCTCGACGACTACAAGCGCCACGCCGGCGAGGGGACGCGCTTCCCCGGCGAGCGGCGCACCGTCTCCGGCCGGTTTTCGGGCGGCGACGGTCGGCTCGTCCACGTCGGCGACGACGGCGAACTCCGCGACTTCGGCTACCCGCTCACCGGCCGGACCGGGCTCGTCCGGTCCCGGCTCGGCCTCGCGGTCGGCGACGAGGTGGCGTGGCTCGACGAGGCCGAGACGACCCAGCGGTACGTCGGCGACACGGCGCTGGTCGAGACGGTCCACGAGACGCCGCGCGCGACGGTGACGCGCCACGACGTCACGCTCGGCGACGCGCACCTCACCCGTGCGTCGGTCGAGTTCGATGACGCGGACGGCGAAGGTCCCGGCTCGGACGCCGCCGTCGACCCCGCGGACGCCTCGCTCGTCGTCTACGCGCGCTTCGCGCCGGACGGCCGCGACGACCGGGTGGGACAGCTCCGGTACGACGACGCCGTCGAGGTGTACCACGCCGACGAGCACGACTTCCTCGCGAGCGCGACCGGCTTCGCGGACCTCCGCGGCCAGCTCCCGACGACGTTCCCCGAACTGCTCGACGACGACCCCACCGACCTCCCGCGCGACCGCGACGGCGACCGCTACGAGGAGGAGCGCCTCTCGGGCGAAGTGATCGCCGACGCGCCGTTCGAAGACGGGGTCGCGACCGTCGCGACGCTGTTGACGGACCGCTCCGAGACCGACCGCGAGGCGGCCCGCGAGCGGCTGGACACGCTCTTCGGCGACCTCGACGGCGTCGACGCGCTCGCGGACGCGGCCGCCGACGCGCTCCCGACGGTGCCCGAGTCGGTGCCCGCCCGCGAGTCGGTCGTGGCGGACCTACGCGTCCTCTCGCTGTTGTCCGCCCCGTCCGGGCTCCGGATCGCGGGCCCCGACTTCGACCCGTACTACGAACACTCCGGCGGCTACGGCTACACGTGGTTCCGCGACGACGCGGAGATATCCGGGTTCCTGCTCGGCGCGGTCGACGCGGTCGGCGTCGACCTCGGCGACTGGCACGCCCGCTCGGCGCGGATGTACGTCGACACGCAGCGCCCCGACGGCTCGTGGCCCCACCGGGTGTGGCCCCGGAACGGCGCGCTCGCGCCCGGCTGGGCGAACGCCCGCATCGAGGACGGGCCGGACGTGGACTACCAGGCCGACCAGACCGGCAGCGTCGTCGCCTACCTCTCTCGGGCGCGCGCGGCCGGCGTCGGCGTCGACGGTCTCGACCGCACGCTCGTCGCCGCGCTCGCGGGGCTCGACCGCACGCTCGAACCGGACGGTCGCCCGGTCGTCTGCCAGAACGCGTGGGAGGACTCGGCGGGGCGGTTCACGCACACCGCCGCGACGTTTCTGGAGGCCTACAGCGAGCTCGGGCGGCACGGCGAGGGGCTCGCCGTCGGCGCGCTCGACGACCCCGAGGACGTGCCGGGCGCCGCGTCGCTGCCCGAGGACCTCGCCGGTCACGCTCGCGACCGCGCGCGGGAGGTGTACGACGCGCTCGACGACCTGTGGGTGCCCGAGCGCGGCTGTTACGCGGTCCGGGAGACGGTCGATGGCGGGTTCGACGACCGGCTCGACTCCGCCACGCTGGCGCTCGCGGCCGCGCACCGCTCGTTCGACGCGCTCGGCGAGGGGGACGGCGGCGCGGTCGACGACGAGCGCCTCGACCGGCTGGTCTCCCACGTCGAGACGGTGGTCGACGGCCTCCATCACGAGACCGACGACATCACCGGCCTGATCCGGTACGAGGGGGACGGCTGGCGGCAGACGGACCAGCTCTCGGAGAAGGTGTGGACCGTCTCGACGGCGTGGGGCGCGAACGCCTGCGCGGAGCTCGCCGCGCTGCTCGCGGCCCACGACGACCCGCGCGCCGCCGAGATGGTCGAGCGCGCCCGCGATCTGCTCTCGCACGTCTCGCCCGGCGGCTCGCTGTGCGAACCGACGACGTACCTCCCCGAGCAGCTCTTCGACGACGGGACGCCCGACAGCGCGACCCCGCTCGGGTGGCCGCACGCGATCCGGCTGGCGACGAACGCGCTGCTCGACGACGAACTCCCGCAGTTCGCCGATCAGGCCGCCGCGGATGACGACTGAGCGGACTGCGACGCTATTTATAAACGACCAGGCTGCGGTCGGCGCGTGCCGACGAGCGCCCGCAGGGCGTGAGTCGCACGCGCGACGAGGCTGGGGAGGTGTGAGGCTGCGGTGCTGTGAGGGGCGGGACTCAAAGGGGCAGCCGCGCTCGACGAACCCCAGCGACGCAAGGACCGCAGGGAGCGTCGCGACCGAGGACCGCAGCGAGCTGTGGGAGTCGAGCGCGGCTGGGGCTTTGGAGGTGTTCGCCGTTGATCTACCGGCTGCTATTTATAAACGAGCGGCTGGAGTTCCGGAGGTATTTTTCGTCGCTCCGCTAACAACGATTTATAAATAACCGCCAAAACCGCTTTTATCGCCACTCGTCGCGGGGTACGCAGTCGGACTCGCGGACCGTGATCCACCGGGTGGTCCGCTCGTCCGGGTCGACGTCCCGCTCGAAGAACGTCACCTCGCCGTCGCCGTCGCCGTCGTCGGTCCGTTTACAGACGAGCTCCGGCGACCCGTCGCGAGCACGTGCGGATGACGTGGACGTGGACATACGTCACGATTCGCGCTCCGTCGGATAATAACTGTTGATTTCAGACGCTGAAAAACACAAACTACAGCGGTAGTTAACGCCGAACCGGAACGCCGCGCTCGTCGAGGTACGCCTTCGTCTCCTCGATGGAGTAGTCGCCGAAGTGGAAGATGGAGGCCGCGAGCCCGGCGTCGGCGTTGGCCTCGGTGAACACCTCGTGCATGTCCTCGGGGCTCCCGCAGCCGGAGGAGGCGATGAGCGGCGTCGACACCGCCTCGCCGACCGCCTTCATCAGGGGGATGTCGTACCCGTCCTTCGTGCCGTCCTTGTCGATGGAGTTGACGAACAGCTCGCCGGCGCCGCGCTCTTCGGCCTCCTGTGCCCACGAGACGGCGTCGATCCCGGTGCCCTCGCGGCCGCCCTTTTTGGTGCACTCGAACCACACCGTCTCGCCGTCCTCGTCCTCGTAGAAGTGCTCGCCCGCGTCGTCGTAGCGGCGCCGCGCGTCGACGGAGATGACGATACACTGGCTGCCGAACGCGGCCGCGCCCTCCTCGATGAGCTCGGGGCGCTCTAAGGCGCCGGTCGTGATCGACACCTTGTCCGCGCCGGCGCGCAGGGTCTCCTTGATGTCGGCCTTGGTGCGGATGCCGCCGCCGACCGTCAGGGGGATGAAACACTCGTCGGCGACCGCGTTGACGACGTCGAGCATCGTCTCGCGCCCCTCCGCGCTGGCGGTGATGTCGAGGAAGACGAACTCGTCGGCGCCCGCCTCGTTGTACTTCTTCGCGAGCTCGACCGGGTCGCCGGTGTACTCCAAGTTCTCGAAGTTGACGCCGGTGTACACCGCCGCGTCGCCGTCGTCGTCGAGGTCGACGTCGATACAGGGGATGATGCGCTTCGTGAGTCCCATTCGTTGTCGGGGCGTAGGCCGCCCCTTCGGTTAAAAGGCGCGGGGCTCACTCGTCGGCGGCTTCGGTTCCGCGCCCTCCATCGTCGGCCCCTTCCTCGCTGTCGCCGGTCGTTCCCTCCCCGTCGTCGGTCGCTCCGCTCCGCCGGTCGTACTTCGCGACGGCGCGGTCCGCGCGCGTCGAGATCCCGTTCGGGTTCCGCGCGGGGCTCCGGTCCCGCCGGCGCGCGACGAGGCCGTCGGAGGCCCCGCCGGTGACCCCGACCAGCACGTCTCGCCCCGTCGCGGCCCAGCGCGTCGGCGTCGACTCGCCCCGGACCACGTCCTTCGCCGCGGCGAGGGCGTCGCCGACCGCGTGGGAGCCGGTCCGGCGGAGGACGGTCGGCCGGACGCCGTAGTTCTTCAGCAGGCGGTAGGCGAGCCCCCGGTACTTCCACCCCCACTCGTGCGCGCTCCGGCCGCCGTCCGCGGCGGTCGGCGTCGGGAGCTCCTTCCGCGCAGCCATCTCCGGCCGCCACGCGACCTCGCGGTCCATCCGCGCGAGCCGGTGGGCGGCGTCTCGCGCGCCGCCGACCCGAAGGTACTCGTCGAAGCCGTCGAGGTCGCGCAAGGCGTCTCGCCGGAACGCGACGTTCCCGCCCTCGAAGTAGGTGACGTCCCGGCCCGCGATCCGGTTGCGCTCCGGTTCGGTCGGTTCGCGTTCCGATTCGGTCGGTTCGCGTTCCGATTCGGTCGTCTCACCCCCGGTCGCCCCGCCCGGCGGGATCGGCGTCACCGGTCCCGAAATCACGGGCGCGGCGTCGAGACCGCTCGCGACCGCCTCGCGCCAGCCCGGCTCGATCCGGTTGTCGTAGTCGACCAGCGCGACCGCGTCGCCGCTCGCCACCTCGATCCCGGCGTTGCGGGCGACGTTCACCGTCCGGTCGGAGATCTCGACGAGCACGTCGACGTCGTCGCGGTCGCGAACCATGCCGGTCGTGCCGTCGGCCGAGGGCCCGTTGACGACGATCACCTCGGCGTCGGGAGCGGCGGCCGCCAGCGCGTCGAGGCAGGCGGCCAACCGGTCCCGACCGTTGAGCGTCGGGACGACGACCGAGAGGTCCATACGACCCGCTATCGGGGCGAGGAGGTAAAAAGGGCAACGTGTGCGTTCGCTCCGGCTCCTCGAACGGAAGCCGAGTTCGATCGGTCGTTTCAGGCGCCGATGGTGGCGTCAGGCGGCGAATCAGACCGTCAGGTAGTACACCTGTTTGCGCGCGTCCTTGAAGCTGTACCGCGAGTCGACGAGTCCCTCCTCTTCGAGGCGGTTGAGCGCGTAGCGGACGGTGCGGTCGGGCAACAGCGACTCCTCGGCGAGGCCGCCCTGCGAGAGGGGGGCGTCCCCCTCCAGTACCTTCGCGACGAGCTTCGCGCTCGGGGGCAGCTCGCGCAGGCGGTCGCGGTACTCGGTCTCCGACAGGCGGTCCTGGTCAGCGGTCTCCGCGGGACTGGTACTCATGTCTCACACGAATCCCACGGCCAGTGGTAAAGGTTGGCTACATATAGGGGAATCTGCCTGTGATAATATAATGTGTTAATATCACGTCTCGGGCGACCGTCATAGACGATCTATCAGGCACGTTTTCCGCCGGAAGGGCGTAGCTCGTCGCGTGATACCGGAGTCTCACGTCGACATCCTCGAAGCCGAGTCGTACGCGCACTTCGCGACCGTCGGGCCGGACGGCCTCCCGCACGTCACCCCGGTGTGGGTCGACCACGAAAACCGGGAGCACGTCCTCGTGAACACCGCCCGCGGGCAGCGGAAGGAGCGGAACGTCCGCGCGAACCCGAGAAGGTCGGCGTCAGCGTGGTCGACCCCGACGACCCGTACCGGTACGTCTCCGTCCGCGGCGAGGCCGAGCTGACCGAGGAGGGCGCGCGCGAACACATCGACGAGCTCGCGCGCCGGTACTTCGGCGTCGACGAGTACCCCCACCACGACGAGGAGGAAGGCGCCCGGGTGATCGTCAAGATTCCCGCCGAGAACGTCGCCACGAGCGGCTGACGGCGGGGAACCGCCGGGTCGACATCGACCGCCCGCGCCCGGGTCGTCGCCGGACCGCATCCAGTACGGTTTTGTCGGTCCGGCCTCCATCACGGACAACGTGAAGGGACAGGACTGGTACCAGGCCGACGAGGTCGCCGAAGAGTACGACGACGTCCGCTTTTCGGGCGGCGGGCAGCTCATTGACCGCCGAGAGAAGGAGGCCGTCCTCGCCGCGTTGGGCCCCATCGACCCGGGTCACCGCGTGCTGGAGGTCGCCTGCGGCACCGGCCGGTTCACGACGATGCTCGCCGATCAGGGCGCGGACGTCGTCGGGCTCGACGTCTCCCGCGAGATGCTCGAACAGGCCCGCGAGAAGGTCGCCGCCGCCGGCCACGCCGACACCGTCGAGTTCCTCCGCGGCGACGCCTCGCGGCTCCCGTTTCCGGACGATCACTTCGACACGGTCGTCGCGATGCGATTCTTCCACCTGATGGACGACCCGGTGCCGTTCGCGAAGGAACTCCGCCGAGTCAGCCGCGATCAGGTGTTCTTCGACACCTTCAACGGCCGCAGCCTGCGGACACTGTACACCTGGCTGCTCCCGATGGGCTCGCGGCTCTACTCGGAGCGACAGGTCGCCGCCATGCTCGGCGAGGCGGGGCTCACGCTCGCGAACGAAGAGCACGACTTCGTGTTGCCGTACGGGTTCTACCGCGAGCTCCCGGGCGCCGTCGCGAAGCCGTTCCGGGTCCTCGACGAACTCGCGGGCGACACGGTCCCCGGCGACTACGTCGCCTCCGTGTCGTACTGGGACGCTCGGGTGTCGGACGGGACGTGACGCCGCAACGGGTTCGACGCGTCCTGTCCCACCGCTAACGGAACGAGTGTCGCCGCTCAGCCCGCCTCTTCGACGACTTCGCCGACGGCGAAGTTCGACTTTACTTCCGTCACTTCGATCTTCACGCGCTCGCCGACCTCCGTGTCGGGGACGATGATCACGTAGCCGCGCTCGACGCGGGCGATCCCGTCGCCCTGTTTGCCGAGGTCCTCGATCTCGACGTACCGCATCTCGCCGGGCTCGACCGGGGGTTGCGGCCCGTCGTCGGTCCGCGAGGGGGAGGCGTCGGCCTCGGTCGTCCCCTCCGTCGACCCGTCCCGGGCGACGAGCGCGACGCGGTACGTCTCGCCCGGCTCCAGCGAGCCCGCCTCGATCTCGCGACTCGGTACGTCGACGACGTACTCGCCGTCATCGGTCTCGCGAACTTCCGCGCTGAACAGACAGAGGAGCTTCTCGGAGATTTCCATAGTAGACTCCATCGGATGCTAGGCGCGGGCCAGTATAGTTGTACCGCCAACACGGTCAGGGATCGCGCCGATCGGAGTCGCAGCGATGCTCCCAGTCACCCGAAGAAGGCGCCGACCAGCGCCGCCTCGGCCTTGCGGAGGTGCGCGCCGCCGGTCGACGACGTCCGGAAACTCCCGCCACCGAACCAAGACCTTTCACACGGCCCGTCGAATCGGATGCCATGACAGCTCCGGAGTTCCGACGCGCAGCCGTCTCGCCCCCGATCGTGACGCCGTTCGACGGCGACGGCGACGTCGACACCGACACGCTCGCGAGCCACGTCGACGCGCTCGTCGAGGCCGGGCTCGACGGGATGGTCCCGTGCGGGACGACGGGCGAGTTCGCCAGCCTCACCGACGCGGAGCGCCGGACCGTCGTCGAGACGACGGTCGAGGCGGCCGACGGCCGCGTCCCCGTGATAGCGGGCGCCGCGGACACGACCGTTTCGGGCGTTCTCGACCGGCTCCGGGCCGCTGACGCGGCCGGCGCGGACGCGGGGTTGGTCACCCTCCCGTACTACCACAACTCGACGGCGCCGGCGGGACAGCGCGCGTTTCTCGACGCGGTCGCCGACAACGCGCCGCTCCCGATCTACCTCTACGACATCCCGTCGACGGTCGGCGAGCCGATCGACCCGGACGTCCTCGCCGCCGTCGCCGAGCGCGACTCGGTCGTCGGGCTGAAGGACACCAGCGCCGACGTCTCGGCGGTCGACACGGCCGTCGACCGGACGCCGGACGATTTTACCGTCTTCCAGGGCGTCGACGCGCTGTTGTACCCGAGCGCGAGCCTCGGCGTCGACGGCGGGATCCACGCCCTCTCGCAGGTCGTTCCGGAGGTCTTCGTCGCACTCGGCGAGGCGATCCGCGAGGGCGACGACGAGCGGGCGCTGACGCTCCATCGACGCGCGGTCGCGCCGCTTTTCGACCGGTGCGGGGACCACGGCTTCGCGCCCGCGACGAAGGTGGCCGCCGCCCACCGCGGCTACATCTCTGACCCGCGCGTCCGCCCGCCGCTCACGCTCCCGGACGAAGCGGCTCGCGAGGCGATCCGCGCGGACGTGGACGCGGCGCTGGACGTCGTCTGAGCGCGACCGCCGCGGCTCCGTTCCACCTCGCACCGACCGCTACTCCCCGCCGATCGGGGTGCCGTCCGCCTCTTTCGGTCCCTCGGAGTCGAAGACGACGACGTCGCCGTCGGCCCGATCGCGCGCCGCGGGGTCGTAGCCGTCGCGGACCCCGATCGCCTCCGCCAGCTCGCGCACGGCGCGCTTCTTCAGCGCGGCCGCCAGCTCCTCGGCGTCGTCGCGCGAGATGTCGCGGCCGAGCCCCTCGCACTCGTGGGCGCGGACGACGCCCGCCTCGTCGACCGCCTCGCCCATCGGCTGGCTCGTCCCCTCCAGCGCGACGCTGAACGGGTAGGTCCGACAGATGAGGGGGCGTGCGTCGTGAACGGTACAGGCCCCTTCGCCGCCCGACTCCTCGTAGAAGGTACAGTCGCCGCAGTCGTCGGTCGCGAGCGCCCATTCGAACGTCTCGCCGGTCGGATCGCCGTCGCTCCCCTCGTCGAGCCCGAACGGCATCGGCCGGGCGACGTCGCGCCAGTCGTACGCCTCGCCGAACTCGTCCTCGGCGGCGTCGGCGACGCGGCGGACCTCGTCCGGAAAGACCGTCGCGGTGTGCGGCTCGCGGTCGGTGCCGCCCTCCGACGGATCGTCCGCGCCGCCGTGGCACCCGGCATCGGTCTCGGCGCTTCCCACTCCGTTGTCGTCGCCGCTCGCTCCGTCCTCGGTCGCTCCCGCGGGCGCACCTCCGGGCTCGTCGGGCGCGTAGCCGGTACAGCAGCCGCCACAGCGCGTACACTCGAAGCCGATGGACTCGATGGCGTCGGCAAGCTCGGCGACCTCCAGATCGCGGGCCGCGTCGAGTTCGGCTTCGAGTGACTCCATACCGTCCGATCGCGGCGCGTCGGAGTTAACGTCGTCCCTTCCGGTCGAAGGAGCGAAGTGCGCCCGCTCCCTACCGAACGGGCGTGAAGGAGTACGAGCGGAAACAGCTCTTGGAGCGAGTCAACCGGGAGTCGGCGACGGTCGGCGCCGACATCCCGGAGTCGATCGAGATCCAGGGCGAGTCGATCGACCTGCGGTCGTTCGTCTTCGAGATCAAGCGGCGCGACTCGGTCCCGTCCGGCGAGCGCGACCGCGTCGAGCGCGCGAAGCGGAACCTCCGCCGCGAGCGGCTCGATCGCTTGGAGCCGATCGAGGAGAACGAGGTGAGCTACGAGGCGGGCGAGGAGCTGGCCGCGTCGATTATCGGCATCGACCGCGCGCTGGAGGCGTTAGAGGGGCTCGACGCGCCCGATCCGGAGACGGAGGCGAAGCGGCAGGAGGCGGCCGACCGGAAGCGCTGGATGAACTTCCTGAAGAAGGCGCTCGGCCGCGACGACGCCAGCGGCGGAAGCGGTCGGACGCGGTTCTGACCCGGCGAGCCCTACAGATCTTCAGTTCCCGGTGAAGTCGATCCGCGAGCCGCTGCCGTCGCCCTTCCCGGCGGAGGGACCGAGCCGGACGAACTCGTAGGCGTCGTCGTCGAGGTACACCGCGTCGTCCGCCACCGTCACGCCGACCGATTCGAGGACGGCGCCCTCGCAGGGGCCGAAGTTACAGTAGCCGCCGTCGGCCTCGAACGTCGCGCCGTGCTTCTGACAGAACACCTCGCCGTTGCGCACGAACGCCCCGTCGTCCTTGTCGAGGCGCACGTCCGTCCAGTGCTGGCAGTAGTTCCGGAACGCCCGCACCTCGCCGGCCGCCCGGGTGAGGATCGCCTCCACTTCGGGGCCGCCGTCCTCGCTCTCGCCGCGGTCGCCCTCCCCCTCGTCGACCGCGTCCGGATCGGTCGGGCGGAGCGTCGCGAGCAGCGTGCTCTCCTCGGGCACCTCGTCGACGCCGGCGATCCGGCGGTCCTCGTCCATACGATCCGGTGGAGTGCGCCCGATTTGAACGCTGTGATCACCGCCCGTGTGCCGTCGGCGGTCGAGAGCGGAGACCGCCGGCGCCCGATGCCCGCCGGCTCTCAGAGCCGCTCGCCGTCGTAGTGCGCCTCCTCGATCCGCCGGTCGAACAGCCGCGAGAGGAGCGTCGTGAGCGGCCCAGCGACCTCCTCGCCGTCGCCGTCGACCGCGATGCCGTCGACGGCCGCGACCGGCCGGATCTCCCACGTCGAGTTCGTGAGGAAGGCCTCGTCGGCCTCGCGCACGGCGTCGGGCGCGTACGTCCCCTCCTCGACTGGGATCCCCTCCGACTCCGCGATCTCGATCACGGTCGCCCGGGTGACTCCGGGGAGGATCGGCCCGTCGAGCGAGGGAGTCTTGAGGGCCGTCCCGTCGACGAAGAAGAGGTTCGAGGTCGCGCCCTCGGCGACGTGGCCGTCCGGGTCGAGCATGAGCGCCTCGTCGGCCCCCGTCACCCGCAGTTCGAGCCGCGCGAGGATGCCGTTGAGGTAGTTGTGCGTCTTCGCCGCGGCGCGGATCGCGCGGTCCGCGGCCTTGCGCGTCTTCGTCGTCTGGAGCGCCGCGGGGCCGTCGTGGACCGGATCGCTCCCGACGCCGCCCCGCGGGAGCGGCTTCGCGATCACGACGACGGTCGGGTCGACCTCGGGGGCGGGGTCGAGCGTGCCCGGCTGGACGCCCCGCGTTATCGAGAGCTTCACGTACGCGTCCGCGAGGTCGTTCGCGGCGAGGGTCTCGTCGACCCGTCGTTTCAGCTCCGCGTCGGCGATCCCGTGGTCCAGCCCGAGCGTCTCACAGGTGTCCGCGAGGCGGTCCGCGTGCGCGTCCCACCGGAAGCACTCGCCGCCGTACGCGCGCATCGTCTCGAAGGCGGCGTCGCCGTAGGCGAACCCGCGGTCCTCGACCGAGACGGTCGCCTCGGCGGCGGGAACGAGATCGCCGTCGACGTGGTAACGGCGCGGCTCCTCGCCAGTCTCTCCGGCGTCGTCGCTCGCATCGCTCGCGTCGCTCATCGTTCACACCCCGCCACGAAGTTCCGGACCATGCGCTTCCCGCGCGGCGTGAGGATGCTCTCCGGGTGGAACTGGACGCCGACGTGGGGCTTCTCGCGGTGTCGCACGCCCATCACCACCTCCCGTTCGTCCTCGGTGCGCGCGGTCTCGACCAGCTCGTCCGGGAGGTCCTCGCGCTCGACGCACAGCGAGTGGTAGCGCCCCACCCGAAGCCGGTCGGGGAGCCCGGCGAACACCCCCTCGCCGTCGTGGGTGATCGTCGACGGCTTCCCGTGGACGACCTCGGGTGCGTGACCGACGCGGCTGCCGCGGCTCGCGCACAGCGCCTGATGGCCGAGGCAGACGCCGAACACGGGCCGGTCGAGGTCGAAGATCGCGGTCGAGATCCCGGCCTCGGCGGGCGTTCCCGGACCCGGCGAGACGACGACGCCGTCCGGGTCGAGCGCGCGTATCCCCACCAGATCGACCGCGTCGTTGCGCCGCACCGTCACCGCGCCCGCGACCTCGCCGACGTACTGGACGAGGTTGTACGCGAACGAGTCGTAGTTGTCGACGACGAGGACCCGCGCGTCGGCCTCGCCCGCGCCGGGACGCCAGCCGTCCGCCGCGTTCTCAGCGTCCGCGCCGTCGCCCGTCATCGCTCGGCCGCCCCCTCGGCCGCTCGTCCGTTCCCGGACTCGACCGCCATCCCGCCCGCGGCGAGCGCCTCGTCGACCGCGCTCACCAGCGCGCGCGCCTTCGCGAGCGTCTCCTCGTACTCGGCGCCCGGGTCGGAGTCGTGGACGATCCCCGCGCCGACGCGGAGGTGGTACTCGGCGGCGTGCCGCACGAGCGTCCGGATGACGATGGAAAGCGTCGCGCGACCGTCGAACCCGACCGCGAACATCGACCCGGTGTACGGCCCGCGGCGGGTCGGCTCCAGCTCGTCGATGATCGCCATCGTCCGCGGCTTCGGCGCGCCCGTGATCGTCCCGCCGGGGAAGCAGGCCGCGACCGCGTCCGCGAGCCCCACGTCCGAGCGGGCCTCCCCCTCGATCAGGCTCACGAGGTGCATCACCTCGCTGTAGCGGTCGACGCGGCGGTACTCGCTCACCTCGACCGTGCCGAACCGGGACACCTTCCCGAGGTCGTTGCGCTCCAGATCGACCAACATCGCGTGTTCGGCGCGCTCCTTCTCGTTGCCGGTCAGCTCGGTCTCCAGATCGGCGTCCACCGCCTCCGTCTCCCCTCGCGGGCGCGTCCCCGCTATCGGCTCGGTGAGGAGGCGCGCGCCTCGGTCGGGGTCGTCGGTCGGCTCGCGCGACAGCAGGAGCTCCGGGCTCGCGCTCACGAGGTCGGCGCCGGTCGGGCGGTCGACCTCGGTCTCACCCGAGCCGCCGAACTCGATCAGCCCGGAGTACGGCGCCGGGTTCACCTCGCGGAGCGCGTCGTACGCCTCGACGGGGTGAACCGCGGCCGGCGCCGTCAGCCGCTGCGAGACGTTCGCCTGGAACGTGTCCCCCTCGCGGACGTACGCTTTCACCCGCCGGACCGCGTCGGCGTATCCCTCGCGACCCACGTCGCTCTCGAAGGTCGCGCTCTCGGCGGTCGGCGCGGGCGCCGGCTCCGAGCTCGGGTCGCCGCTCTCGATCCGGTCGATCAGCGCCGCGGCCCGCTCGACTCCCTCGTCGAACAGCGCGTCGAGCGCGTCGCGGTCGGCGTCCGCGTCGTCGAGCCCCGCCGGCACACGAGGGCAGGCGGTCACGCGGAGCGTGACGTCGCCGTCTACCGGACACTCCCACGCCGCGATCCGGTCGAACAGCGCAGCCTGAAGCCGCGGGAGCCCGCGGTCGTCGACCGCGCCCGGGCCCTCGGGCGCCGCGGGCGGGAACGCCTCCAGTTCGCGGGCGACGTCGTAGGAGAGCCAGCCGAACGCGCCGCACGGGTACGGCACCTCGCAGTCGCCGCGAGCCAGGGACTCGCCGTCGAGGAGACCCTCCAGCGCCGCCAGCGAGGGAGACGGGCGCCGGTAGTCGCCGGCGGCCCCGGTTCCGTCTCCGTCGCCGGAGCGCGCCGGGTCGCCGGAGGGCGTCGGGTCAGCGTTCGCGACGACCGCCTCGGCGGAGACCGTCAGCCGCTCGACCGGGTCGACGCCGAAGTACCCCCACCCGGACTGGCCGCCGGTCGTCTCGTAGAAGACGCCGCCGGGACCGTCTCGCGCCCGCCGGTAGGCCGCGAAGGGGTCGTCGACGCCGACCCGAAGCTCGACCGGGACTCGCGCGCCGTCCGGCGCCGCGGCCGCGACCGCGCGGAACCGCTCCCGGTCGGTGTGTGCCGTTCGCCTCATGGGACTCCGTTCGGCGGGGGCGACGAAACAGTTGCGGTCGCCCGAACCCGACCCGCCCTCAGAACTCGCTCGCGCGCTCGATCCACGTCGCGGCGCGGCTCTCGCCGACGCTCGTCCCCTCGGCGACCGCGGCGGCGTCCGCGCCGGCGAGGTCGTCGACCGTCTCGATGCCGATCTCCGCGAGGCGCTCGGCGTACGCCGGGCCGATGCCCTTGATCTCTTCGACGCTCGGGCCGCGATCGTCGTCGTCGACCGCGACTTCGTCCTCCTCGCCCGCCGCGGCCTCCGCCTGCTCGGCCGCCTCGTCGGCCGCAGTCGCATCTTCCTCGGTCGCAGTCGCTCCCTCGTCGACGAGCGACTCGGTCGAGGCGGCGGCCTCCGTCTCCGCGGCGACCGGTTCCTCGTCGGCCGCTTCGACGTCGGTGTCGGCCTCGCCGTTCTCCGACTCGGCCTCGTTCGCCGCCGAGTCAGCCGGCTCGTCGTCGGTCGCTTCGTCGTCGGTCGATTCGCCGTCGGACTCCGCGGCCGCCGACGCCTCGGCCGCCGGCTCCGATTCGCGCTCCACCGTCACTTCCGTCTCGCCGGACGTGCGCTCGCCCGAACCGCTCCCGAATCCGAGTTTCTCCTTGAGCTTCTGGAGTAGAGCCATTACCGGCGGCTACACATGCGAGATATTTAAAAAACCCTCTCCGACGCAACCAACCGTCGTTCCCGTCTCGCCGGTTTATAAGTGGGACGGGCCCGTTCCGGTGGTATGGACGCTCTCAATCCCGTGATGTGGTCGGTCCACGTCGGCTTCGCCGTCCTCTGGGTCGGCAGCGTGCTGTTCGTCACCCTCGCAGTGCTTCCCCCGGCGCTCCGCGGCGACATCGGCACCGAAGCGCTCGGCTCGGTCGTCGGTCGGCTGCGCTGGATCACCCGGGTCAGCGCGGTCGCGTTCGTCCTCTCCGGCGGCCACATGGCCGGGACGCTGTACACGTTCGAGGGACTGACGGGGACGCCCCGCGGCCACCTCGTGTTGACGATGCTCGCGCTGTGGTTCGTCGGCACCGGGCTCGTCGAGGTCGGCGGTTCGAAGCTGACCGACGGGCTCGACGCCGACAAGCTCCGCGAGCCCGCCCGCGACGCCAAGCCGTTCCTCTACGGCGCGTCCGCCGTCTCCGTGGGGCTCATCGTCACCGCGGGGCTGCTCGCGAGTCCGGGGCTGTTTTAAAAATATCCGGCTCGGGCTGTCGTCGATCGCTTATAAATAGCTGATAGCAGGTCGGCAGCGGACACCACCGAAGCCCCAGCCGGGAGGCGGGCGCAGGCGAAGTAAGTACCGCAGGGAGCGAACGGAGTGAGCGACCGAGGAACACAGCGAGCGTGCGCCCGCCTCCCGGCTGCCCCTTCGAGTCCCACC
>NZ_SGUC01000035.1 GCF_005435165.1 Halorubrum sp. GN11_10-6_MGM | reverse complement strand
CCTCCCCAGCCTCGCGGCTCGCGCTCTCCGAGCGCTCGCCGCGTCCCTCGCGGGCGGTTCGCGGCCGCCACCGGCGGCCGCTCACCGGCGCGCCACCGCATCGTCTGTTTATGAGTAGTTGCTCCCGCCGCCTCACTCCAGCTCCGCCCGCAGCGCCGCGTTCATCGCGTCGACCGGCGCGTCCTCGCCGGTCCAGATCTCGAACGCCTCGACCCCTTGGTACAGCAGCATCCACGCGCCGTCGACCGTCGTCGCGCCCGCGGCGGCTGCCTCGCGCAGCAGCCGAGTCTCGATCGGCGCGTACACCGCGTCGAGGACCGCGAGGTCGCCGTGGAGGTGGTCCGCGGGGACGGGGGTCTCGTCGGGGGCCTCCATCCCGACGCTCGTCGCGTTGACGAGTAGGTCGGCGGCCGCGACGCGGTCGCCGAGGTCGTCGAGGCCGCCGCCGGTCGCGTTCGGCACGTCCGCGGCCAGTTCGACCGCGCGCTCCGCGGTGCGGTTCGCGACGTGAACGGTCGCGCCGGCGTCGGCGAGCGCGAACGCGGCCGCCCGCCCCGCGCCGCCCGCGCCCACCACGAGCGCGTCGCGACCGTCGACCGTCACGTCGTGGTGCGCGAGCGCCCGCGTCACCCCGGCGGCGTCGGTGTTGTGGCCGCGCGGTCGGTCGGCCTCGCCCGCCCGGACCGGGCCGTAATCGATCGTGTTGACCGCGCCGATCCGCTCGGCGAGCGGGGCGGGGTCGACCGCGTCGAGGGCGTCTTGCTTGAACGGGACCGTCACGTTGAGCCCGGCGACGCCGAGGTCGGCCGCGCCCGCGATCGCCGCGGCCGCGGCGTCGGCGTCCGGCTCGAAGGTGACGTACCGCGCGTCGAGACCGAGCGCCTCGTAGCCCGCCTCGTGCATCGGCGGCGACAGCGAGTGGCCGACCGGGTTCCCGATCAGTCCGTACACGTCCATGCCCGCTCACGCGGCCGCGACCGACAAAAGGCGGTCGGTCGGTGACGGGACGGTCTCACTCCCGCTGTCCGTCCCGGTCTCGCTCCGCGTCGATGACGTCTTCGAGGGTCTCGGTGCCGACGTCGCTGGCGACCTTGACGCCGACCAGCGACACGACGATGCCGCCGACGATGAACGCCGCGAGCTGCTGGACCGGCGTCATCGTCATCCCGTAGGCCGACAGCGGCTCGCGGATCGCCTCCTGCGCGAGGAAGTAGCCGGCGAAGCCGCGGACGACCAAGGCGACGGCGGCGATGACGAACGGGAGGTTGAGGTATGGCGTCCGAATCCCCTCGTCGCGGATCAGCTCGTCCAGCAGCCGCCCCACGGCCGCGGTCACGCCGCCGACCGCGAACCACGGCACCGCCGCGTAGGCGAACTCCACGACCTCGACGAGCCGGGGCGACCCGGGGTCCAGCTCGGAGGCGGCGAGGAAGCCGAAGAACCCGCCGACGAGGGCCAGCCCGCCCGCGACGACGTACGTCACGATCGACACCTGCCCGGCGTACAGCGCCTCGCGGACGCGCTCCGGCATCCCGGCCACGAACCGGTCGATCGCGAGCCCCTTGTACAGCAGCGCGGCGCCGAGCAGCCCGGCGACGCCGGCGACCGCCTCGCCGGCGGAGAACCAGTAGAACAGCGCGGGCACCAAAAGCAGCGCGACGCCGAACGGGACGAGGACGGTCGACCGCAGCTGCTCGTCGGCGAGGAACTGCTTCAGCAGGTAGTAGGTGGACTCGATGTCGCGGGCCTGCCGGACGACGACGCGATCGACCGAGTCGACGGGAACTCGGGACTCGACGACCGGGAGGACGCGCTCGTCCTCGGCGGAGTCGACGACGACGATCGCGGCCCGGGGGTCGTATCGCTCCACGAGGTCGTCGAGCTGGGCCGCGATCGAGCGGTCGGCGCCGACCGGGGAGTCGCTCTCGGCGGAGACGACCGCCACCACCGACTCCTCGCGTTCGTCTCTGAGGTCGCGCGCTACGCGCAGCGACTCCAGCAGGCAGTTGACGCTGGCGTCCTCGGGATCGTCCAGCCCGGCGTCCGTGACCAGCGACCGGACGGCCTCCCAGCCGGCGACCGGCATCGGGACGTTGGTGGCGCGACCGATCGCCCCGGACCGGTCGACACAGATGACCAGCGTCGTCACGTGTCGACTCACACCGCGGCCGGACAAAAATCCTCCCCGTCGATCGTCGGAGCCGCACCGTCGGTCGGCGCCGTCCCTCGGCGCGCCCGTTCGACCGCCGCTACCGCAGCTCTACGTCGATGTCGCCGCCGTCGTCGGCGAACACGCCCGCGACGCCGCTCCCGGCGGCGAACGCGACGCGCTCGGCCCCGATCCCGAGCCGCTCCGCGAGCCCGCGCTCCGGCGTGAACTCGCGCACCTCGGGCTCCGCCCCGATCAGATCGGCGAGGCGGTCCTCGACGTCGTCTTCGGTCCCCAGCTCGTCGACGAGCCCCATCTCGGCGGCGTCCTCCCCGAGGTAGACGCGCGCCTCGGTCTCTCGGATCGCCTCGGGGTCCATGTCGCGCCCCTCGCTCACGGTCTCGACGAACTGCTCGTAGTAGCCGTCGATGATCCCCTGGAGGTACTCGCGCTCGTCCTCCTCGATCTCCTTCAGCGGCACGCCGGCGTCCTTGTACTCGCCGGCGGTGAACTGCTCGTAGGAGATCCCGAGCTTGTCCGCGAGCCCCTTCGCGTTCGGCCGGGAGCCGACGACGCCGATGGAACCGACGAGGCTCGCCTCGCGCGCCCACAGCTCGTCGCAGCCGCTCGCGATCCAGTAGCCGCCGGACGCGCAGGTGTCGGTCGCGTACGCCACCGTCGGGCCGCCGAAGTCGGCGGCGGCCCGCCGGATGTCGTCGCTCGGGACGACCTCGCCGCCGGGCGTGTTGAGCTCGACGACGAGCGCCTCGACGTCTTCGTCCTCGTCGGCCGCCTCGATCTGTTCGACCACGTCGCCCGCAGTCGCGCCGCCCGGGCCAGACAGCGGCGACGGGCGCCCCTGTTTCCGACGGATCGGCCCCGACACGGTCACCTTCGCCGTGTTGTACTCGTCGGCGTCGCCGAACCGCCCGCCGGTGAGCCGCGCGAGGACCGCGCGGCCCGCGATCGTCGTCGCCGCGCCCACCGCGGCGGCCGCGAGCAACCCCTTCCGTCCGTTCGCCGGCGCGTCGTCCATACCGGCGGTAAGGAACGCGGACGGTTATATACTGGCGTTGTGTGAATCGGCGTCAGTGGGACGCACGTCACCGGCCGCACGACTCGGAGGTGACACGGGAGGATCGTACGCGGTGACGCACTAACGGACCCGACGTAGGCACCGCGGCCGCCGTTCGACCGAACGGTCGTTCCCCGCCGTTCCGAACTGGACGTTTTATTTTCGACGACGCGGTACCGGTCAGCGATGAGCGACGGGCGACGATCGGCCCCGGGGACTGAACGGTGGCGCTTCGAGACTGACCGCTGGCTCAACTCTCGGCCGACGGTGAGGAACGGTACGGTGTACGTCGGGAGCAGCGACGGCAACGTGTACGCGGTGGACGCGGACGACGGGTCGGAACGGTGGCGCTTCGAGACTCGGGGTGACTTCGCCACGACGCCGGTCGTGGCGGGCGAAACGGTATACGTCGGGCACCGATCGGGAGGTCTGTTCGCGATAGACGCGACCACCGGGACCGAACGGTGGCGTTTCGAAGGCGGAAAACGGCCGATCGTGACCGACGCGACCGTGTACACCGGCGGCCGTACGGACGGGTACCTGTACGCACTTGACGCCGCGACCGGAGACGAGCAGTGGCGTTTTGAGACCGACGGGTTTGTGGAACGGTCGGTGAACACGGCCGACGGAACCGTCTACGTCGGGAGCCACGACGGGAGCCTGTACGCCCTAGACGCGACCACCGGGACCGAACGGTGGCGCTTCGAGACCGGAGATCTGATCCGGAGCCCCCCGGTGGTTACGCAGTCGGCGACATACGTCAAAAGCGGAGACGGAAACCTGTACGCGGTGGACGCGAACGACGGGACCGAGCAGTGGCGCTTCGCGGTCGGATTCGGGGATGCTCCACCGGCGGTGACGGGATCGACGGCGTACATCGGGGGCGGCGACGGAACCGTGTACGAGGTGGATGCGAGAGACGGGGCCGAACGGTGGCGGTTCGAAACCGAGGGGGCGTTTCACTATTCTCCCGTCCCGGTCGATTCGACGGTGTACGTCGGAGGCAGTGACGGGACCCTGTACGCGGTGGACGCGGACGGGGGGATCGAGAAATGGCGCTTCGCTGTCGGAGGGGGGATCCAAACCCCACCGATCGTGGCGAATTCGAGCGTGTTTGTCGGCGGCCACGGCGGGACCGTGTGTGCGGTGGACGCGAACGACGGGACCGAGCAGTGGCGTTTCGAGGCCAGCGCCGGGGACTGGACCGCGGTGACGCTGACGGACTCGACGGTGTTCCTCGGGAACCATAACGGGAACGTGTACGCCGTGGCCCGGACCGAAACAGGCCGCTCCGGCATGATAGAGGCAAGGGACCGCTCGGACCGGACGGGGGACACGGATGAGAGGGAGACCGGGATATGCGAAAGCTGTGGTGCGGATCTGCCCGCGTCCGGCGAGTCGGTGTTCTGTCCGTCGTGTGGAGTCCATCGGAAGTGTCGGAACTGCGGGATGAACTTCATCGAGCGCGGGCTCGACGACCCGACGTACTGTCCGGAATGCGGGACCGAACAATAATCGCGTCTTTGCCTATTTCTCCCGGCATCGTCGGTCGTCGCGGCCGGTCTTTCCGCTCGACGGCCGCGACGCTGTCAGCCGCGAAAAACCGAAAAAACGCGTCGGAACCGGGGGAATCGACCGACTTACAGGAGGCCGGTCTTCTGGAGCTTCATCAGGTCCTCGGTGTCGAGCGTCTCGCCCTCCTTGAACTTCTGATAGATCTCCTCGGCCTCCTCTTTCTCCTCTTCGCGCTTCTCGGCGCGCTCGTCCTTCCGCTCTTCCTCCTCCTTCTTGTCGAGCTCGCGCAGGCGCTTCTGGACGCGGACGAAGTCCTCGTGGTGGCGGTCGGCCGCCTCCTGGGCCTCGACGAACAGCTCGTGCATCTCGTCGGCCTCGTCGCGGATGTCGTCGGCCTCGCGGTAGGCCTCGATCATCTGGTTGTGGTGTTCCTGGGCCTTGTCCGCGAGCTCCGTCACCTTCTGGTGGTGCTGGGACGCCTCGGATCGGACCTCCTCGGCCTCCTCGACGAGGTCGTCGAGCTCGCTCGTGTCGTCGACCTTCTCTTTCTTCTCCGCGAGCTTCTCGCGCTTGTCGTCGATCTTCTCGATGAGCTCGCGCTCGTCTTCCGCGTCGAGCACTTCGGTCTGCTGGCGGAACTCGAGGTCCTCGATCTCCTCTTCGAGCTCCTCGATGGACTTCCCGGAGCCGAGCTCCATGTCCTGTTTGAGCTCCTCGACCTCGTCGAACAGCTCGTTGGCCTCGGCGTTGAGCTCGTTGCGCTTGTCCTTGTGCTCCTGGACCTGCTCGTTGAGCTCGTCGCGCTTCTCGCGGTGTTCCTGGGCCTCGTCGACCTTCTCTCGCGTCTTCGCGTTGAGGTCGTCGCGCTCGGAGGCGCGCTCGGACGCCATCTGGTTCAGCTCGTTGCGTCGGTCTCGCAGCTGTCCGGCGCGTTTGATGAGCTGGCCCTTGGAGCCGTTCTCCAGGTCGTCCTCAGAAAGGTCCACGTTGTCCGCCTCGTCCATCGGTTCCACGTCGTACTGCTCGATGACTTCTTCTTTCGTTACCATTTGTTATCTCTCCATCACCGCTCCGGCGACAGCGGACGCTCGCTGTGGTGCGTCGGGCCGTCTGCAAGAACTCCCGTTCATTTCAGCGTGCGATTCCACCAGCGCCAGAGGCGTTCTGGTACCCGCAACTACCCCCGGGCGATACATAAATACTTCGGTGATTTTCGTGTACACCGGTGGCACGGAGCGTGTACCGCGCGATCTCCGTGGTTACCGTTCACACGACTCGACCGAACGGCGTCTCATTCCCGTCACGACCCACCGTCCTCGTCGACCTCGTAGGAGAGGACGACCCCGTCGTCGAGCCGCTCCGTCCCCGTGAGCGTCAGGTCCGGGAACGCCTCGGTGAAACCGGCGCCGTCCGCCAGCGTGGGCGCGTCTCGGCCACCGATGACGAGCGAGCCGACGTAGACGTGGAGCTCGTCGACCACGCCCGCGTCGAAACAGGAGAAGATCACCTCGCCGCCCCCCTCGACCATCAGGCGGTCGACGCCGCGGTCGGCGAGCCGATCGAGCCCCTCGGCGACGTCGACGCGCTCCTCGCCCGCGACGATCACCTCCGCGCCGGCCTCGGCGAGCGCCTCGCGCCGACCCGTGTCGGTGGCCGCCGAGACGAGCAGGTACGTCGTCGCCGCGTCGTCCAAGATTCGGGCGTCGGTCGGCGTCCGGCCGGTGGAGTCGACCACGACGCGGGCGGGGTCGCCCGGCCGCCCGTTCCGAAGCCGCTCTACCCGGCGGTCCTCCTCGTCGAGCGTGAGGTGCGGGTCGTCCGCGAGGACGGTTCCCACCCCGACCAGCACCGCGTCCGCGGCCGCCCTGACGCGGTCGACCCGGTCGAAGTCCTCCGGCCCGGAGATCCGGAGCTGTTCCCGGCGGCGGGTGGCGAGCTTCCCGTCGACGCTCTGGGCCGCGTTGACGACCACGTACATACGCGACGGTCGTCCGGACGCGGAATGGTCGTTTCGGTCGGTGAGGCCGCCGCGACCTTCGACCGCGGAGGCCGCCGCGACCCAAAGCGTATCCGACGCGGGACCGAACCGGGGGCAATGAGAACCTCGACGATCGTCGTCCTGATCGGCGCGCTCCTGTTCCTCCTCCCGATCCCGGGCACGTTCATCCTCGGCGCGCTCGTCGTGCTCGCGGGCCTCGTCGCTCGCCTGTTCGGGCTCTGAGGCGACACCGTTTAGCCGCCGCCGACCGAGCGACCGCCCGTGTCCGATCCGACCGCACACCACGTCGGGATCACCGTCGCCGACCTCGACCGCGCCGTGGCGTTCTACACCGAGACGTTCGACCTCGACGTCGTCGCCGAGTTCTCCGTCGGCGGCGACGCCTTCGCCGACGCGGTCGCCGTCGAGGGCGCCGCGGCCGAGTTCGCGCACCTCGACGCCGGGGGTGCGATCGTCGAACTCGTCGCGTACGACCCGACCGACGAGACCGGCCCCGCGGACGACCCCGACCTGAACCGTCCCGGGGCGACCCACCTCGGGCTCACGGTCGACGACGTCGAGGCGTTCTACGAGGGGCTCGACGACGACGTACCGACGCTGAGCCCGCCGCGGACGACCGAGAGCGGGACGACGATCCTGTTCGTCCGGGACCCGGAGGGGAACCTGATCGAGGTGCTCGACGCCTGAACTGGCCCCGACCGCGCGGCCCGCGCGCCGGTCTACCCCGACATCGACTCGCGGAGCACGAGCAGCGACAGCGGGACGCTCGCGGCCACGAGTCCGTACACGCCACCGAGGATCGGTTCGACGCCGAACTCGGGCGCGAGGAGGTAGCCGGCGGTGAATCCGATCGGGTCGCAGACGACCGCGACGGCGATTAGCTGTGCCTGAAACGAGAGCGCTTCGAACCGACGGAGGAGGGCCATACGCGACCGTCACGCGTCAGCCAAATAAAACTTCGAGAACCGCTGCCGTCCGGGCGGCGCCGCCGCCTCACTTCACCTTCGTGCCGGGCGCGGCGTCCTCGTAGGTGGTGAGGAGGTCGGCGTCCTCGCCGGCCGCCAGCACCATCCCGTTGGACTCGACGCCGAACAGCTCCGCCTTCTCCATGTTCGCGAGCACGATCACCTTCGTGTCGGGCAGGTCGTCGACGTCGTGGAGCCCTTTGAGCCCCGCGACGATCGTCCGGGTCTCCGCGCCGAGGTCGACGGTGAGCTTCAACAGGTCGTCGGCGCCGTCGATCCCGACCGCGTCCTCGATCCGCCCGACGCGGATGTCCAGTTCTTGGAAGTCGTCGAAGCTGATGCGGTCGTCGCTGAGGGGTTCGATGTCGGTCATGTCGGTGTCGTCGGTGGTGTCGGCGTCGTTCGCGCTCGATCCCTCTTCGTCGTCGTCGTCCGTCTCGTCGGCCTCGGACTCGGCGACCCGCGCTTCGAGCTTCTCGTTCAGATCCTCGACGCGCTCGTCTTCGACCTGTTCGAACAGCTCGGTCGGCTCGCTCAGGTCGCCGGCGGGACCTTCCCCGGCGGCGTCGACGGTCGCGTCGTGGACGCTACCGGGCTCGCCGAGTTGGTCCCAGAGGCGCTCGCTCTTCTCCGGCGCCAGCGGCTCGAAGAGGACCGCGATCGCCTTCGCGATCGCAACGCAGTCGTAGATGACCCGCTCGGCCTCCGCGGGCTCCTCGTCGACAAGCTTCCACGGCTCGTTGCGCTGGATGTACTCGTTCCCGTACCGAGCGAGGTCGGTGACGGCGTCGCCGAGCGCCCTGACGGAGTAGTCGTCGACCGCGGCCGCGAACTCCTCGACGGCCTCGTCGATCCGCGCCGCCACGTCGTCGCTCGGGGCGTCGGCGTCCGGGCCGCCCTCGTAGTTGCGGTGGGCGAACAGCAGCGACCGGTAGAGGAAGTTGCCGACGGTCCCCACCAGCTCGGTGTTGACGCGCTCGGCGAACTTCTCCCACGAGAAGTCAACGTCCTGCTGGAACCCGCCGTTGGTCGCGAGGTAGTAGCGCAGCGGGTCGGGGTGGAACCCCTCGTCGAGGTACTCGTCGGCCCAGACCGCGCGGTCGCGGCTGGTCGAGAACCCCTTCCCGCCGAGGGTGACGAACCCGCTCGCCATCACCGCACGCGGCTCCGCGTGGTCGGTCGCCTCCAGCATCGCGGGCCAGAAGATCGTGTGGTGCTGGATGATGTCGCGGCCGATCACGTGGACGATCTCGCCGCCCTCCGGGTGCTCGTCGCTCGCGCCCTCCTTCCAGGCGGCCTCCCAGTCGAACTCGTCGGCGCCGACGCGCTCCGAGTACTGCTTCGTCGAGGAGATGTACTCGATCGGCGCGTCGACCCAGACGTAGAGAACGAGGTCCTGCGGGTTCTCGCCGGGCAGGTCGATCCCCCAGTCCATGTCGCGGGTGATACACCAGTCTTGGAGCCCCTGCTCGATCCACTCGCGGGGCTGGTTACGCGCGTTCGAGGTGCCCTCCAGCCGGTCGAGGAACTTGGAGAGGTAGTCGGCGAACTCCGAGACCGCGAAGAACTGGTGGGTGCGCTCGCGGTACTCCGCCGGGTTCCCCGAGATCGTCGACTCGGGGTCCTCGACCTCGCCGGGTTCGAGGTGGCGCTGGCACCCCTCGTCGCACTCGTCGCCCCGGGCGTGCGCGCCGCAGTACGGACAGGTCCCCTCCACGTACCGGTCGGGGAGGTACTGGTCGTCGACCGGGTCGTACGCGACCATGATCTCCTTCTCGTAGAGGTGTCCGCCCTCGTCGAGGTCGCGGACGAGCTGCTGGGTGATCTCGGTGTTCGTCTCGTCGTGGGTGTGACCGTAGTTGTCGAAGTCGACGTTGAACTTCGGGAACGTCTCGGCGTACCGCTCGTGCCAGTCGAGCGCGAACTCCTCGGGCGAGACGCCCTCCTGCTCGGCGTTGACCGCGACGGGCGTGCCGTGCATGTCGGAGCCGGAGACGAACGCGGTCTCCTGCCCGAGTCGGTCGAGCGCGCGGCTGTACACGTCGCCGCCGACGTAGGTGCGGAGGTGACCGATGTGGAGGTCGCCGTTGGCGTACGGCAGTCCACAGGTCACCACCGCGGGCCGGTCGGTGGGGAAGTCGTCGTGGCTCATGTGGTGTGTGTATGTCGTGTGTCGGTCGATCGGGTCTAAAGCCCGCTGGTTCGGGTCCGTCGCCGGCGCGGCGGTCGGTCGCGAGTCACCGTCCGTCCCGCGGGTCGCGCGGTCGACGGCCCGGGCGCTGCGGAAGGCGACGGGATTCGCCGCCGCGTCGGCGTCGACCGCGTTACCGGCCGGCGCCGACGCCGACGGGTCCGCCCGCCGCTAAAAGGAGCGCATCCGCATCCCGGACCGACTGACCCGTGTCACGACTCACGTTTCGAGCGGTCGGGGCTAAAAAGCGTCGCCCGAGGGCGGCTCACAGGAGGCCGCGGACGATCCGGGCCGCCTCCGCGGCGGTCGGCGCGAGGACGTAGACGATGGGTTCGACGCCGACCGCGCCGGTCTGGTACAGGACGAGCGCGTCCGCGTCGGCGGGGAGGTCCGCGGCCCCGACCGCGTCGGCGACCGCCTCGCGGGTCGGTCGCTCCGCGTCGAACTCGACGGTCGGGTGGTCGTCGTCGAGCGCCTCGACCGTCTCCGGGTCGTACCGGAGGTTCACCGCGCCGCGGACGTCCGCCCCCGCCTCGCGCGCCGCGAGCAGCACCGTCGCGACGTGTTCGCTCACGCCGAACTCGGGCTCGCCGGGCACCATCGCCCGGCCCTTCACGTCGACGAGGCGACCGGGGACCGCGGCGACGTCGTCGACGGTGGCGGCGTCGGCGAGGCACTCCGCGACGTTCGCGCCGACGTTCGGGATCAGCCCGGCGAAGCCCGAGGCGTTCGTCAGCGTCCTGAGTCCGCGCCGGACCGACGTGAGGACGCGCTCGCGCTCGCGGAGGCCGCTGTCGGGGTCGTGGACCGAGAACTCGACGTCCGCGTCGGCGAGCGCCGGCATCGCCGCCTCGTGGAGGTCCGCGAGGAGGTCGCCCTCCTCCAGCTGGCGGATCAGCACCTCGATCTCGACCAGGGCCGCGACGGGGGTGAGGTCGCCGCTCGCGAGCCCCTCGCCCACGCGCTCGACGAGGTCGCGCACGCGCTCGTCGGCGACGATCTCGTCGCGCCTGGCCACGTCGCCCGCGGCGTACTTCGACACCGCCGACTGCGAGATGCCGAGCGCGTCGGCCACCTCGGACTGCGTGAACCCCCGCTCGCGGAGGTCCTCCGCCAGCATCGAGCGGACGGTCGGCAGGAACTCGTCGACGACGACCTCCTCGATGAACCTCATCGCTTCTCTCCCTCCGCGCCCGCCGCCCGGGCGTCATCGTCGAACTCCGGGTCGTCGCCGATCCGCGACGCCTGCGGGCCGTCCTGTCCCTGATACTTCGACCCGCGCTCGGCGCCGTACGGCCGGTCGGCGGGCCGTTTCAGCTCCGTGAAGGTGAGCTGCGAGACGCGCATCCCCGGCGAGAGCGCCACCGGCGCGGTCCCGAGGTTCGAGAGTTCGAGCGTGATCTGCCCCTCGTACCCGGGGTCGCACAGCCCCGCGGTCGCGTGGACCACGATCGCGAGCCGGCCGAGCGAGGAGCGCCCCTCGACGTGCGCGACGAGGTCGTCCGGGATCGCGACGCGCTCGGCGGTCGTCCCGAGGACGAAGTCGCCGGGATGGAGGATGAACTCGTCGCCCTCGGCGACGGTCGTCTCCGTCACGTACTCGCTCACCTCGCCCGCGTCGGTCGGGTGGATACAGGGGATGTTGGTGCGCTGGAACTCTAAGAACCGCTCGCCGAGCCGGAGGTCTACGCTCGCGGGCTGGACCTGCTGGTCGACGTCGTCGAGCGGCTCGACCGCGAGGTCCCCCTCGGCGAGCCGGTCGAGGATGTCGGCGTCGGACAGGATCATACCGAGAGGCGGAGCGCCGGCGGCTTAAAAACTCCCGAATCGGCGGGCACCGATCGTCGCGCCGAGGGGCAGCCGCCGTCGTTCCACGCTCGTTCAGGCCGCCGCGATCAGGAGCGCGACGGCGCCGAAGAACGCCGCCACGCCGGCCGCGCTCCCCCGGTCGAGGTCGTGTTCGACCTCCAACCCCGCGACGACCACGACCCACTGGACCCCGATCGCCACCGCGGACGCGACGAGGAGGGGTCCGGTCGCGGTCGTGATCGCGGCCACGAGTTCTTGGGAGAGCGCTTCGAACGTCGCCCCCGAGATCGCCGTGGTCGAGAGCGTGTACCAGATCGCCGCGACGCCGGCGATCACCCGGAGCAGTTCGCCGACGAGCGCCCAGCCGGCGATCACGAAGCTGTCGCCGACGGACCCGGACCCGCCGGCGACGCGCGCGCCGGCGTGGAGCGCGAGCGCGAACAGCCCCCACCAGAGCGGCACGCCGATCAGCCCGTAGTGGAGGTAGCCGGTCGCGGCGTCGCGGAGCTCCGACCCGGCGTCGACCTCGATCTGCGCCGGCTCGTCGCACTCTTCGGCGAACACGGAGTCGGAGTCGTCGCCGAACGTCTCGCAGGCCGACTCCGGCGGACGATCCGGGTTGTCGACGGTGACCTGCTGGTCGACGGTCGCGTCGAAGACGGCGCCGAGCGCGAGGATACCGACGCTGGTTCCGATCGTGACGAGCACGAGCATCGCGATCGCGACCGTGGCGGCGTCGCGATCGCGGAATGCGCCGCGAACGCGGTCGATCAGCGCACCGAGCGGACGGGTGAGGGCGGCGAGCGGGGTAGACACAATTCGGCCATTCTCTGCCGAAAATAAGTGTCTTTTCGCTCGATCCTGCCGGCTTCACTCCCGTTCCAGTTCGGTCTCCGGGTCGGACTCGTCCGGTTCCGTCGAGGCCTCCTCTTCGACCTCACTCGCCGCGGCCTTCCGAGCGCGGTCGGCGGCCAGTTCCCGGTCGATGTCGTCCTCGACGTACCCCATCGACTCGACGGTGACGACGTTGCCGCCGCCGGGGTCGACCACCATCACCTCCTCGCCCTCGTCGATCGTCCCCTCGATCGACCGGGCGGAGTAGTGGGGGTTGAAGCCGCCGCCGGCGAGTTTCACCTCGCCGCCGGTGGGCGTCACGCGCTCCGTGACGGTCCCCGTCTTCCCCTTCAGCGAGTCGCTGTCGCTGGTCTGTTGTTGGCCCTTCCCGCCGTAGAGGTCAAACTCGTGGTAGCCGTAGAAGGCCGCGGCGCCGAAGCCGAGCGTGAGGAGGGCCATGACGGCGACCAGCCCGGCGCCGGCGACGAGCGGCGAGAGGAGGAGCCCGCCGAGCCCCGCGCCGATGAGCGCGATGCCGACGACGATGAAGTTCGCTCCGGGCGCGAGCGCCTCCGCCATCGAGAGCAGCAGCCCCGCGGTCAACAGCAGGAGGGGGAGGGTGTCCGGCGAGAGGAGCCCGGACTGTGCGAGCGCGTTCATGTTCGGTCCTACGGCCGCGGCCTGATAAGTGGTCGTGCGCGCGGCCGGCCTCCGGCCTCAGAACCCGAGCAGGAGGACGCCGACGGTGAGCGCGACGCCGAGGACGACGAAGGCCGCGTGTTCAAGGGTGACATCGCCCGGCTCGATCGGCTCGTCCGTCGGCGTGGCCGTGTCCTCGGTGACGCCGTCCGGCCCCACCTCGTCGACCGAGAAGCGCCACTCGCGTCCGTCGTCCGCGCTCTCGTCGCCGGCGTCGTTGGCCCGGCTCCTGTCGCCGAACTCGGTCGACTCCGGAGAGCCGGCCGGCTCCCCCTCGCGGGCGTCGTCGCCGGATTCGTCGCTCATGGACGCACGTACGCGACTCCGTAATAAATGGCTGGCGGGCGCGGGCGCGAACGGCGCGCGAGGCCGACGAGTGCGCGCGCCGCTCGCGAGGAGTCCGCCGCGACGCCCCCGGTGAGTCCGCTTTACCGCTCGCGGGCGGCCCGAAGGACGTCGCCGTCGTAGACGACGCCGCGCTCGCCGTCGAGGGTGACGGTGGTCCCGTCCGCGACCGAGTCGGGCAGATCGGCGCCGGAGACCATCGGGACGCCGAGCTCGCGGGCGACGACGGCCGGGTAGCCGGTCATCCCCTCGCGGGCGTCGACGACCCCGACGATCCGGTCGAGGTCGCCGGAGAACTCCCCGTCGAAGTCGGCGCCGAGCGCGACGACGGAGCCGTCCGGCAGGGCGTCGAGGTCGCCGTCCTCGGTGCGGTGGACGGGCGCGGCGACGCGGCCGGCGACGACCCCCTTGCCGGTCACGACCGTCTCGGCCGCGACGTGGACCTTCAGCGTGTTCGTCGTGCTCGTCCCCTCGAACTCGGTGAGCATCCCCGAGAGGACCACGAGGGTGTCACCGGATTTGGCGCCGCCCCGGTCGAGCGCGGCGTCGACCGCGTTGTCTAAGATTCCCTCCATGTCGTCCGCGTACTCGGTCAGCACGGGGCGGACGCCCCACGAGAGCGCGAGCTGGCGGCGGACGCGGTCGTTCGGCGTCGTCGCGACGACCGGCACGCCCGGGCGGAACATGGCCGTCTTGCGCGCGGTGAAGCCGGACTCCGAGACGGCGACGACCGTCGACGCGCCGATGTCGCGCGCGAGGTAGCGCGCGGAGCGCGCGAGCGCCTCGGTCCGCGACCCCTCGTCGGCGGTCGGGACGCGCTGCTCGCGGGTCTCGGCGTACTCGTCGCTCGCCTCGACCTGTCTGACGATGCGGTCCATCGTCTCGACGACGTTGACAGGGTCCTCGCCGACCGCGGTCTCGCCCGAGAGCATGACGGCGTCGGTGCCGTCCAGCACGGCGTTGGCCACGTCGGAGGCCTCGGCGCGGGTCGGGCGCCGCGAGGAGACCATCGAGTCGAGCATCTCCGTCGCGGTGATGACGGGGACGCCCTCGTTGACGCAGGTCCGGATGATCCGCTTCTGGATCACGGGCACGTCCTCCAGCGGGCACTCGACGCCGAGGTCGCCGCGGGCGACCATCACGCCGTCGGCGGCGTCGACGATCCCCTCCAGGTTCTCGACCGCGCCGGCGCGCTCGATCTTCGCGACGATCGGGATGTCGTCGCCGCCGCGGGCCTCCAGTTCGTCGGCGATCCGGTAGACGTCGTCGGCGTCACGCACGAACGAGGCGGCGACGAAGTCGGCGTTCGTCCGGGCCGCGAGGTCGAGTTCGGCCTCGTCCTCGGGGGTGATCAGATCGACGTCGATCGCGACGCCCGGGAGGTTCACGCCCTTGCGGGAGCCGAGTGTTCCGCCGGAGACGACGGTCGCGACGACGGACTCGCCGTCGACGCGCTCGACGCGGCACTCGATCCGGCCGTCGTCGAGGAGGACCGTGTCGCCCGGCTCGGCGGCGCCGATCGAGTGGGTGAGCCCGACGCGCTCGGGGGTCGCGTCGTCGCCCTCTTCGAAGACCACTTCCGAGCCCTTCGCGAGCGAAATCGGCTCGTCGATCTCGGCGGTGCGGACCTCGGGGCCCTTCAGGTCGACCATCACCGCGAGCGGGTCGTCGATCTCGTCGTCGACGGCGCGGGCGCGCTCGATCACCGTCTCCCGGTGGTCGGTCGTCCCGTGGCTGGCGTTGAGTCGGACGACGGACATCCCCGCGTCGGCGAGGCCGCGGATCGTGTCCCGGTCGTCCGAGGCGGGACCGATCGTACAGACGATCTTGGCGTTTCGCATACCGCCGAGTTCGGCGCAGCGGCGGAAAAAGGCACACGGTTGCGTCGCTCCCGAGTAAACGTTCGTGAGGGACGGCGGCACAGAGCCGGTCGCGCGTGGAGACGCGGCGAGAATTATAAGTGAACGACGCGGTGCGGCGGCGCGCGCCTGCGAGCGGCCGCCACCGGCGGCCGCGAAGCAGCGCCGCGCGAGGGAGTCGGTCGCCGAGCGAAGCGGCGGCGACCGACGAGGCTGGGGAGGCGTGAGGTGCGGTTGCGGTGCGGTGCGGAGCGGGGCGGGACTCGAAGGGGCAGTCGCGAGGGCGAAGCACGGCGCAGTAAGGACCGCAGGAGCGAGCGAAGCGAGCGACGAGGACCGCAACAAGCCGCGCGAGCCCTCGCGGCTGGGGCTTCGGAGCGGTTCGCCGTCGATCCGCAGTCGACGATTTATAATTGTACGCCGCGGGCGTTGGAGGGAGCCGCCGCCGGAGCGTCAGCGTGGTTTATTAGTCGTCCGCCGGCGCGGCCGCACCCCCGACCGACAGCTCCACCTCGGGCGCGTCGACCTCTAGCTCGTCGAGCGCGGCCTGCGCGGCGCGCTTCCCCGACACCAACATCGCGCCGAACGTCGGCCCCATCCGCGGGAGACCGTGCGCGGTCGCGACCGCCATCCCGGAGGCGATCAGGCCGTCGTGGACGACGCCGGTGTGCTCGACGACGGCGTCCTCGCTCTCGCCGACCCACATCGAGTCGTGGCCGGGCGAGTCGTGGCCGGGCGCGCCGTACTCGCCGTCGTCGGTCTGGTCCATCCCGGTGTTGTGCTCCTTCGCGTGCTCGATGCCGGGCGCCGACAGGACGCCGCGCTCGTCGAGCTTGCTGATCGCGACGGCGTCGTGGCCGGTCGCGTCGATGACGAGGTCGGACTCGACCGCGATCGGGTCGACGCAGGTGATCTCGCGGGGGAGCGCGTGGACCGGCGTCCAGTTCATCACGATCCCGCCGACCTCGTGGTCCTCGCGCACGACGAGGTCGGTGAACTCCGTCATGTTCTGGACGCGCGCGCCGGCGTCGCAGGCCGCCTTGATCAGCCCGGAACAGGCCTCCGGCCCCGGGGCCGTGTAGAGCCCGTCGACGTCCTCGACCGGCTCGTAGTCGACGTCGAGGTCGTCGAGGATCTCCTGGGCGGGGTCGCGGACCGTCACCGTGTTCATCAGGAACCCGCCGAGCCAGAAGCCGCCGCCGAGGTAGTTGTTCTTCTCGACTATCATCACCTTCACGCCGCGCTCGGCCAACTCCTTCGCGGCCATCAGCCCCGAGGGGCCGCCGCCGAGGACGATGACCTCGGAGTCGGTGAAGTCCAGGAAGCCGTCGGTCCACTCGTTTCCGATGGCCCTCGTTACGTCGGTCTCGCTCACGTCCGCGAAGCCGTTGAATCCGTCCATACAACTTGGTAATACTACTTGGTTGTAAAAGGCGTTGCGGTCGGGACCGAACGTGTTTATAAATGGTGGCGGGAGGACGGGGTCGCCCCGTCCGAAGCCCCAGTTGCTCGGCTGTACTGCCTCGGTTCCGTCTATAAACGACCGATCGACACGAACACCGCCGAAGCCCCAGTCGGGAGGCGGGCGCACGCTCGCTACGCTCCTCGCTCAGTCGCTAGCGCTCCTTCGCTGCGGTGCTTACATCGCCTGCGCCCGCCTCCCGACTGCCCCTTCGAGTCCCGCCCCGCTCCGCACCGCGACCGCACCTCACGCCTCCCCAGCCTCGTCGCTGGCGGCTGATGCCGCCAGCGACTCCCTCGCGCGTGCTCCTCGGCCGCGATGCGGCCTCGGAGGCACGCGCCACCGCATTCGATTTGTCTGCCCTCGTTTCGATTTGTCTGCCCTCGTCGCCGCGGACGTTCCCGACCGCCCCCAACTCGTAGCCTTTTTACCCGCGCTGGCGGTACACGGACTCACTATGGCTGAGGACAAGGCACGAAGCACCGGGAGCGCGGGCCGATTCGGCGCCCGCTACGGCCGGGTCTCCCGCAAGCGGGTCCAGGACATCGAAGAGGAGATGCGCAACGCGACCGTCGACGGCGACGACGTCACGCGCAAAGGCACCGGCATCTGGGTCAACGAAGAGACCGGCGAGACGTTCACGGGCGGCGCGTACCGCCCCGAGACGCCCGGCGGTCGCACCGTCCGCCGCTCCATCCGCGCCGCGCTCGCCGACGAGGAATAGGACATGAGCTACAAGTGCTCCCGCTGTAAGCGCGACGTCACCCTCGACGAGTACGGCGGCGTGCGCTGCCCGTACTGCGGCCACCGCGTCCTCCTGAAAGAGCGCGGCGGCGGCATCAAGGAAGTCACCGTCGAGTAACGCCGTCTCCACTTCTTCGGGACCGTGACGACGACGCGCGCACACGAGACGGTCTTCTCCGTCACCTATGACACCGAGCGGCGCGCCCGGATCGTGGCCGACGCGCTCGGCCCCGAGGTCGGCGAGATCGACGACGCCCGCTCGACCGCGGCCGTCGACCGCGAGGGCGACGCGGTCCGCGTCCGCGTGGCCGCAGACGATCTCGTGGCGCTGCGCGCCGGCGTCAACAGCTGGTCGCGGCTGGTCGCGGTCGCCGAGCGCGTCGGCGCGTTGGACGGCTAAACCGACGCGAGCGTCCCCGAATCCCCTCCTATTGCCGACCTGACCGGACGAGGTAGATGTAGTGGGTTTTTCCGTCCGGGCCGCCTCGGTCCGCCCATGCAAGGGAACATGCCGCCCGAGGCACAGGAGAAGATCGAGGAACTACAGGAGCTTCAGGAGACCGCACAGCAGGTCGCCGAGCAGAAGGAGCAGGCGCAGTCCGCCTTGAACGAGTCGAAGACCGCCCTCGACGCCCTCGAAGACGTCGACGAGGACGCGGGGATGTACCGCGAGATCGGCGAGGTCCTCGTCGAGACGGACTACGAGTCCGCCTACGACGACCTCGAGAACAAGGTCGACTCGCTCGAAGTCCGCGTCGAGCAGCTCGAAAAGCAGGAGGAGCGCGTCGAAGAGCAGTTCGACGACCTCCAGAGCGAGCTCCAGCAGATGCTCCAGGGCGGCGCCGGCGGCGGCGGCCCGATGGGACCGGGCGGCCCGGGCGCCGGCGGCGCGTAAGGCCGTGACCGACGACGCCGACGACGCCTCGGAGCCGAGCGACGACGAAGTCGTTCGCACCGCCGCGGAGGCGGCCGAGGGGATCGTGTTCAAACACTACGACCAATCGACGGTCACGGACTTGGACGTCACCGTCACGTTCGAGGAGGGCGTCCTCGACGTCGACGTCTACCTCAACGCGCCCGACGACGCCGACGCCGACCCCGAGGCGGTCGCACAGGAGGCGGTCGAGACCGCGGGCGAGGCGGTCGACGAGCTGTTCGCGGCGTAGGCGGGCGGCCTTTTCGATCGGCACCGATGAACGCGGAGAGCGGCTCGCTTCCGCGTTAGCGCACGATCTGCGGGGCACCGTTTATCAGCGGTCGGACCGTGGGTCGGGCCGATATGTACGACGCGATCCTGTGTCCGACCGACGGGAGCGCCGGGAGCGCCGCCGCGATCGAGCAGGCCTGCGACCTCGCCGCGCTGACGGGCGCCCGGATCCACGCGCTGTTCGTCGTCGACGAGGGTATCGCCGGCGCCGACGAGTGGGACGTGGTCGTCGAACGCGAGGAGGAACGGGGCGAGCGCGCGCTCGACGCGGTCGCCGAGGCGGCCGCGGCGCGGGACGTCGAGACCGAGAAACACCTCCGCCGCGGCCGCCCGGACGAGGAGATAATCGACGCCGCGGCCGACTACGGGGTCGACCTGATCGTGATGGGGACCCACGGCCGGACCGGTATCGGGCGCTTCGTCACCGCGGGGTCGGTCGCCGAGCGAGTCGTGCGACACAGCGAGCTCCCGGTGTTGACGGCGCACATCGGCGAGTGACCCACCGGTCGGGCGGGAAGAAATCGACCGCCCTCTCAGGCCGACTCGCAGATCGCGACGAAGTTCTCGAAGACCTCCTCGCCGCGCTCGGTGTGGGCGACCTCCGGGTGCCACTGGACGCCGTACAGCCCCGCGTCCGGGTTCGACATCGCCTCGATGCCGCAGACGTCGGAGGTCGCGGTGCGGGCGAACCCGTCCGGGAGCGCCGTCACCTCGTCGGCGTGGGAGGCCCAGACGCGCGTCTCGGGCGCGAGCGAGCCGACCAGCCGGTCTGCCTCGTCGACGATCTCGACGTCGACGTCGGCGTAGCCGCCGTAGTCGCCCTCGCCCACCGCGCCGTCGAGCTCGCTGGCGATCAGCTGCATCCCGAGACAGATCCCGAGCACGGGAACGTCGCGGTCGAGGTACTCCGGCGCGTTGCCGACGCGGTCCATGTCCGGGCCGCCCGAGAGGACGACCCCGTCCGCGTCGACCTCGTCGGCCGGCGTCTCCGCCGAGACGATCTCGGTGTCGACGCCGAGGTCGCGGAGCGCCCGCCGTTCGAGGTGCGTGAACTGGCCGTGGAGGTCGATGACGACGATCCGGGTCATGGCTCCGATTGAGGGCTGTCGCACAAAAGCGGCTCGGAACGGGTCGCAGTATCGTGGTGTTTTCGACCGCTACGTTCTAGTTTCGATCCAGAGACGCGGATCGATCAGAGGTCGAGCGGGCCGCGTTTCGTGAACTCGCGGAGCAGTACGGTCGCGTACGAGCCGCTCGGGAGCGCGAACGCGAACCGGGGGTCACCGCCCGCGAACGAGACGTCGAGGTCGGTTCGCAGGAGGATCGCCCGCCGGGTCCCGCGGGAGTCGAACTCGCCGGGGAGGTCGAAATCGCCCGGTTCGATCTCGGCGTCGGCGAGGACCTCCCGTTCGATCTCGCCCGGCTCGCCGTCGCCGAGCTCCGTCTCCGTACCGACGAGCGGCGCGGTGACGAACGCCCGCCCGCGCTCGCAGTGCCGCGAGACCACGTCGACCCGGTCGGCGTCGACCCGCTGGAGCCGGTCGGTGTCGGGCGCGTACAGCCCCGCGGGCGCGTCGCCGTCCGCGAAACACACCACGTCGCCGGCGACGGGGCGGTCGAACGGGAGCCCCCGACGGAGCCGCTCGCTCACGATCCGGTTGAACAGGAACGACTGCGCGGCGTTGACGAACAGCCGCTGGAGGTTCGAGGGGACGGCTTCCAGCGCGTGCCACCAGTCCCCGTCGTCCGGCGGCGCGTCGGGGGCGACGCCGCGGTCGGCGAGCCGGTGGACCATCGAGCGCTCGAACCGGAGCTTCCCGGGGATCGCGTCGAGGCAGGCGACCCAGTCGCCGTCGGCGTCGGCGCGGTCCGCGCCGTCGGACTCGGGACCCTCGCCCGCGCCGAAGGCGGCGTCCACCCGGTCGCGCGCGGCCCGGGTGTCGTCGGGCTCCGTCTCGGCCGGGTTGCCGGCGTACAGCCGGACCGCCTCGCGGGGGTCGTTCCGGGCGATCGCCAGCCCGACGAGGTGGGTGACGGGTCGCCGGCTCCCGAACCGCTGCTGGCCGAAGTAGTTCGGGACGCCGACGGTCGCCTCCGCCGACAGATCCCTCGCGTCGGACGGAGCGCTCTCCGCCTCCGCGTCGCCCGCGAACGCCCGCAGGTCCCGCACCGTCTCGGCGACGCGCTCGGAGGCGCCGTCGACCGCGTCCGCGACGCGAATCTCGAAGGCGTTCCCGGCGAGGTCGCCGAACGAGAGACTCCGTCCCGCCCGGCCGAGCGCCTCGATCTCGGCGCCGTGGATCTCGGGGAGGTCCTCCGCCTCGACCCCGCGGACCGTGAACAGCTGCGTGGTGACGGCGCGCTTGTCCTTCGTCCCGGCCCACGAGACCCGCTCGCGACTGATTCCGAGCGCGTCCGAGAGCCGGCGCGCGAAGTCGTTCGTGTCCCAGTCGCGGAGCGTCGCCCGGACGACGAGTTCGGGGTAGCTCCCGGGGTCCGAATCGAGCGGCTCCGCGTCGAACGCCTCCAGCTCGCGGACGCGGAAGTCCTCAGGCGACTCGCGGAGCCGCCCGCCGATCCCGTCGGCGCCGCTGACGTAGTGTTCGATGCCGACCGCGCGCTCGGTCGGATGCGCCTCGCGGAGGGTGCGTTCGGAGGCCATTCAGTACAGCGAGAGGTCGCCGGTCACGCGGTCGACGCTCTCGTCGCGAGCGGGGCCGACCGCGAGCGCGGTGACGGTCCCCGGCTCCAACTGCGTGTGGCCCGCGTCCCGGACGATGGCGTACGGGAGCCCCTCCTTGTCCGCCTTGTCGGCCAGCTCGAACAGCTGGCTCTCGGAGTTCCCCTTCAGCACCACCTTCTTCTGGCCCTCGCCCTGCCACTTCTTTCGCGCTCGATCGCTCGCGTCCTGGTACGCCGACAGCGACGCGTGCGCGACCTGCGCGGCGAGTTTCCCCTCGCCCATCCCGATGTCCGCCCGCGCGACGATCGCCTGTTTCATGTGTCGTTTCACCCCCGCCGCGGGTTTAGCGCTTTGCTCTCGGCCCCCGGGCCCGCTGGCTCGTCGTCGGTCAGCAAAGCGGGGGGTAGACGACCGACCGCGCCGTCAGTCGTCCGCGGGCGCCGCGTCGCCGCCCGAGACCGAGCCGAGACCGGACGCCATGGAGGCGACCGCCCGCTCGTTGTTCACGACCCAGCGCAGCAGGAGGAACGCGAAGAGGTACTTCGCGACGATGTCCATCCCGCTGTACGCCCACGAGGTGACGGCGACGTCGAGCACCGCGAACCCCTCGGCGCCGAGCGCCCAGAAGATCGGGTAGCCGAGCCAGAGGACCACGGTGAGCACCTTCAGCGTGTTGAAGATGTCCGCGGTGCCGGCGATCTCGGCGTCCTCGGCCCACTCCGCGAGCAGGATGTAGAGGACGACGACGAAGAACGCGCAGCTGATCACGTACCAGACCCACCGCAGCAGGTACGAGGACGTGGTCAGCGCGGCGGCGAGGCCGGTGACGCACATCCCGATGTCAGCCACGACCGCGGTGAACAGCTTCGTCAGGTTCGAGCCGGCGAGCAGCCCGAGCGCGACGAGGATCATCGGCGTCGACAGCGCCCACGTGAGGTACCGGCCCCACGGGGTGAGCACCTCTTGGCCGGCCAGCGCGTGCCCGGCCGGCATTTCGAGGAAGCTCACGGTGAGCCCGGAGACGAGCCCGGTGTAGCTGGAGATGGACACCAGCGGTACCATCAGCGTGGCGACGAAGATCAGCTGTGCGCGCGGGTCCTCCACGTTTCGGCCCATGTACACGAACAGGAGGATCGAGAGGCCGGCGAGGGCGATGTTGATCCAGAGCGACGAGGCGAGGAGCGCGTCGCTCTGAACCGCCTCGAAGATCTGGGTCTGGGTCATTTCGAGCGGGACTGTTCCGCTTGCGAGCGCGTCTACCGCTGCTGTTTCGATCATGCGACATCAGAAAACAGGCGTTGTCTTGAGTAAACACACGAACCTGACTGGTAAGGTCTGATTGTTTCGATCTCGGTCCGTATCTTCGCTATCTGTTCGGTTCCGTTTGCGCGTGGACGGGCGGTCCCCACGCCCCTCCGCGCAGCGCCGACCGCGCCCGACCGCGTCCGGCTCGGCTCTCGCCGTCCGCGAGCCCGACGAGGTCGCACCGGCGCTGTCCGGGGCGGTCGCGTTCGGGAGTGGTCGCGTTCGCGGGCCACGGGAAATCCGTTCCCACGCGGCGGGGTCGACCGCGGTATTGAAACCGTTCAGGCCCCCAGATGGGGTATGTATCGCAGACGGTTCCTCCGGCGGTCGGGCGCCGTCGGGAGCGCGGCGGCCGCGGTCGCTTTCGCCGGCTGCGCGGGCGTCGGCGGCGAGTCGGACCGCGACGTCGGGATGCTCGCCTCCGCGTACCAGCCGCGGGAGATAACGGTCTCGGTCGGAGAGACCGTCGTCTGGGAGAACACGAGCGCGCGGGCGCACACCGTCACCGCGACGGAGAGCGGGATCCCGGACGGCGCCGAGTTCTTCGCCTCGGGCGGCTTCGACGACTACGCGTCCGCCGAGGCGGCGTGGAACGCCGACTTCGGAGGTATCTTGGAGAGCGGCGACCGCTTCGAGCACACGTTCACGGTCCCCGGCGCCTACGAGTACGTCTGTATCCCCCACCGCGAGGGCGGCATGTTCGGCACCGTTGTCGTGGAGGAGTGATCGACGTGGCCCTCTCGCCGCTGCTCGGGACCGACGTGCTGCTGTTCCTCGCCATCGGGCTGCTCGGCGGCGCCCACTGTATCGGGATGTGCGGCCCGCTCGTCACCGTCTACGCGAGCCGGATGGACGCCGACGGCGGGCGGGCCGACGGCGGCGGGACGGGCGCCGCGCGCGCCTCGGACGCGACGACCGGCCGCGAGGGGCACCTGACCACCTACGAGGTCCGCCAGCACGCGCTGTTCAACCTCGGCCGCGCGGCGAGCTACGCGACGATCGGAACCCTCCTCGGCGCGCTCGGCGGCGCGGTGTTCGTCACCACGGCGACCCTGACCGGCACCGCGGAAGCCGTCCGCGGCGGGGTCGGGCTCCTCGTCGGCGCGGCCGTGATCGCCGTCGGCGTCCGCTACCTCCTCGGCGGCGCGACCGGCGGGGTCCACCTCCCAGGGCTCGACCGCGTCACCGGGTGGCTCACCGGGCACGTCGACCGGCTCGCGAACGGTCCGGGGATCGTCGCGCTCGGCGCGGTCCACGGGCTGCTCCCCTGTCCGATCCTCTACCCGGCGTACCTGTACGCCTTCGCGAGCGGCTCCGCGGTCGCGGGCGGCGTCGCGCTGGGCGCACTCGGGCTGGGGACGATCCCCGCCGTCTTCGCCTACGGGACGCTGATCGAGAGCGTCGACCCCGTCCAGCGCCGCCGGGTCCACCGGCTGCTGGGCGTCGCGTTCGTCGCGCTCGGCTACGTGCTGTTCGCCCACGGGCTGATGTCCGTCGGGATTCACGTGCCGCACCCGCGGCTGCCGTTCTGGAACCCGCTCGACGCCGGCATGGGGGGGGGATGTGAGATGAGCGCGAGCGACGCCCCTGCGGGCCCAGACGGCGACCCCGGCGCCTGTACCCTCTGCGAGCTCCCGACCGAGGGCGTCGACGTCACCGACGGCGACGGCAACCGCTTCTGCTGTACCGGCTGCCGGGACGTGTACGGCGCCCTCGGCGACGTCGACGTGGACGCCGACGCCGTCCGCGAGCGTCGGCGGGAATCCGGGGACGGCGACGACGCGGGCGGCTCCGCGGGCGGCGACCGCGACGTCCCCGACGGCCACGAGGCGACGTTCCTCGAGGTCGACGGGATGCACTGCGCGACCTGCGAGGCGTTCATCGAGACGGTCGCGACCGACGCCGACGGCGTCAGCGGCGCGAGCGCGAGCTACGTCACCGACACCGTGCGAATCGACCACGACCCCGACGCCGTCACGATCGACGACCTCACGGAGACCGTTAGCGGGCTCGGATACAGCGCGTACGCCCGCGACGACGCCTTCTCGCGCCGACAGGCGAACAACATGGCGACGGCGCGGCTCGCGGCCGGCGTCCTCGTCGGGATGGCCGTCATGCTGCAGTACATCGTCCTCATCTACCCGACGTACTTCGCGTTCCCGTTCTACAACGAGCGCACGCTGGCGTACCTCAACGAGGCGATGGCCTCCACCTCCGGCACGTACTTCTTCATCGTCATCGGCGTGTTGACCACCATCGTCCTCTTTTTCACCGGAAAGCCGATACTGCGGGGCGCGTACGTCAGCGCGAAGACGCGCTCGCCGAACATGGACCTCCTCGTCGCCATCGCAGCGGTGAGCGCCTACCTCTACAGCACGCTCGCGGTGATCTTCGTCGAGTCGCCCTCGATATACTACGACGTGACGGTCGCGATCGTCGTCATCGTCACGGTCGGCAACCACTACGAGGACTCGGTGAAAGACCGCGCGACGGAACTCCTCTCCGAGGTCACGGCGGTCCAGATCGACGACGCGCGTCGGCTGACCGCGGACGGCGAGACGGAGACGGTCGCGGTCGCCGCGCTCGAAGCCGGCGACCGACTGCTCGTGCGTGCGGGCGAGCGAATCGCGGTCGACGGCGAGGCGGTCGACGGCGACGCCGCGGTCGACGAGTCGGTCGTCACCGGCGAGTCGCTGCCGGTCAGGAAGGTCGCCGGCGACGCGGTCGTCGGCGGCTCCGTCGTGACGGACGGATCCCTGACCGTCGCGGTGGGGCCGGACGCCACGTCCAGCCTCGACCGCGTCGCGGAGCTCGTCTACGACCTCCAGAGCGGGAACCACGGCGTCCAGAAGCTCGCGGACCGGCTCGCGACCGTCTTCGTCCCGGCGGTCCTCGTCATCGCGGCCGTCGCCGCGGGGGCGTCGCTCGCGCTCGGCGGGACTCCGACCGACGCGATGCTCGTCGGGCTGACCGTGCTGATCGTCTCGTGTCCGTGCGCGCTCGGGCTGGCAACGCCGCTCGCGGTCGCCGCCGGGATCCGCGACGCGCTCGAACGCAACATCGTCGTCTTCGACGACACCGTCTTCGAGCGGATCCGCGACGCCGACACGGTCGTCTTCGACAAGACCGGGACCCTGACCACCGGCGAGATGCGGCTGGTCGACCGCGCGGTCGACGACGACCTGCTCCGGCTCGCGGCCGCGCTCGAATCGCGGTCGGCGCACCCGGTCGGGCAGGCGGTCGCGGCGGCGCGGGCGGGCCTCGACGGCGAGGGCGCCGCTCTCGACGAGTCGAACCGCGACGGCGCGACGCCGGCGGTCGCCGACGGCGGTGCGGAGGCGGTCGACGCGCCCGCAGACGACGGCGACGCGCCCGCGGTCGACTCCTTCGAGAGCCACGCCCGCGGCGTCGTCGGCGTCGTCGACGGCGTCGAGGTCGTCGTCGGTCACCCCGACCTGTTCGACGAGCGCGGCTGGACCGTCCCCGACGAGATCCGCGAGGCGGTCGCCAGCGCGCGCGACGTGGGGCGCGTCCCGGTCGCGGTCGGCCGCGACGGCGCCGCCGAGGGGTTCGTCGTCGTCGGCGACGAGCTGCGCGAGGGGTGGGAGGAGACGGTGACGGCGCTCGACGAGTCGGGCGTCGAGGTGATCGTCCTCACCGGTGACGACGAGCGCGCGGCGACGGTGTTCGCCGACCACGACGCCGTCTCGTCCGTCTTCGCCGGCGTGCCGCCGGAGGGGAAGGCGGAGGCGGTCGGGCGGCTGAAAGAGCGGGGCGTCACGGTGATGGTCGGCGACGGAACGAACGACGCGCCGGCGCTCGCCGCGGCCGACCTCGGGATCGCGCTCGGCGGCGGCACCGCGATGGCGGCCGACGCCGCCGACGTGGCGATCGTCGACGACGAGCTCGGCTCCGTGGCGACCGTCTTCGAGCTCGCTCGGGCGGCCGGGCGGCGCGTGAAGGGGAACATCGGCTGGGCGTTCTGCTACAACGCGGTCGCTATCCCGCTCGCGGCGACCGGCCTCCTCAACCCGCTTTTCGCCGCCGTGGCGATGGGCGCGTCGAGCCTGCTCGTGGTGACGAACTCCTCGCGGGCGCTGCTGTCGGACGACTGAGTCGCCCGTCCGCGACCCGGTCGCGCCCGCCCCTACCGCAAGCGACTTTCGGCTCAGCCGAGTACACACGGGCGATGACAGACCAACAGCAGCAGCCCGCGACGCCGACCCGGAACGGGATGCCCGTCCTCGGGATCGGGACGTGGGAGAACGACGAGCCGGCGCAGTGTACCGAATCGGTAGCCAACGCGCTCGACGCCGGTTACCGCCACGTCGACACCGCGCAGATCTACGGCAACGAGGCGGCCGTCGGCGAGGGGATCGCGAAAAGCGACGTCGACCGCGAGGACGTCTTCCTCGCGACGAAGGTGTGGATCGACAACCTCGCGCCCGCGGACGTCGCCTCCTCGACCCGCAAGAGCCTCGACAAGCTCGGCGTCGACTCGGTCGATCTCCTCTACGTCCACTGGCCGGCCGGGGAGTACGAGTCCGAGGAGACGCTGCCGGCGTTCGCCGAGCTGCGCGACGACGGCCTCGTCGACCGGATCGGCGTCTCGAACTTCGAGCCGGAACACCTCGACGCCGCGACGGACGCGCTCGGCGAGGCGCCGTTCGCGAACCAGGTCGAGATGCACCCGCTGCTCCGGCAGGAGGAGCTGCGAGAGTACGCCGACGCGAACGGCGTCGAACTCGTCGCCTACTCGCCGCTCGCCCGCGGCGAGATCCTCGACGACCCGGCGATAGCCGAGATCGCGGAGAAGCACGGCGTCAGCGCGGCGCAGGTCAGCCTCGCGTGGCTCCGCGAGTCCGGCGTCACCGCCATCCCGAAGGCGACCGGGATCGACCACATCCGCGACAACCTCGCCAGCCTCGACCTGGAACTCGACGACGAGGACGTCGAGGCGATCGACGACCTCGGCCGCACCGACCGCCAGCTCAACCCCGACTTCGGGCCGGACTGGTAGGCGAGCGACGCTTCTTTTAAATAAAGGAGGGCGCGGTGGCGCGTGCCGACGAGCAGCCGTCAGGCTGCGAGTCGCACGCGCGAGGGAGTCGCGAGCGGTGCGAGGTGCGAGCGAGGCGAGCACCTCGACGCGAGCGGCGAAGCCGCGAGCAGCGAGCGACGAGGCTGGGGAGGTGTGAGGTGCTGTGCGGAGCGGTGCGGGGTGGGACGCAAAGGGGCAGCCGTGAGACCGCAGTAGGCGACGTAAGCACTGGAAGGAGCGAACGGAGTGAGCGATTGAAGCGCGCAACGAGCGTACTGCGGTCTCACGGCTGGGGCTTTGGCGGTGGTCACCGCCGAGCCACTGTCGTCTATTTATAAATGATCGGCTGTGGTCTTGGAGACGTTCCCTGCCGATCCGAAGTCATGTATCGCTCTTGGGTAGAGGATTGTTGGTCAGTTCTCAGCAGTAGCTGGAAGTCACAGCAGGCAAGGGTGACGCGGCCGCGTCACCCGACGAACGATGTTCCCTATCAAGACGTTCGTCTCGGAGCGTCGC
>NZ_SGUC01000034.1 GCF_005435165.1 Halorubrum sp. GN11_10-6_MGM | reverse complement strand
GAGAAATGCCTGAATAGAGCGGTCTGATCCAGCAGCAAAACCCAGTGAGAGGGTGTAGAACAACGCGACAGTGTCGAACTTACGCTCTCGTTGAATGAGATTCGTTGCGCGAGCGCGCTCGCGCAACTCATCAGAGGGAAACGCTCTTTTGATCCGGTTGACAATCACTGAATCCGGTGGTTGGTAACTCACAGCAGCCACCGGGTTTCTGTGACAGGTAGTCTCAACGATATCGAATCAAGGGACAGCGCTGGCGTGAAGCGTTAAACTACAACGGATGCGTAGAACGTGGGTTCCGAATCTAGAAGTTCGACTACCTCACGATACCGTCCTTCGTACTCCCATTCGTAGGGATCAAGTGAAACGTAGCCCACCTTGTGAGACTCGTAGATTTCGAGGTACACGCTCAGATTATTCGCTGTCCTGTTCCTCCGTCGAGACGGGTTGATCCAGATTCCGCGCGATCTCGTGAAGTGATTTCTCCGAATCTGAGTCAGAAGCGGAGTCAACGTTTTTCCGAGGAGTCGTTCCCGAGGGTGTCGATTGTACTTCAGGCGCACCGTGGGTTTTCGGGTCGAACTCTCGGTCTTCGATGGAGTCGAACGCATCGTTCATGCTTCGCGTTTGGCCGGCTGATTTCCCGTCGTGGTGGAGCGGAGGTGCTTTAGCGCCGGCTTCCTTGTACATCGGGACGGCGACGTAGGAATTGTCGTTCTTCGTCGTGATCTTTACCGTAACGGTGTCTCCTTCCTCCCATGAGCCAGATCTCAAGAGTGCGTACGTGCCGTCTGAATCGCCTTCGATAACCGCGTTCCCCGAGTGGCTGATTCGGTCAATCGTCGCCTCAAAAATCCCACCCAAAGTCAGACGTGCCATTCTGCTTGTTAACTATCATCACAATATATGTAATTTTAGGAATATTATCTCGGTGATCTCCTGTAAATAAGGTTAGGTAAAAGCGGAGTGATTGGGGACGATCTACCAGACACCCACAGAACTACAATGGCTGAGATAAAGTCACCAACGTGACAAAATCTGATCTGCGAGAGATTCACGGTGTGGGTGAGCTTGCGGCTGGTAAGTTGACTGAAGATGGTGTGACCACGAAAGCAGACCTCAAGCGAGTGCTTCGAGAATTAGAGCCTCCTGCCCAACATATCTATTCGAGCTTTCAATTGGCCGTTCTCTCGGAGTTGGAACTTCCCACGATTGGAGATCAGACTGTAACACAGTACACTCGACAGACGTACTCCGACGACGAGATCGTGTATGAGTGGGAAAGAGACTCGGAGACAATACTGCTTGAACTTCGGTCTGAGGGAGACTCGTTCCGTTCAGAATGGCGTGTCGAAGGTGGCAGGGTGTTTCGTTCGGAACTTCACGATCAGCGGAGTAGTGCCGTAGATGCGCTAACCCGGTGTGCTTACCGACCACCAGAATCTGCGTAGCTCAAATTTCCGAAAATTCGGGTACAGTTCTCTCCATCGAGGAGGGCTCAACGTGTGATCTCCGTTCCAAAACTACGAATCCCGGTCGTCTGACTCGAAAGCCGTACAAAAAAATTGTATAAGCTTCTCAAGTCCCGCTTCAATGAGCTTGACTACCGGGATCAGCACAAAGACTGTTGAAGCCAAGATTGTAGATAGACCGGCGAGAATAACGACCTGATCCATAGTGACTCCCGCGATGGTGTCGCCCGGTGCTTGTGAGAGAATTACGGCAAAGATCCCACACAGAAACCCGAGAATAACGAATACCCCGAACAGGAAGGTTGGAACATATGCCCCTCCCAAGGAATCGAGTGTTAGTAGTGGTCTTATTTCGTTTCCTGCCGCCCGCGCTTGTCGAGGAATGATCTGACGAATCCAATACTCAATTCCGCCAGCTCCCCTACCATTCCATTGTACGAACCTCTGGTCATCAGAGGACTTTGAGAGAAAATAGCCCTCATCATGGAGATGGTCAAGATGGCGACTCACTCCGCTCTCATCAATTTCGACCTCATCAACGAGTTCTTCTCTTGAAACCCATCTTCCGGGATTGTCATGTACGTACTCTCCGATTGTTCGTTTTGTGTCCTGATCACCCCGATCGAACTGTTGTTCAAGTGACTTGAGTTGTCGTGACATTATCTGAGATCTATATTTAGGATGTGCAGGTGCCTCTGCAAGGCTTTTGCCCCTCGCCAAGAGATTTGCAGGCCTGCCTGCAAAAAATAATTCAGATTAACTTTCTTGGATATTTATACAACAATAGGTACTGGTACGAAACGCAGATGCACCGAAGGTACATCGAGACCCCTTGGCTGATCAAGCAAAGTCGGCAGAGAATGTCGGATCAAGGAATTGTCCAAATTGTGGTGGATAGTAATGACTGATCCCTCAGTAGTATTCCTACTTGGCCCGTTCTACTTCGTGGTTCAACTCCTCAAACTCGTCTTCCTTGATCAGATGGAAATCGAACTTTTCATCGCTTCAGGCGTCGGGACAGCGTTTTGGGCTGGTGTAGCAACTAAACTGACCGGAGGAACTCTCTGATATGCGCCAGCGGAGTGTAAACTACTTTATTGGGAGTCTATTCAGTAGGCAAATTCTCTACGCGTACGCGATCGCCGGAGGGATTACCACGCTACTCCAGATGGCTTTGATCTGGATGAACGTCTTCTCCGGAATACCACGAAGAACAGAACAACTTCCTATATTCGTAGAGATGTATGTTGAAACAATTGTTCCTCTTTGGATTCCGCCAATTACAGCTTGGAATGCATTCATCTTCATCATCAACTGTTTCATCGCTCTCTGGATACTTCTGAGCTGGACGATGAGTTACGAGCGTTCGATGGGGTGGTAGTCAACTATCATTTAACGACAAAAAGCCCCGCTGGTGTCCGGTCAAGGAACACCAACGGGGAAATGTACTTGCGAGGATATTTGGCGATACCCGTAGCCGCGTTACACTCTCGCGTTTTCGCTCTGTGTTCGAACGCATCGAGGGGTGGGCTTCGCTCTGTTCTCTCGCTACTGCTCGAACTCTCTGTTCCAGTCTGAGCTACTTGTTCGTGATTCGACGGAACTGCTCATCGAACAGTCTACTTCGAGAGAACGTGTTTCTACAGCGCCTCGATGCGTTGAACCTCGCTGTTCGAACTGAGGACACAACTACCTCTGTCTCACCACTACTACTGTTACTGTGTATGTCCTCAAGTCCTCCTCCGTCGTCGCCCTTGACGGCCGCCTTCATGCGTATTAATGGTAAAGGGTTAATATACCCCCTCCGGGGTTTATAAGTAAATGACGGTGTTTTTACTTTTATTGTTGGTTGTTCATGTATATTATTTTTGATCTCAAGACTGGATACTCATGTTCATGAATATGACTGCTTGATTATGGTTCTCGCGCGCGGTCAGCAGTCATTCGGAGATTCGACGTTCGGGACTACAACGTGAGAGTTCTCGATCTGCGTTCCACCGCATCGAGGGGAGGCGTTCCGCTACCTACCCCGCCTCGATGCGTTTCACCACGTGTTCACCACATCCGATCGACCGCCTTCGACGCCGCTTCAACCGACCCACGAGTGTATTGGAGCGTCGTCTTGACGCTCTTGTGACGCACCTGCTCTTTCGCTACGTAGATGCCTTCTTTCTCCGCCCACATGGAGGCGGCACCGTGTCGGAAAGAGTACCACGTCAGCTTGCGACTTTCCTCGTCAATATCGGAGCGTTCCATTAGCTTCCGGAGTATGCTATTCAGGGTACTCGACCCGTACTCGTTACCGGTTCGCGTCAACCACATCGCGTCCCGACCTGCGTAGAGATCGAGAGCTGACCGCTCCGCCTTCCACTTTCGAAGTGCGTTCGCCGAGCGGCTTGAGAGAGCGCACTCCCAATCGTCGTCGTTTTTCGTGGACTCCTCCTTCGGAACGAGCATCCGTCCGTGATCGAGATCGAACCAATCCATCTTCGCACGCCCCACCTCGATGGGTCGAAGCCCGGTGTCGGCCACCACCGCAATGATCGAGGGAACTTTCCACGAGCTTGCTTCCGCAAATTCGTCAGGCCCGATCTCCGCCTTGGGTTTCTCCAGACGTTGTGCGAGGTATCGCTTGATTCGATCGCGTTCCTCGACACTCACGCTCCGGTAGTTCCGAATAGAGAACTCAGAGAGAGACGTTTCGTAGAGTTCGGCCATCTCCTCGGGGTAGAACTTGTCCTTGTCCGAGGAGTGGTTGTTCGAGTCGAGCGGAATGTCGTGTTCCCACTCAGGAACGTCCTTCCGAAGTTCCTCGCGCTGGAACTTGAACAGACGACGAAGACACTTCTCGAAGGTGTAGACGTACGTCTCGGGATGGGTCGTGTTACGGACGAGGAACTCCAGTAGATCCGTCGCGTCCTCGGGAGTGAACTCCTTGGTGTACTGCTCGTTTCGATTCCACAGCCAGCGGTACGCCTCGTCAACCTTGTAGTGGGTCGTCTTTGTCGTGTGTTCGGCGTAGCCCTCTCGCTTGTACGTGTTCTTCCCTCGGGTGAGAAGCCACTCGATGAAGTCCTGCTTGTAGGTTTCGTAGTCCTCGGCGGTGAACGGGGAGAACTGTTCGAGAGCTTCCTGAGTGTCCTGTGCGACGGGCGGAACGGGGCTTTCGACCGTTTGTGTGGTGTCGTCTTTGAGTTCCATAGTTCGCTCAAGCGCGTGAGCCTCAGAGTCTGTCTTCTATACACACGAAATCGCCATACTGCGGCGGGTTATGCGCTTGGTTCGTTCAAGCGGCTTGTTTTTCGCGTGTCTACTTTCGTGCCACTCGCGGTCGTAAAATGAGATATGAGGGCTCGAAGCGCCCGAATAGTGCGCCGGCCGGGATTTGAACCCGGGCCATGAGCTTGGAAGGCTCAGGTCCTACCACTAGACCACCGGCGCCCGCGTCGGTTGATGACGCACCTACACGTAGGCGGAACGGCTTTCATAAGCGTTCCGTGTTCTGACGGAACGGATCGCTCCGTCGAGCCGAAAATACACTTAAAGGGCCACGATACTGCGGGCCGCTCCCAGCGCTCTAGAACGCTTGTCAGCCGCTAAGAAAGCTGTTCGGGACCTATATGCGTAGCCACCCAACGTACACCCGTGAGGTGACACCGATGTCATACCAATCGAGCAATCCGCTGGTCGGCGAGACCGAGTTCGCGCTGGATGGTCCCTGGGCGACGTACTGGATCGCGTTCCTGCGCGTCGTCACCGGCTGGTGGTTCTTCCACGCCGGGATCACCAAAATCATCGAGAGCGGCTTCTCGTACAGCTACGGTTCGGCGTACATGCAACAGATGAGCGGGACCGCCCTCGGTGGCATCCCGGTCTGGATGGGGAACAACCTCGCGTGGTTCATCGAGCCCGGGGTACCCCTCTTCGAGACGCTGATCGGCCTCGCGTTGATGGCCGGGGCGCTGACTCGGTTCGCCGCGTTCGGCGGGGTCATCTTCATGGTCCTGTTCTGGGTCGGCAACGCCGGGTTCGGCAACGGCGTCGTCAACAGCGACCTGATGGGGCTGCTCATGTTCCTGACGGTGATCGTGCTCGCGGCCGGGCGGTACTACGGCCTCGACGCGCTCATCGAGCAGACGGAGTTCGTCAAGCAACGCCCCAAGCTGCGGTACCTGCTCGGTTAAGAGGTGAATACAAATGACTGACACCATCGATACGGCGGCGCGGGCGTTGAGTGCGGGACTGATGCTGTTCGGCATCGTCGTCCTCGGGGTCGTCGAGATCCTCGCGGGACAGCCCTACAGCCCGGTCTCGATAACGAACGAGGCGGGCGACGTGGTCGCGACACCGCTGATCTCGCCGGAGATCCGCACGGCGTTCGTGCTGGCGGGCATCGCGGTGCTGGGCCTGTACGCGGCGTACCGGTTCGTGGCACCGCTCCCGGACGACCGGGGCGTCAGCCACGAGACGATGGCGGACTGAACCGCGAGGGAATCACCGACCGCGGCGCGACCGGCGGACCGCACCGTCGCGGACGACGACGGTCACTCTTCTGCGCGACCGTTCACTCGCCGAGCGGCGGCGCCGACTCGTCCGACCCGTCGGCGTTCGAATCGGGCTCTCCCGCCGAGTCGGCGATGCCGCCGTCCGTGCTGGCGGGGGCGGCCGAGTCGGGGTCCTCGCCGGTCCCGAAGGAGAACTCGGACTCGGCCGCGTCCGCTCCGTCGGTCGCGCCGGACGCCGTGACCTCGTCGGCGTCGACCTCGAACTCCTCCGTCATCTCCCGCAGGTCGCGAGCGCGCTCGTAGAGGTCGTGCGCCTGCTCGGAGACCTCGTTCAGCGTGGCGGCCTGCTCCTCGGCGGCGGAGGCGACGGTCGTCGCCTCGGCGGTGGTCTGTTCGCTCACGCCAGCGAGCTCGTCGACCCCGCCCGTCACCTCGTTGACCGACGCCGCCTGCGCGTCCATCGCACTGGAGATCTCCTGGACGCCGTCGTCGGCCTCGCTCACGCGGTCGGCGACCTCGACGAGCGCGTCCTCGGCGTCCTCGACGACGTCGACGCCGTCGTCGACGCCGTCTCGGATCGCGGCCATCTCGTCGACGCTCTCGTCGGTGCGCTCGCGGAGGCCTTCGATGAGCGACTCCACCTCGGCGGCGGACTCCTGCGTCTCCTCCGCGAGCGACTTCACCTCCTCGGCGACGACCGCGAAGCCGGAGCCGGCCTCGCCCGCGCGGGCGGCCTCGATTGACGCGTTCAAGGCGAGCAGGTTCGTCTGATCGGCGATCTCCGAGATCGTCTCGACGATCTCGTCGACCTCGGCCATCTCCGCTTCGAGCCGCTCGATCGTCTCCGCGGCGGACCCGGAGCGCGCCTCGATCCCGTGGAGCTCGTCGACGGCGTCTGCGGCGGCCTCGCGGCCCTCTTCGGTGAGCGCGTCGGCCTGCCGGGAGGTGGTCGCGACCTCGTCCGCCGACGCGGCGACCTCCTCGACGGTCGCGGACATGTCCTCCATCTCGCCGGCCACGTCGGCCAGCTGGCGGCTCTGTCGCTCCGCGCCGGCGGAGATCTCGTCGACCGCGTCGCTCGTCTCCCGGCCGGCGGCCGCGGCCTCGTCGGTGCCGTCGGTGACCGCGTCGCTCCGGTCGGCCACCTCGACCGCGAACGCGTCCACCTCCGCGATTGCCGCCTCGAGCTCGTCCATGGCGTCGTTGAACTCCGCGGCGATGTCGTGGAGCGCCTCGGGGTCGTCGGGCTCGGGGTCGAGTCGGGCGGTGAGGTCGCCGTCGGCGCAGGTCGCCATCGTCTCGCCGAAGTCGCTCGCCCGCGACTCCAGGCGCTCCGCGAACGCCTCGCTCTCGGCCTGCGCCGCCTCGGCGCGCTCGCGCTGCGTCTCGGCGGACTGGATCTGTTCGCGGAGGGAGTCGCGCATCGTCGCGAACGCGGCCGAGAGGTCACCGAACTCGTCGCGGCGATCCGTGTCGAAGTCGACGTCGAGGTCGCCGTCGGCCAGCGCCGCCGCCCGCCCCCGGAGCCGGTTCAGTTCGACGACGGTGCCGCGGCCGAGCGTCGCGCCGAGCAGCCCGAGCCCGACGATCGCCACACCGACGATGAGTAGCAGGTTCCGGCCGATCATCCCCGAGAGGGCGTACGCCTCCGAGAGCGGGACGTGGACCGCGACGGCCCAATCCTCCGTCTCCATCGGCGCGTAGGCGACGAGGTACTCGCCGCCGTCGGCGAAGCTGAAGGTGGCCGACGGGATGAAGCCGACCGACCGCGTCTCGCCGAACAGCGACGACCGGATGTTGCCGTCGTAGCGGATCCCGGCGATGTAGTCGGCGTTGCTCGCCGCGATTCGGCCGTCGGACTCGACGATGGTCGTGAACGCGCCCTCGGTGGGCTGGCGGAACTCGTCGGTGAGCGGGGCGAGCGATATCTCCATCACCAAGTAGTCGCGCAGCGGCGTCGCCGTGACGTATGCGATCCGGCGCTCGCCGTCGGCCATGTACGTGGGGCTCGTGAACACGCTCTCGGCGAACAGCAGGTTACCGCCGAACCACGCCTGGGAGGTGACCGTCTCCCCGGCCGACTGGTCGGTGCTGGCGACGACGGAGCCCTCCTCTCGGTCGACGAAGTGGAGGGCGACGACGGCCTCGGAGGTGCGCGAGAGGTGCGAGGCGAGGTACCCGTCGACCCGGCTCGGGTCCCGCGAGAACGCGTCGTTGTCGGCGATGTCCGTGAGCACCGCGCGGCGGTCGGTCGTCCAGCCGTTGAGTTCGGTCGCGCTCAGCTCCGCGACCGCCGTGTAGTCGTCTTGGGCGCTCGATTCGAGCTGATCGGTCGTCTCCGCGTACGTGACGGCCCCGACCGCGCCGATCGAGAGGACGACGACGGCGAGGACGACGAGGAACTTCGCGAGGTAGCTCCGGGCCAACACGCCGGGAGTGACCCGACGCAGGACCCCTTCGAGAAAGGTGTCAGCCATTACGATAACGCGGTCGACAGGGGTTCTTTAATCCACCTCCGTCGATATCGACACCGATAATTAGGCGTCTCGGGGACTGACTTCCGCGTAGCAGTTTCCGCTCGAAACCGCCGCGTGTCGCGTTTCGAGGTCGCTCTCGGCGAGATCCGACTCGAACTCCGCGGGCGAGTAGATGTGATAGTACCGCGGGACGGTCTCGCCGCCCGGGAGCGTCCAGTCCACGGTCGTGTCGAATCCCTCGTCCCGGTCGAAGCGGTCGTGCGCCGTGCTCCACGCGCTGACGAGCGCGACTCCGCCGGGCGCGAGGACGCGCGCCAGCTCGTTCAGGCTCTCGATCCGGGCGTCTCGCGACGGGAGGTGGTGGAGCGTGGCGACGTACACCGCGAGGTCGACCGCGCCGTCGCGGACCGGGAGCGCCGCGGCGTTTCCGTGGACGAACGCGGCCGCGTCCGCGAACCCGCGGTCGCGGGCGCGAGCGGTGGCCTCGTCGAGCAGGCCGCGACTGAGATCGACGCCGACCGTCGTCTCGGCGCGCTCCGCGAGCGCCTCCGTGTGCCGGCCGTTTCCGCAGCCGACGTCGAGCGCGACGCTCCCCGACCGGCCCTCCAGGAACGACTCGACCTCCGGCCACGCGTACTCCCGAGTCTTCGAGAAGTGCGCCGCGATGCGGTCGTACGTCGACTGCGGGTCCATACCGGCGTCTCGGTCGCGACGGGCTTATGCCGACCGGACGGATCGCGCCGCCACGATCGGACAGATCGCACCGCTGCGACCGAACAGATCGCACCGCTGCGACCGAACAGATCGCACCGCCACGACCGGACAGGTCGCGCCGCCACGACCGAGCGGCTCACACCGCGCCGATGACGGCGAACGCGACGAGCGTGAGCGCCAGCAGCACCGCGACGTGTTTGACCCCGTCGCGCACCGAGCCCTCTCCGAGCTGTCCGGCGACGAGCCCGGAGCAGATCGCCTGAATCGCCGCGGCGTGGAAGAACAGCTGCTCGTAGACCGCGACGTCGATGTCGCCGATACCGTCCGCGATCCCGCCCGGCCCGCCGGGAACGGTGCCTCCGGCGTCCGGGAGGCCGCCGCCCGTTCCCGGGACTCCGGCCGCCTCGATGGCCGGGATGAAGGAGACGGAGAGCGCGGCGATGATCCCGAGGAAGACCAAAAAGGAGATGTAGATGACGATGAGGTACGTCAACATCACCTGTCTGCGCTCGCGCCGGAGGGACCAGGTCGCGCGCGACTCGTCGGCGGCGATCCGGAGGACGGGTCCGACGTCGCCGCTCGCTCGGATCGCGTTGGTGACGAGCGCGACCGCCCGAGAGGTCATCGGCGACCGAACCCGGCGCTCCAGCCGTCGGAGCGCGGTCGAGACGTCCGCCCCCCAGTCGATGTCGCGGCGGGTCCGGCGGAGGTCCTCGGTCAGCGCCTCCAGGTTCGAGTCGGCGACGCGGCGGACGCTGCCGACCACGGCGGTCCCCGCCTCGTTGACGCTGGCGAGTCGGTCGAGGAAGTCGGGCACCGCGGACTCGATGCGCCGAATCCGTCGCTTGCCGAACTCGTAGGCGACCGCGTACGTCGCGAGCACGAACGCGGTCGCGACGACGATCGGCCCGTCGACCTGCCCGACCATCTCGACCGGCGTGCCGAGCGTGACCGGGAACGCGAAGACGAGCACCCCGGCGACCGCGACCGGAACCGCGACGAGGAGCACGGTGCGCGGCGAGGCCAACACGGTCTCGATCGGTGACTCGGCGAGCCGCCGCAGCCAGCGGAGGCGGTCGTACGCGCGGAGTCGCTCGCGGCTCGCCGCCCATGGGTCTCCCTTCGGACCGCCCGTCCCGAGAGGGTCGCGGCCGGTCGTCGCTCCGCCGTCGAACCGCGGCGAGTCGCCCCGGTCTCCGGTCTCGTCCGTCGCGTGGCGCACCCCGGTGACCGAGGGGGTGTTCGGGTCGGCGAGCGACGACTCGGCGACGGTCTCGGTGCCGCCGACGCCCTGCGTCACGCTGTCGACGTAGACGACGAAGCCGAAGGTGGCGAGCGGCACGCCGAGGTAGACGACGACGCGGAGGAGCGGGAGCGTGTCCTGCAAGACGAGGCCGATCACGACGAGGATGGTGATGAAAAACAGCGGGCCGGCGACCAGCGCCGTCACGTACGCCTCGGCGAACGTCGAGAGCAGCTCCAAGTACTGCTCCTGTTTCGCCTCCGCCTCCGACTGGTAGCGCTCGTACTGGTCGTTCAGAAACGCCGACACCGACTGGCCGGTGCCGAGGACGGAGGCGAGGTTCTCCGCGAAGTCCGCCAGGTCGTCGCTCGGCGTGCGCCGCGAGATGCGTCGGAGCGCGGTGAGTGCGTCGGTGCCGAAGGCGTTCATGTCGCGGACCGCGACTGACAGCTCCGTGGCGGCCTCGCCGTACACGTCCTCGTTCTCCGCGAGCGTGTCCATCACGCGCGGGAACGCCATCCCCGAACGCGAGAGCGCGTACATGAACGCGACCGTTCGGGGAAGCGTGGCGTCGATCTCCGCCGCGCGGGCGTGAGCGCGCTGGTCGAGCAGCTGCCACCGGGCGACGTACGCGCCGAGCGCGAGCCCCGAGCCCACCGTCGCGGAGACGACCGCGAGCAGGACGAACAGCCGGAAGAGCCCGAGGTCCGCGAGCCGCGCGACGACGGCGACGAACCCGATCGCCTCGGGGAGCGCCCCCCGGATCGCCGCCTCGCCGACGTCGAGCGCGGCGAGTAGCCCCCCGGCACCGTACACGCCGATCACGCTCCCGGCGACCCCGAGGACGGCCGCGTACAGCAGGGTCCGGGAGGCGTACACGCGGTGCGTCGTCCCACCGACGTGGGCGGCGCGCATCCGGTCGCGCTGGGCGCGCCGCCGCGTCTCGTTCTCCCCGACGTAGTCGCCGAACGCAGACAGCGCGACGCGAGTGACGAACAGGTCCGCGCGGTCGTCGACGAGCGGGAGCGCCAGCGCGAGGCAGACCGCGACCGCGGCGGCGAGCGGGAGGTACTCTATCATCGGTCCGTGGCGTCGGGGGCGTCGCCGTCGGCGGTCCGGGGGCCGCGGTCGGTCCCGTCGCCCGACGCGGCCGCGTCGTCCTCGGTCGCATCGTCCTCGGCAGCCAGATTCTCGGCGTCGACGCCGTCGGCCGCGGCGGCGCGCTCGTCGAGCCGGTCCATCACGCGGGCGGGGTCGGCGTAGTACTCGTTGACGAGGGCGGTGAACGTGCGGTAGTCGTCGATGCCGAGCGCGGAGAGCAGTTCGAGGAAGCGCTCGCGGCGCCGGACCTCGCGGAGCAGCTCCGAGCGGGACCAGCCGCGCTCGTCGGCGATCTCCTCCAACAGCGAGGAGTCGTTCCGTCGGAACGTGTCGGAGTCAGGGCGCCACTCGAACGCGGAGGAGTAGTCGAGCTCGCCGGTTCGCTGGTCGATACCGCCGATCTCGCCGATCGTCTTCGCGCGGCGCACGCGCTCGTCGTCGGCGCGCGTGAGGGTCTGGACCGAGAGCATGTCGAGCGACTGGACCATCGCGCGAGGGACGTTGATCGGCTCGTTCTCCAGCCGGTTTATCACCGTCTCGATCGAGTCGGCGTGCATCGTCGAGAACGTGGTGTGGCCGGTGTTCATCGCCTGAAAGAGGGTGATCGCCTCCTCGCCCCGGACCTCGCCGACGACGATGTACTCGGGGCGGTGGCGCAGCGCCGAGCGCAGCAGGTCGTACATGTCGATGTCGGTGCCCTCGTACCGGCGCTCGCGGGTGACCGCCGAGAGCCAGTTGTCGTGGTATAAGGAGAGCTCGCGGGTGTCCTCGATGGTGAGCACCTTCGCGCGCGGCGGAATGAACATCGACACCGCGTTCATCGAGGTGGTCTTCCCGGAGGCGGTGCCGCCCGCGAAGATGAGGCTCTTGTTGTGCTCGATACAGAGCCAGAAGTACGCCATCTGCTCGACGGAGAAGGTGCCGTACTCGACGAGGTCGACCGGCGTGAACGGGTCCTCGGCGTACTGGCGGATGGTGAACGCCGAGCCGCGCGGCGTCACCTCCTCGCCGAGCGCGAGCTCGGCGCGGGAGCCGTCGGGCAGCGTCGTCTCGACGATGGGGTCGCCCACGGAGACGTGGCGCCCGGACTGCTGGGCGAGCCGGATCACGTAGCTGTCGAGCGCCTCCTGCCCGAACGAGACGTTCGTCTCGACGTCGGTGTACTCGTCGTGGTAGACGAAGATCGGGAGGTCGTAGCCGTCACAGGAGACGTCCTCGATGTGGCGGTCGTTGAGCAGGGGGTCGACCTTGCCGTAGCCGCGGAAGTCGCGGTAGAGGTAGTACGCGAGCGCGTGGAAGGTGTCCATCCCCGCCTCGACGCCGTACCCCTCCAGCAGCGTCTCCAGCTCGGACTTGAGCGTCTCCTCGTCCGTCTTACCGCTCCCCTCGCGGTACAACAGCGGGTCGCGGATGTCGTCGACGACGCGGTCGAGCAGCTCGCGCTCGAACGCGTCGAGCTCGGGCTCGACCGCGTAGTAGCGGTGTTCGCTCTCGGCCTCGTCGTAGGTGATGACGACGTACGCGTACGGCGCGTTCACCCAGTAGCGGTCGACCTCGCGCTCGCCCTCCGGAACGGCGAACGAGGCGAGGGGCCCGTCCTCGCCCGGGCGGAAGGGGCGGACGTCGAGCGTCGACCCCTGAAACAGCTCCCACGTCCGGGAGAGGCGTCGCTGGAGGGCCTCGATCCGATCGCCGAGGTCGCTCCCGCCCGCCTCGCTCGCCATGGATACGATGGCCTAGAGGCGGGGGGAAGTTAAACTACCCCCGACGATTATCACGAGCGACACCGGGAGCGCCGCCTCCCGGAGCCGGTCGTCGGTCGTCCCGGGCGCCGGGTCGCCCGTTACGTTGATACGGCCGGACCGCGAACGATCCGATAGGAAATGCGGCGTGACTACTTCGATCTGACCGTCGAGGGCGTCGGGGACGGCGCCGGCTCCCGGTCGCCCCCGCTGGTGCGGATCGACTTCCACGGGCCGGAGGAACTGCTCCGAGAGCGGCTCTCCGGGGACGAGACCGACGACGCGAACGTCGAGACGGACGGCGACGACCTGCTCACGGCCGACCAGATCGACGTCGCCTTTCGGCTCCGCGAGCCGCTGGACGAGGCGGCCGACCCGGAGGGCGTCGTCGGCGTCACCAACCGGTACACCGGCGACTTCGTCCTCGAACTCAACGAGACGGCGACGGACGTCCTCCCGTTCATCCACGCCGCGCGCGACGCGACCGACGACGGCGACGCCCGGTACCGCGTCGAGATCGACGTCGACGGCGAGCGCCTCGTCGCCTACGACAAGGACACCTTCCTCGTGTACGACCACGAGGGGAACCTGCTCCGCAGCGAGAGCCTGATCCCCTCGGGCGTCGAACTGTAGAGCCGGCTGTTTTCGGATTTCAGAGGCTGACGCTGTCGGGGACGAACCGCACCGCGTCGCCGGGCCGGAGGTCGAAGGCGCCGTCGCCGCGGCCGTCGTTCACGTCGCACTCCGCGTAGCCGTGGCTCCCGACGGTGACGAGGCGCTCGCCGGGCTCGACGGCGCCGAACGTCTCCGCGACCGGCGTGAGGTCGCCGTTGACGCGGACCCAGTCGTGGCCGCGGATCAGTTCGCCGGGGACGTTCGTGATCACGTTGCCGAACCGATCGATCGCGAGCACCTCGCCGTCGACGGCGAGCACCCCACCGTCGCCGCTTCGGTCCTCCGCATCGGCTCCCCTATCCTCGGCGTCGCCGCCCCCATCCTCGGCGTCGCCACTCCCATCCTCGCCGTGGTCGTCGTCGCGCTCCACGGTCGGCTCCGGGAAGCGGACGTCGACGGGATCGCTCGCGGGCGTGAGGTCGTCCATCGCGTCGAGCGTCGCTGCGACCGCGTCGGCGTCGGGCGCCCCGTCCGATGCCGCCGGGCCGTCGTCGAGCGCGACCCGAATCCGGGCCGCGGTCGGGGCGAACACGTCGCGCCCGTGGAACGTCTCGCTCGCGGGGTCCTCGACCGCGACGGTCCACGCCTCGACGTCGGCGTCGCCGTCGGCCAGCGCTCGGGCGGGGGGCATCGCGAGCCCGTTGTCCGGAGCCACGAGGACGTGCGCGCCGGCGCGGACGACGAGGGCGTCGCGGTCGGTGCCGACGCCGGGGTCGATCACGGCGCAGTGGACCGCGGGCGGGAACTCCGGGAGGACGAACCGCAGCCAGAAGGCGGCCGCTCGGGGGTCGCCTCGGGGCAGGTCGTGCGCGACGTCGATCAGTTCGGCGTCCGTCCGCCGGCGGATCACTCCCTTCATCGCGGCGGGGTACGGCGAGCCGAAGTCCGAGGTGAGCGTGATCATACCGGAACCGCGTGCGGCGCGCGGTTAAAAGGAACGGGCGGCGGTCACGGGCGATGGGCGGCGGTCACGGGCGATCGAACGCCGGCGAGTCGCGACCCCCGCGTCCGTCGCCCTACTGGTCGGACGGCTCGTCGCCGTTCGAGTCCGTCTCCGCGATCCGGCGGATGCGCTTGACGCCGTCGACCTCGCGGATTACGTCGGCCACGGCGTCGGGGACGAGTCCCTCCCAGTCGCGGCCGCGGATCATCCGCTCGCGGAGCTCCGTCCCCTCCAACACGTCGCGTCGGAACATCGGCGACTGGCGCACCTCGACGCCCGCCTCCTCGAACAGCCGGACCACGAGCGGGTTGTTCGAGTACGCGACGTCGAACCGGGGGGTCATGCTCTGGACGTGGCTCACCCAGACGGAGTTGCGGTCGAGGTCCTCGATGGGGACGACGTACGTGGTGGCGTCTAGCTCCTCGACCGCCTTCGTCACCATCATCACGCGCTCGCCGGCGGTGAAGGGGTTCCGCGTGGTGTGAGAGTCGCCGGCGGAGCCGATCCCCAAGACGAGCTCGTCGACCTCCGCCGCGATCTCTTCCACCATGTGCTGGTGGCCGTCGTGAAACGGCTGATACCGGCCGATGTAAAACCCCCGCATGAATCTACGTACCGTTGGCGTCATTTATAAACCCCGTGGGAACGGTCGTACGCCGATATCGGCGTTTATACGGCTTCATAGCCGAGATTACACCAGCACCGGTCGACCCTCCGGGGGGAGAAAGTATATCAGTAGCCGACCCTTCGTTTTCGGTAGCGACACCCGATTCTATGAGCAACGAGAAGGACACGAACGACCCGACGGCCGACGACCCCGACGAACCGCCGCAGGGCGGCGTCGACGACTCGAGTCCGGCGGGGAACGGCGAGGACGCCACGCGCGGCGACCCCGAGCCCGACGACGGTCCGGCGAACGATCCCGGCGCCGACGAGGACCCGGTCGCCGACTCCGGCGGGGAGTCGGCCGCGGACCCCGACGACGGCGACGATCCCTGGGACGACGGGGTCGTCGTCGACGACGGGGACGGGTTCGACGAGGCCGAGATCGTCGGGGAGGGTCCCGACGAGAGCCGGAACGGCGACGACGCCGGTCCGGCCGACGACGGCGGGATCGACGAGCTCGGCAGCACCGTCGAGGTCGAGGGCGCCGAGATCGAAGAGGACCCCGACGAGGACGACCTCCTCGGCGGGCTCAAGATCGACACGACGGCCGAACTGGAGATACCGGACCGGCTCGTCGACCAGGTCATCGGGCAGGAACACGCCCGCGACGTGATCATCAAGGCGGCCAAGCAGCGCCGCCACGTGATGATGATCGGGTCGCCCGGGACCGGGAAGTCGATGCTGGCGAAGGCGATGTCCGAACTCCTCCCCAAAGAGGAGCTTCAGGACGTCCTGGTGTATCACAACCCCGAGGACGGCAACAAGCCGAAGGTCCGGACGGTGCCGGCCGGCAAGGGCGACCAGATCGTCGAGGCGCACCGCGAGGAGGCGCGCAAGCGCAACCAGATGCGGTCGCTGTTGATGTGGATCATCATCGCCGTCGTGCTGGGCTACGCGCTCATCATCGTCGGCCAGATCCTCGTCGGCATCATCGCGGCCGGGGTCGTCTACCTCGTCTTCCGCTACCTCAACCGCGGCTCGGACGCGATGATCCCGAACCTGCTGGTGAACAACGGCGACACGAAGACGGCGCCGTTCCGCGACGCGACCGGCGCGCACGCCGGTGCGCTGCTCGGCGACGTCCGGCACGACCCGTTCCAGTCCGGCGGGATGGAGACGCCCAGCCACGACCGTGTCGAGGCCGGGGCCATCCACAAGGCGAACAAGGGCGTGCTGTTCATCGACGAGATCAACACGCTCGACATCCGCAGCCAGCAGCACCTCATGACGGCGATTCAGGAGGGCGAGTTCTCGATCACGGGCCAGTCCGAGCGCTCCTCGGGCGCGATGGTCCAGACCGAGCCCGTCCCGACCGACTTCGTCATGATCGCGGCCGGGAACCTCGACGCGATGGAGAACATGCACCCGGCGCTCCGGAGCCGTATCAAGGGGTACGGGTACGAGGTGTACATGGAGGACACCATCGAGGACACCCCGGAGATGCGCCGGAAGTACGTCCGGTTCATCGCCCAGGAGGTCGCGAAGGACGGCCGCCTGCCGGAGTTCACGGCCGAGGCCGTCGAGGAGGTCATCCTCGAGGCCAAGCGCCGCTCCGGCCGGAAGGGTCACCTCACCCTCCTGTTCCGGAACCTCGGCGGACTGGTCCGCGTCGCGGGCGACATCGCCCGCGGCGAGGACGCCGACTACACCACCCGCGACCACGTGCTTCAGGCGAAGGGGCGCTCGCGCTCCATCGAACAGCAGCTCGCCGACGACTACATCGAGCGCCGGAAGGACTACGAGCTGCAGGTCTCCGACGGCTACGTCACCGGGCGCGTCAACGGCCTCGCCGTGATGGGCGAGGACTCCGGGATCATGCTCCCGGTGATGGCCGAGGTGACGCCGACCCAGAGCGGCGGACAGGTGATCGCCACCGGCCAGCTCAAGGAGATGGCCGAGGAGTCGGTCCAGAACGTCTCGGCGATCATCAAGAAGTTCTCCGACGAGAACATCTCGGAGAAGGACATCCACATCCAGTTCATCCAGACGGGCCAGCAGGGCGTCGACGGCGACAGCGCGTCCATCACGGTCGCGACTGCCGTCATCTCCGCGCTCGAGGACGTCGGCGTCGATCAGAGCCTCGCGATGACCGGCTCGCTGTCGGTCCGCGGCGACGTGCTCCCGGTCGGCGGGGTCACCCACAAGATCGAGGCGGCCGCGAAGGCCGGCTGCGACCGGGTGATCATCCCCGCCGCCAACGAGCAGGACGTGATGATCGAAGACGAGTACGAGGAGATGATCGAGGTCATCCCGGTCTCGCACATCAGCGAGGTCCTCGACATCGCCCTCGAGGGCGAGGCCGAGAAGGATTCGCTCGTCTCCCGGCTGAAGTCGATCACCGGCTCGGCGCTGAAGGACGGCAACGTCTCCGGCCCGTCGAACCCGAGCCCGCAGTAAGCGGTTCCACCCCTCCCTCTTTGCGGTTCGCTCGCCCGGCGAGTCGCGACTCCCGCGGCCGTGGCCGGTTTGTGCCCACAGCGGCTTCCTGCTTTGTACCCACGCCCCCGTCTGCTTTTTACCTCCGGCCCCGCAACGGGAGCCAATGACCGGGAAACCGACGGTCGGGGAGTACATGACCCGCGAGGTGGAGACGGTCAGCCCGGACGAGACGGTGGCGACCGTCGCGCGCCGCATGGCCGACAGCGACGGTCACAACGGGTTCCCCGTCACGCAAGGCCGCACCGTCGAGGGGTTCGTCTCGGCCGGGGACCTGCTGCTCGCGGACGACGACGCCCCCGTGTTCACCGTGATGACGGAGGACCTGATCGTCGCGCACCCCGACATGAAGGTGACCGACGCCGCACGGGTGATCTTGCGGTCCGGGATTCAGCGCCTCCCCGTCGTCGACGACGCCGACAACCTCGTCGGGATCATCTCGAACACCGACGTGGTGCGCTCGCAGATAGAGCGCGCGACGCCGGGCAAGGTCGGGAAGCTGATGCGCACGCTCGAACAGATCCACGGCGTCGAGCTCGACGAGGAGCGTCGCGAGGTCGCCATCGCGGAGCTGACGCCGACGCAGGCGCGGGTGTACGCCGACGAGCTGGAAGGACGCCAGTACGAGCTCGAACACGGGCTCGCCGAGCCGCTCGTCGTCATCGACAACGGCGGCACGCTGTATCTCGCCGACGGCCACCACCGAGCGATGGCCGCCCGCGAGGCCGGCATCGAGGCGATGGACGCGTACGTGATCGTCCCGCGGACGACGATCGACCTCGGAATGGCGAAGACCGCCGAGAAGGAGGGGCTCCGCGTCGTCGGCGACATCGAGATCGTCGACTACGCGCGCCACCCCCTCGTGGAGACGACGAAGCGGCTCCAGTGAGCGGCGGCGGTTTTATCTGGTGCGTACCCCCGGTTCGCGACGCCGTCCGGCGATAGATTGATAATGCTGGTGTCGGGACGAGTGTCACATGACAACGGAGAACACACTAGTCGAACTCGACGAGGTGACGAAGCGGTTCGGCGATCTCACCGCGGTCGGCGGCGTCGACTTCTCCGTCCGGAAAGGGGAGTTCTTCACGCTCGTCGGTCCCTCGGGCTGCGGGAAGACGACGACGCTCCGGATGATCTGCGGCTTCGAACATCCGACCGAGGGCGACGTCAGAATCGACGGTCGCTCGATGGGATCGGTCCCTCCCGAGGCGCGGGACACGAACCTCGTGTTCCAGCAGCTCTCGCTTTTTCCCCACATGACCGTCGGCGAGAACGTGGGGTACGGGCTCGCGAAGGCGGGCGTCGACGCCGACCAGCGGTCGGAGCGCGTCTCCGAGTACCTCGATCTCGTCGACCTCAGCGGGTTCGAGGACCGTAACCCGACCGAACTCTCCGGCGGCCAACAGCAGCGCGTCGCCCTCGCCCGCGCGCTCGTCAACGAGCCGGCGGTGTTACTGCTCGACGAACCGCTCTCCAGTCTCGACCGGAAGCTCCGGAAGCAGATGCAGGTCGAACTCCGCCGGATCCACAAGCAGACGCAGGGGGGGTTCTTCTACGTGACCCACGACCAGGAGGTCGCGATGACGCTCAGCGACCGGATCGCCGTGATGAACGACGGCCACATCGAGCAGATCGGCCCCCCGGAGGAGATCTACCGCGAGCCGGCGTCCGAGTTCGTCGCCGACTTCATCGGCGACACGAACCTCATCGACGCGCAGGTCACCGACCAGAACGGCGCGACGGTGGCGGAGATCGGCGGCGAAGGGGGGTTCAGCGTCCCGGCGCCGGACCGGTCCGGCGAGGTCACCGTCTCGATCCGGCCGGAGGACTTCACCCTCGCCGACGCCGACGGGGCTTTGGACGGCACCGTCACCGAGCGGTACTTCCAGGGCGACCAGACGAACTACCTCGTCGATCCCGACGGGACGGTCGACGAGCTTCAGGTCGTCATCCAAGGACGCGAATCGGCGGTCGACACGGGCGCCGACATCGCGCTCGACGTCGTCGACGGCGCGCCGACGGTCTTCTGACCCCGCGGCGTCGAGGCCGCACCGCGGGGCTACTCCTCTTCTTCGGTGACCGTTCCGGCGACGTAGCCGGTCACGTTGCCGACGTTCATCGCCACCGCCAACGCAATCGCGATGCCGAACACGATGAGCGCGGAGACGGCGTTGAGCTCGGGCGCGTCGAGCTGTCGGATCCGGCTGAACATCCAGATGGTCAGGACGTCGGTGTTGGGGCCGGTGAGGAACAGCGCGCGGATGTAGTCCTCGAACGACCGGATCCACGCGAACAGGAACCCCGCTCCGACCGCCGGGGCGATCACGGGGAGCGTGACGTCCCTGAACACCGTGATCGGGTCCGCGCCGAGGTCCCGAGCCGCCTCCTCTAACGACTCGTCGAACGTGTACATCCGGGCGGAGACGATGAGCAGCACGAACGGGAAGCCGTACAGCGAGTGAGCGAGCACCACCGTGGCGAACCCGGGCAGGATGCCGAGCAGGTTCTGGAAGTAGATCCGGAGCGCCACGCCGAGGATGATGCCCGGGATCACCATGGGGATGATCCCGAAGGTCCGGTACACCTCCCGGAGGCGGAAGCGGTAGCGAGTCAGGGCGAAGCTTGCCAGCACGCCAAGCACCGTCGCGACCGACGCCGCCACCGTCGCGATCGTGAGGCTCCCGGCGAGCGACGCGCGCATCGAGTCGCTGCTGACCGCGAGCCGAAAGTTGTCGAGCGTGAACCCCTCGAACGGGAAGATCGTCACGGCGTTCTCCGCGAACGCGAGGAAGATGATGATCGCGAGCGGCACCCACAAGAAGAGGAGCAACAGTCCGGAGACGACGTACAGCGAGGTGCCGAGCAGCCGTTCGACCGTCTGATGACCGATGAGCCGGTCGGTCGACGGCGCCGTCTCGGTCGACTCGGACGTGTCGGTCGCCATCTCAGGCACCCCCCAGCTCCTCGATGCTCACGTACCGGAACGCGAGGATCATCGCACCGACGATCGAGACGAGGACGAACATCGACGCCGCGCTCGCGTACCCGATCGAGTACGTCCCCGCGACCCGGCTCTCGATGAGCATACCGATCATCTGAACTTTGCCCTGCCCGAGGAACGTCGGCGTGATGAACGCGCCGACGCTCGGAACGAAGACGAAGAGGCTCCCGCCGATGATGCCCGGAAGCGTGAGCGGAATCACGTGATCTCGGAGCACTTCGACCCGGGACGCGCCGAGATCTCGGGCCGCCTCGATGATCGAGAAGTCGAGACCGTCGAGGCTCGCGTACAGCGTCAGCAGCATGTACGGGAAGTACGCGTGCGTGAGTCCGACGATGATGGCCGGGATCCCGTAGTTGAAGATCCCGAGGGGAGCGTCGATCAGCCCCCAACTCATCAGCGTGCTGTTGATCACGCCGCCGGGGCCGAACATGAGGACCCACGAGTACGCCCGCACGAGGTACATGGTGAAGAAGGGTAAGAGCACGAAGAAGATGACGAGCTTGAACAGGCGGCCGCCCTTCCGCGCCAGCAGGTACGCCAGCGGAAACGCGAGCGTCAGACACAACACCGTGGTCACGGTCGCGATGACGTACGAGAGCCACAGCGCCGTGACGAACGGCGTGTTCCAGATCGCGCCGCCGCCGTCGAACAGCGAGCGGTAGTTGTTCAGCGTCGGCTCGTAGATGATCTGGTACGTCAGCGAACTCACCTCGAAGAAACTCACGGCGACCATGAACGCGAGCGGCGCGACGAGCAGGGTGAGTATCCACGCCGCGCTGGGCCCGACCGTGACGCCGAGCCGACTGCGCGGTCCGCTCAGCAGCCTCACCGCTCTCGCCCGGGTGCTCTCGTCCGGCTCGTCTGTCGCCATCTATGCCGCCTTGACCTCTTCCCACGTGGAGATGTACGCCTCCTCGACGTCCGAGGCGATGTCCTTGAGCGAGTACATCCCCTCGAGACGCGAGGGGTCGATCCGGCCGTACAGCTCGTTCTGCTCTTCGGTCAGCTCGTCGGCAACGTTGGGGTTCGTGCTGGGCGAGAAGCCGGCCTCCGCGAGCGCCGCGCCGTTCGTCGGTGTGATGAACTCGTTTATCACCTCCCAGGCGGTCTCCTTGTTGTCCGAGGCGTCCGAGACGACCGCGGTCTCGTACCACGCCAGCGCGCCCTCCTGGGGAGCGACGTACTCCACCCAGTCGTCGCCCTCGCTCCGCATCTGGACGGTCTCGTTCCGCCCGCTGTGCCCGACGAGGAAGTTGCCCTGGCGGAACTCCTGGATGAACGTCGGGTCGGGGGCGATGTACCCCTGTAGCCGCGACTTCTGTTGAATGAGCAGCTCCTGAATCTCCGAGAGCTGGTCCTCCGTGAACGTCATCCGAGCCCCGGACATCGCGTCGTCCATGCCGAGGTACAGCGCGGCAGCGGGGATCGTCTTCGCCGCCTCGTCGTACATGATGATCTCGCCGTCGAGATCGGTGTCGACGTAGTCCTCCTCGAACAGGATGTCGTAGCTCGGGTCGTGGTCCGGCACGCTCCGCGAGTCGTAGGAGTACCCGTACCAGCCGAAGCGGATCGGCACGCCGTAGGCGTTCCCGCTCTCGGTGAACTGGTTGTCGACGAACGACTGGAACCGGTCGTACATCGAGCCGAAGTTGTTCACCACGTCGTTGTTCACCGGCGCGACAAGGTCGGCGTCCATGAACCGCGGCACGAGGTTGTTGTTCGGAACGGCGATGTCGTACTGGGCGTCCTGTCCGGCGCTCCACTGCGAGAACATCTCGGTCGACGAGGTCGAGGGCGTGATGTTCAGCTCCACCCCGTCGAGCGTGGACTCGATGTTCTCCTGCATCTCGGCGTACTCCTCCCACGTGATGATGTTGATCGTGGTCGTCCCGTCGCCGCCCATGCTCCCGCCGTCACTACCGTCGGACCCGCCATCACCGCCGTCGCCACCGTCACCGCCGTCGCCGCCGTCACCGCCGCTACAGCCGGCGAGTGCGGCCACGCCGGCGGCACCCGCGCCGGCGATGTAGCGGCGCCGACTCACGTTCCGGCGAGCCGAATCCGAGTGGTCGCTTGTGCTATGCGATCTATTGGCAGGGTCTGACGTCATGTTCCGATGACATAAATCGGAGACATATAAGTATTATGCCGATATCGGCGTCAGGTTCGCCGTACTGGCGATGCCGGCCCTCGATCCGTCGTCGTCGCGCCTCCCGACCGGCGGATCGAGCAGGTGCTCGCGCAACGGCGGCGGTGGGCCGCGAACGCTGCGGGGTGCCGGTGGGTAGGCTTATGTAAGCGGCGAAGAAATTTCACCTATGGGATCACGTATTCGACGCGCACTCTCCCGAGCGACGCTCGCCGCTGTCGGCGCGGCCGCCGGCGCCGCGGTCGGTGGACTGATCAGTCGACAAGCGGCGTCCAGCGGCGGCGCCCTCGGCGCGCTCGCGGGCGCGACGATCGCCGACGTGCGCTCCGACTCTGACGGTATCTTTGACGCGCTGCGCCGCGGTGAGAACGACGACGCGCCCGACGACGACGCGGCGGCCGCCGAGTGAGGCTTGGCCCGGTCGCCGAGAGGGCGCCGTGCCAGCCGAAGGCGTCTCACGTCGACCGTCGGGAACCTGCCGGCGTTCGGGAACGCCTATACGACGGGGACGAGTAGCGACGGCCGATGACAGACACCGACGCGGGCTGGTTCTCGGGACCAACCGCGGACAGAGGAGCCGAGAGCGACGTGGCCGATGCGGCCCGTTCCCGGCTCGCGAACGGAGAGGCCGACCGGCCCCGCGACTGGTCGACCCTCGCCGTCGAGTCCGGGTTCGCGGAGTCGACCGACGACTACTACGACCGACTCCACGAGGCGTCTCTGGCGGCGACCCGCGAGGCGGTCCGCGAGCGCGAGCGGGCCGACGACGCGCAGCTGATCCATGCGGTGCGGGCCATAGACGACACTGAGCGCACCGCCAACGAGCTCGCCGAGCGCGCCGTCGAGTGGGCGGGGACCCTGTTCGACGACGTCGGCTCCGGAGTCGAGGGCGCGCGGGAGATCGCGGCGCGCGAACCGGAGAGTGACGCCGAGCGGCGGGCGGTCTCGCTCGCGGCGCGCGCCGCCGATCTCGACGACGAGCGGGCCGAACTCGCCGAGACGATCGGTCGGATCGCGCCCGCGGTCGCCCCCAACCTCGCCGAGATGGCGGGCCCGGAACTCGCCGCGCGGCTGATCGCGCTCGCCGGCGGGCTGGAGTCGCTCGCGAAGAAGCCCTCGGGGACCGTCCAGGTGCTTGGCGCCGAGGACGCGCTGTTCGCGCACCTCTCCGGGCGCGCGCCCTCGCCGAAACACGGGATCATCTACACGCACGAGTACGTTCGCGGGACGCGGCCCGAGGACAGGGGGTCGGCAGCGCGCGCGCTCGCCGGCAAGCTGTCGCTCGCCGCCCGGGCGGACCACTACGCCGGCGAGCGGCGAGACCAGCTTCACGAGGACCTCCAAGCGCGGATGGCGACGATCCGGGCGCGGGCGGACGACGGAGGAGATCCCGCGCCGGACGGCGAGGCGGCGAGCGACGGAGGGGACGGACGATGAGTGAGCCGTCCCTTCCGGACGGCGTCGAGCGCCGCGAGTTCGACGGCGAGCGACGGCTGGCGACCCGCGGCGAGCCGGTGTACGGCGAGCCGACCGCCGACGGCTGGCGCGCGTGGGACCCCGAGCGGTCGAAGCTCGGCGGGATGCTCGAACTCGGGCTGGAGACGGGGCTCGCGGGCGGCGAGATGGTCCTCTACCTCGGCGCCGCGAGCGGCACCACGGTCAGTCACGTCGCGGACTTCGCGGGCCCCACGTACGCGGTCGAGTTCGCGCCCCGACCCGCGCGGGACCTGCTCGACGCGGCGGCGCCCCGCGATCGGCTGTTCCCGCTGCTCAAGGACGCCCGGAAGCCGGAGACGTACGCCCACGTCGTCGAGAGCGACGTCGACGCGATCGTTCAGGACGTCGCCACCCGCGGGCAGGCCGAGGTCGCGGTCCGCAACGCGCAGTTCCTCGCGGCCGACGGGCGGCTGCTGCTGGCGATCAAGGCGCGCAGCGAGGACGTGACCGCGGAGCCGGACGCGGTGTTCGAGGGCGCGCTCGACCGGCTCCGAGAGGCGTACGAGGTGCTGGAGACGCGGCGGCTCGACCGGTTCCACGAGGACCACCTCGGCGTCGTGGCGACGCCGAAGTGATCACTCGTGAAGTTGAGACTACAGTCAGCGTTGTCAGCGATACTCCGAGATCGTCCGATACGGGACGTAGTACCCGGTCTCACCGATCCACGTCGACAGCCACTCGTCAGCAGTCGCTTCATCGATCTTCCCAGCGTCGATTGCAGCCAACAGAACCCCGACGGATCCGACAACGGTCACGCCCTGATCTTTCGCAAACGACCGGGCATCCCCGTCGTCGGTCAGTAGGCGACCGTCCGCTGCGTCCGCCAAGGCGAACGCCTGGGCCTCGCCGGGATCGAGATGACCACCAACAACGGCCTCTCTATTTGCGACAGTATCCGAAATCATCGCGACAGGAATCTCGTCGTCGAGTGTATCGAGTGCTGACTGAAGATACGGATGGTCGTCGACACCGCCTTCGAGTTCCTCGCGAACGACTGGAACCGCGCAGATTCCAGAGAGTCCTGAAACGACCCACAGCTGGTCGATGTACGCGAAATTCGAGAGGACAGTCGTGTTCAGGACGCTCGGGTTGGCTGGAATCTCATCGCCTGTCATTTCGCATGTGACTCCACGTCGTCCGACTCCTCATCATCGAATTCGAGTTCGCTCGCTGCCTCTACCTCGTCGGCTGCGTCGTCTTCGTCAACGAGTCCAAGACGGAGTTCGACGCCGTGCTCACGGAGGATATCCCGCATCGTCCACCGGTCGACATCGGCGAGTCTCGCAGCATCACCGAGCGTAATCCGCTCGCGTTCGTAGAGGGCGACCGCAGCTGCAATACGTTCGTTTTCGTTGTCCTCGAAGTATTCACGCACGAACTCGCGCAACGCATCGCTCTTGCCGCCAAACACACCCGCCTCAACAGCACCCTCAATAAGGAGATCGAGGTCATCTGGATAGGAGCCGGTAATTCGTGCCATCGTTCTATCTTAGACTACGTCTTCATACTATTTATGAACTACGCCGGAAGGCCATATACATTGAGACGACCAGTCTCAACTACTGGATCACTCGTCCGGCTCGAAGACGTCCTCGATCCGGCAGTCGAAGTGATCCGCGAGCGCGAACGCCAGCTCCAGCGAGGGGTCGTAGCGCTCGCGTTCGATCGCGTTGATCGTCTGTCTGGTGACCCCGACCGCGGCGGCGAGGTCGGCCTGGCTCTCGTCGGTCTCGGCGCGTCTGTCGGGGATGTCGTTTCTCATGTGCGCCGCTTGTAGTAGAGATGGGACGCGCCGAACACGACGAAGACCCCGAAGAGGGTCCAGGTCGCGCCGTAGAACTCACCGGGAAGCGTGACCAGCCCGCTCTCTTGGAGCGCGAGGCCGCCGGGCGTCCCGAGGACGAAGACGTAGGCGAAGACGTTCATCGTGCTCTGGCTGGCCTTGCGGCTGATGGTGCCGTCGCGCTCGTCGTACAGTTCGACGGGGCTGAACCGCTGGACGAGCCCCATCCCAAGCCCGCCGGCCCAGTAGAGGGCGACGCCGAGGACGAACCGGTCGAGCGCGATGCCGATCCACAGCGCGAGGATTCCGGCGCCGAGCAGGCCGTACGCGATGCGTTTGTACCGCTTTCGGGTGGAGGGCCGAGTCGTCGCGGAGGTCGTGTGTTCGCTCATGGTGGAAGGGAAAGCGAGCGCGGGCAGGTGTAAAGCTCGCTTTACAGTAAAGGATGCTTTACGTTAGATAATAAAACTATCGCCGGCAGTAAGACTGACGCGAAACGTGTTGAGAGCCACTCAAACCTCGTCTTACCCGTACTTCACCACGACGGCGGGGAGAAGCCGGCGTCTTCTAAGATTGGCTTCCACCGCTTCTGGACGGAGAGCCGCGAAACGTCCATCGCGTCGGCGACGGCGGACTGCGAGCGCTCCTCGCCGCGGATCAGGCCGGCGGCGTAGAGGCTGGCGGCGGCCGCGACGCGCTTCCCGCGGTCGTCGTCGGGGGCGCGCGAGAGGAACAGGTCGACCGCGGTCGAGCGCGTCTCCGCGTCGAGGTCGAGCGAGGCGCACGCCTCGTCGAGCAGTTCGATCCACGCCTCGTTGTCGACTCGGTCGCTCGCCCGGTACACGCAGCGAGGTAGTCGAGCGAGATATATAAACGGCCCGCGGTCGGCGTCGGGGGGTCAACCACGCGGGCCTGATCCGCTCGCGGTCGCCGCGCTATCGCGGTCGCCGCGCTAAAGTCGCCCGCGCACGTAGCCCGCGTATGTCGACGCAGACGTGGGACGAGACGCGGGTCCGGGCGCTTCACGACGACCTCGTGGCGCTGTACGAGCCGGTCGATCGCGTCGCGGAGCACGGCGCGGACCCGACGGCCGAGCCGGGCGAGGGCGTCCGTCAGCTGGTGACGACGATCCTCTCGCAGAACGTCGCCGACGAGAACACCCGGCGCGCGTCGGAGGCGCTGTTCGACCGCTACGAGGACTTCGCGGCGATCGAGGCCGCCGACCACGACGAGCTGAAGGAGACGATCCGCGTCGCGGGGCTGCCCGACCAGAAGGCCGCCCGCATCCAGCGCGCGCTGACCGCGATCCGCGAGGAGACCGGCGGCGCGTACTCGCTCGCGTTCCTCGACGCGATGCCGACGGACGAGGCGAAGGCGTGGCTGACGGAAATCAAAGGCGTCGGGCCGAAGACCGCGAGCGTCGTGTTGAACTTCCACTTCGGGAAGCCGACGATGGCGGTCGACACGCACGTCGAGCGCGTCTCGAAGCGGTTCGGGCTCGTGCCGGAGTCGGCCTCGAACGGGCGCGCCCACGACCTCTTGGACGAACGGGTGCCCGACGAGCTGATCTACCCGCTCCACGTCCTGCTGATCCGACACGGTCGAGAGTACTGTTCGGCGCGCGGCGCCGACTGCGACAACCCCGTCTGTGACGCGTACTGCGACTGCGAACACTGCTCATAAATTGTTGGGAGTGGGACGAGCCCCTCGGGAGACCCGACCGCAAGCACATGAATATCCGATAGCGGATTGACGGTGACCACCTCCAAAGCCCCGGCCGCGAGGGCTCGATGCGCCCGCTGCGGTCCTCGTCACTCGCTTCGCTCGTTCCTGCGGTCCTTACGTCGCGCGTCTTCGCCCTCGCGGCCGCCCCTTTGAGTCCCGCCCCGCACAGCGACCGCACCGCAACCTCACGCCTCCCCAGCCTCGCCGCTCGCTCCCTCCGGTCGCTCGCGGCGTCCCTCGCGCGTGCGACTCGCGGCCTCTAGTGATAGCCGAAAAATTTGTAATATTAGAGTGTAAGTACGAACTATGCCTGGACCGTCGAAAGATCACCTCGAACATCTGAGTGAAGAGGAACTCGATGAGGCGATCGATCAAGCTCAATCTGAC
>NZ_SGUC01000033.1 GCF_005435165.1 Halorubrum sp. GN11_10-6_MGM | reverse complement strand
GTGCGGGGCCGTGCGGGGCGGGACTCGAAGGGGCAGTCGCGAGGCGGGCGCAGGCGACACAAGGACCGCAGGGAGTGAGCGAAGCGAACGACTGAGGACCGCAGCGAGCGTGCGCCCGCCTCGCGACTGGGGGTTCGGAGCGGTCCGTGTTGGTCGGCCATTTATAACCAACTACAGCAACGTACAGCCGAGCGACTGGGGCATCGGCGGCCCTCGCGAATGAATAGACCGAATCGGTTTACAAAATCCCCGCGAGCCCCAGCGCCTCGATCAGCGGGACGCCGGCGACGACCGATCCGATCAGGTAGCCGCCGATCGCGCCGCCGTTCAGGAGGGGAAGGCCCGCGTGCGGCCGGCCCCGGATCACCCACCGCATGAGCACGAGGAGTCCCGCGAGGGTCCCGACCATCGCCAGCAGGGCGGGGAGGTTCACTCCCAAAAGCGGCACCGACAGGTCCGCCGCCGGCGAGAACGTCGCCGCGCTCGCGATCAGCACCGTCGGGATGACGGCGTCGCCGAGGCCGATGAAGAAGGCGTCGCGGTCGTCGGGTTCGGTGGGCTCGGTGACGCCCTCGTGCGCTTCGGTGGGCTCGGTGACGCCCTCGTGCGCTTCGGTGGGCTCGGTGACGCCCTCGTGCTCTTCGGCGGGGTCGGGGGCGTCCTCGTGCTCTTCGACGGCCTCGGCGGCGCCTTCGTCGTCGGAGGCAGACCCGGCGTCCGCGTCCGAACTCCCGTCCTCGCCCACTCCGGACGCCTCCTCGCTGGCCGACTCGCCGTCGAGCAGCGAGTACGACAGCGACAGCGGGATCACCAACACGACGGGGATGTTCAGGTCCATCACGCCCTCCGCGAGCGACAGCATGTGCTCGGTGCCGTAGACGGAGACGGCGTCGTAGACGGCGAGGACGCCGAGCAGGATCAGCGCGGGCAACAGGCCGAACGAGATGCCGAACAGCCCCGCGGCGCCGGCGCCCATCAGCACTCCGGCGGTGTCGATCACGTACCACTCGGGGTGGACGAGCAGGCCGACGGCGACCGCAACCGCCGGGACGGCGGCCGCGAGCGGGGAGACCAGCGCGGAGAACACGTACCACGAGAGGTACGCCGAGACGCCGACGATCAGCAGGCGGATCGCGCCGTCGAAGTCGTACCGGAACGCCGCGAGCATCACGCCGGTCATCGCGACGATGGCGACGACGTACAGCAGGCTGTTCGCGGGATTGTCGGGGTTCTCGACCGCCTGATAGCCGCTCTCGGCGAACTCGGGGACGAGCGCCAGCGCGCCCACTTGGACGACCAAGAACAGCCCGACCACGAAGGCGACGCCGCGGTACTCGCGGGGGAACATTCGACCGTCGGTTCGTCGGCCGAGGGTTTCGTCCTTGCGCTTCGGCCGCGGACGCCGGCGGTGGCGGGGCTACCGAGGCGAGCGAACGGGTACAGAAACGGGTTCGGGCTCGGTGTGGGAGCGGGTGGGCCCGAACCCAAGCCGACGGACGACGGACGGTGGAAGCGAGTGGCCGACCGGCCCGCCCGAAACGGGATGGGGCCGGCCGGATTCGTCCGCGGCGTTTACTGCCTTCCCGAAGCGACATAAGAACCTACCGGCCGAGTTATCGAGTTCGATACTTTCGCTGCGGAGCCGGGTCTCGTCGAACGGTTCTCGTATCACTCCGGACCCCATCGGGGATCCGTGCCAGCGTCGGTCGAACGCGCCGCAATCGGACGCCAGTCTCGGCCGACGAGACTGGACAGCGACTGAAGGACAAGGTGGACGGACCAAGGTAGATGGACCAAGGTGGACGGATCAGAGTGGAACCGTAGAGCGCGAAGGGAACGGAGCGAAAGGGGTGGAAGCGAGGGGAGACGGGCGAAAGGCGAGACGGCGGCGAGAGGCGGGCGGGCGGCGGCCGGACAGCGGACCCCCAGCTGTCGTCGGCGACGCCGCCCGGCGGTCGGGACGGGCGCGCGGATCGATTAACGCCGAATCCCAACGAGAAAAGCGTCGGTCTTCGGCGTCAGACGGTACGCGCCTCACGCGTATAAATATGTGAGATCCGGACGCGCGTGAGATACTGGACGCGAGTGAGATTCCGGACGCACGTGAGATACTGGACGGACGCGCAGTCCGGGAGTAATCGCTTCCCGCGACGATCGCGTTCCGCGCCGATCGCCTGCCTCCCACGGCCGCGGGCGACGCCTCTCGTCTCACGGGCCGGACCCCCTTATCGGCGGTCGCGGAGCGCGGGGAACTCCTCGCGGACCGCCGCGACCCGCTGGGGGTCCACCGTCGCGGTGACGACGCCGGGCTCGTCGCCGACCGACGCGAGCGTCGTTCCCCATGGGTCGTACACCGCGCTCCGCCCGCAGAGCGCGTCGTCGCCGAACCGGCCGCTCCCGTTGACCGCGGCGACGTAGGTCAGGTTCTCGATGGCCCGCGCGCGGCCGAGCGTCCGCCAGTGTTCGATCCGGGGATACGGCCACGCGCTCGGCACCAGCACGCACTCGACGCCGCGATCGACCATCGCGCGGAACTGCTCGGGGAACCGGAGGTCGTAGCAGGTCGTCACCCCGACCGTGACGCCCGCGAGATCGATCACCGGCGTCCGCTCGCCGGGGACCATCCGAGCCGTCTCCTCGGAGCCGTAGCCGAACAGGTGGCGCTTCCGGTAGACGAGCCGACGCTCGCCGTCGGCGTCGAACAGGACCGCCGCGTTGGCGAGGCCGGAGTCCGCCGGCACGTCGAGCCCGTCGACGGCCGACGCCGACAGGTCCTCGACGACCGTCCCGGCGAGGACGGCGACGTCGCACTCGTCGGCCGCGGCGGCGAACCGGGCGAGGCGGTCGCCGGCGAGGCTCTCCGCGGCGCGGCCGTACGCGTCGAACGCGAAGTAGCCGACGTCGAACAGCTCGGGCAGGACGACGAGGTCGGCGCCCTCGGCCGCGGCCGCCCGGACGCGGTCGAGCGCCCGCTCGACGTTCCCCTCGACGTCGCCGCCCTCCACTCCCAGCTGGACGCCCGCGAGCTTCATGCCGGCGAGGCGAGGGAGGCGCGGAGCGCGTCCTCTAAGTTGTCCAGTTCGGCGTCGAAGTTGCGCTTGAAGAAGGACTCGACGCCGGGGAGGCTCCCGTCGACGACGAACTCGTTGGCGAGCCGGCAGCCGCCGTCGTCGGTCTCGGTGATCTCGTGTTCGCCGGTGACGCGGAAGGCGCGCGATTTCCCGACGAACTTCACTCGGTTCGGCGGGTCGCGCTCGACCTCCTCCGTCTCGACGTCGATCGTCGACCGGATCATCGGCACGGGGAGCGCGACGTGCCACGTCGCGGTCCCGTCGTCGTGGACCTCGAAGGAGTCGACCACGCTGATGGCGCCCGCGCGCTGCTCCGCGTCCGAGATGAACGCCCACACGTCGGCCGGCGGCGCATCGAACTCGAACGTCCGGGAGACTCGAACGGTCATACGTTCCCGTTTGGGGCTAGGGGGGTTAAAAATGCGTGTCGACGGCGACGCCGCGGTGTTAAGTTAAGGAAGAGGCGGAGCGAAGTTCTAGTGCCTATGCCAGAAATCGCCCGCCTCACCGAGTGTACCGAGTGGATCGACTTGGAGTTTGTGGAGCGAGAGCGGACACCCCGGTCGATCATTGAAAAGGGTATTCGCCACCATCTCGCAGGATTATCACTTTCGAATACAGTTATTCTTCTTGAGGAATTGGGTGTCAAGAGAAGTCGTGTCGCTGTTCACAACTGGGTACAGAAAGCTGATTTACAGCCAGCTGGCGGTGAAAGCCCGGATCGCGTTGCGGTCGATCAAAAGGCGATCCGGATCAATGACGAGCAGTATTGGCTGTATGCTGCCGTCGATCCGGAAACAAACAGAATCCTTCATTCACGGCTATTTCCGACGTACACGATACCGATCGCACGAGAATTTCTCACAGAATTGGCCGAGAAACACGACGTTGAAGACGCCCTGTTTCTCGTCGATGACGCCGACGATCTGATCGGTGGGCTCCGCCGCGAAAACTATAGCTACCGCGTCGAACAACACGGCTTCAGAAACTCCGTAGAACGTGTCTTTAGAGAAGTAGAACGACGAACCTCTTCGCTTTCAAACTGTTTCAGCCACGTCGATCCACCGACCGCGGAAAACTGGTTACAAGCCCACGCCGTCTGGTGGAATCATGTTTAAGTTAACACGACGCGGCGACGGGTGCTGGCACCGCGCTGGATTCCGGTGCCGTCGGAACGCGGCGGCGCCGACTCGATGCGCCTCAACGGCCTCGTGCGCCTCAGCCGTCCGGCGTCACGCGCCACGTCGTCGACTTGGCGCGGCCCCACTTCTCGATGTCGACGTCGTCCGACTTCTCTGCGAGGCGGGGGAGCCGCGAGCCGACCTGCTTCGCGGTGAGACCGATCGCGTCGGCGATCGTCTTCGAGCGAACGTACCGCTCGCCACGGGTGACGCTGTCCGTGAGGTACGCGAGGATCCGCTGTTCTTCCTCGGTGTACTCGCTCATTGTCTGATATACGCGTCTGACGTTCTTAACGGTTTCTCGTCGTTCGGACCGGACGACCGGTCCGCGCCGCGGGTCGGTCCGTCAGTCGTACAGCTGGACCGCGCCGACCGCGAGCGTCGCGAAGACGAACGCGCCCGCGAATCCCCACGCTTTCCCGAGCTGCCCAGGGTACGCTAACATCACCACGGCGCCGACGACCGCGACGGCACCGAGCGCGAGCGCGACGCCGACCTCCTTGTCCGATTCGATGGAACCCTCGCTCATACGAACCGCTTCGCGGGGGACCACTTAGTTCATGCGAACCGCGCGACGCGGTCGGCCGAGTTCGCGACGGGCGGTGCGGTCGCCGAGCCCCGGATGGTCCCGAGCGCGGTCCCGCGTCAGATTATCTCGACGTGGTCCGACGCCTCGTTGAGCGCGAGGTTCGCCGCGATTTCGGCGTTCCGCATGGCGTACTCGGCGGTGTGCTGGAGGCTGACCAGCACCTCGCGGGTCATCAGCAGCGTCTCGTTGTCGAGGTCGCTCGGCAGTTCGCCGAGGATCTCCTGTTCGCGGTCCTCCAAGCGCGAGAACAGGTCGCGGCACTCGACGGTGAGGTCGTAGTCGCGCTCGACGACCGCCCGGACGGCGAGCGCGGTCAGTTCGTCGACCTGATCGGTGAACTCGCGGATCTGCCGCATCGTCGCGCTGTCGACGTTGAGGGTGTGCCCGTCGGCCTCCATCACGATCTCGGCGATGTCCTCCGCGTTGTCGGCGGTGAGTTCGAGGTTCTTCGCGACGGAGCGGTAGCCGATGAGCGGGAACCCCTCCTCCAGGCCCACCGCTCGCGCGAGGTTCGGGTTCTGGTAGGCGGTGAAGATGAGCCGAAGGAGGAGAACGAAGATCTTGTTCGCCTGCCGCTCGCGGTTGAGCGCGCGCTGCGCGAGGTCGGGGTTGCCGTGCGCGAGCGCCTTCACGGCCTCGCCGCGCATCGTCGATCCGGTGTTCTCCAACCGTTCGAGCAGGTTGTCGAGGGTGAAGTCCTCGGGGTCGACCGAGCAGCGGATCGAGATGTCCTCGGGCGTCTCCTCGATGACGCCGAGCCCCATCAGCTGCGTCTCGGCCTTGTACACCGCGTTGATGTGCTCGCTGTCGAGCGTCCCCTCGCTGCGGACGTGGATCACGCGCCGTCCCAACACGTACTGCGCGACGATCGCGCGTTCGAGCGACCGCGCGTCGAGCCCGTCCGCGTTGATGACGGCCTCCGACTCCTCGGTGCTCACGGACTCCGGGAGCACCGTGAGCGTCCCCTTCCCGCCCATCCGCAGCGACACCTCGTCGCCTTTGTTCACGCCGTGTTCCTGTGCCCACTCGGCCGGGAGGGTCATCGCCAGCGTCGACGGCCCCAACCGTTGGACTTTCCGCGTTTCCATGCGCGATCGTATCGCGGGATACACCTTAACCTTGTTCCCATGCTCATTATACGCGTCATCGAATATGCAAGGGGTTTCGGCCGGGGAGCGACGGACCTCGACCCGCGCATCGATCGCACACCGGCCGCGTCCCTGCGGCGCGATCCGCGCGCTTATGTCGGTCAGGCGGGGAGAAGGGGTATGACCGAGCGGGTACTCGTCGTCGACGATTCCTCCTTCCAGCGGACCGTCGTCCGGGATGCGCTGGAAGACCGGTTCGAGGTCGTCGACGAGGCGGAGAACGGCGCGGAGGCGGTCGAGCTCTTCGAGGCGTACGAGCCGGACGCGGTGTCGATGGACGTCGTGATGCCGGAGATGACCGGGATCGAGGCGACCGCGACGATCAAGGAGCGCTGGCCGGACGCGGTGATCGTGATGTGTACGAGCGTCGACCAGCAGGAGAAGATGATGGAGGCGGTGAAGGCGGGCGCCGACGGCTACGTGACGAAACCCGTCGACGCCGACGAGCTCGTCGGCGAGTTCGAGAGCCACCTCGGCTGAGCGACCCGGTTCAATAGCTCCCGGCGGTCAGGCGGGGTCGAACGACCGGAGGATCGCCGCGAGCGCGCTCGCCAGCTCCTCGAACCGGTCGATCTCCATCGAGTCCGTCGTCACCCACACGCCGTGGTCGTTGGCGATTACGCGCGTGAGGTACCCGTTGTCGAACACGCGGACCGTGAACCGGTAGTCGCCGAGCTGGGTGTTCGCGTACATCGACTGCGAGTGGAACCCCTGTCGCTCGTTCTCCGCGAAACCGATCAGGTCGGCGGTCCGGCTCAGATCGCTGCGGAGGTACAGCTGCTCGACCTCGTCCCGAGTGAAGTAAGTGAGGCTCCGCAGTTCGTCGCCCGTCGCCGTGCGGGCGGCGCTGAGCAGTTCGTCGACTCGTTCGTCCGGTGGTTGGGTCATATATCCACGATCAATGCTCACATACATGAGCGTGTGGGTGGTCACCTCGTCCGCGGACGAGGCGCCGCCGGTGGCGACGATCACGGAGACGGTTCCCCGGCGGCGACCGGGAGGGACAGAGTTTAGCGACTCCCGCGTGATCGCTCGCCTGATGAGCGATCACGACGACGTCTGCGTCCTGTTGCCGACGATGAACGAGGCCGAGACGGTCGCACGCGTCGTCACGGACTTCCGCGACGTCGGGTTCGAGAAGGTATTAGTGATCGACGGGGGTTCGACCGACGAGACGCGGTCGATAGCCCGCGAGGCCGGCGCACGCGTGGTCGAGCAGTCGGGCCGCGGGAAGGGACAGGCGGTCAGGGAGGCGGTCCGTGACCACGTCGCGGCGCCGTACGTGCTGATGGCGGACGCCGACGCCACCTACGACGCCGACGACGCGGCGGCGATGCTCGACCCCCTCGTCGACGGGGAGGCCGACCACGTCATCGGAAACCGGTTCGCCGACATGCGGCCGGGCGCGATGACGCGCCTGAACCGGATCGGGAACCGCCTGATCAACCTCGCGTTCCGGGCGATCCACCGCGAGGACTACCGCGACATCCTGTCGGGATACCGCGCGTTCACCCGCGAGTCGTTCCTGCGGCTCCACCTCACCGCGGACGGGTTCGGCGTCGAGACCGAGATGGCCGTCGAGTGCGTGAAGAACCGCGTCCCGGTCGCCGTGGTGCCGATCACGTACCGCGAGCGCCCCGGCGGCTCCGCGACGAACCTCCACCCGATCCGGGACGGCGGCGTGATATTCCTGGAGCTGTACCGGAAGGCGAAGACCAACAACCCGCTGTTCTACTTCGGCAGCGCCGGCGCGGTGGCGACCGCGGCGGGGATCGCGATGGGCGCGTTCGTGCTCTACCGGTACCTCGCGTTCGGCATCAGCCACGAGGTGATTGCCGTCGGCGCGGTCGGCGCGACGATCCTCGGGATCCAGCTGCTCGTGTTCGGCGTCCTGGCCGACATGATCCACTCGCTCCATCAAGAGCAGATCGCGCGATACGAACGCGCGGTCGGCGAGGAAACGCCGGAGCGACGCACCGGGAACGCCGGACTCGACGCCGTCGAAAACGGTGGCTCCGAGGAAGACGGCGGCGAATCGACGCGGCGCGAGGCGGCCGAAGAGGCGGACGACTGATCGCGGTCGCGACGCCCCCAGCGGGCGATATTCGACCGGCGTGATCCGGGATACCAGCCGTTTTATCGCTCCGGGAACAGTCGCGACTATGGGCTCCCGTGGTACGTCGTTACGAGACAGGATTCGCGAGCCGGAGTACACCGGCGAAAACCGCTGTGTTCCGTGTACGGTTTTGAACGGCGTCCTCGCCGTCGCGCTCACCGCGGCAGCCGCGGTGTTCGGACCGGTGGCCGCAGCGGTCGTGCTGACCGCGTCGCTGGGCAGTATCTACTATCGAGGGTATCTGGTCCCCGGAACGCCGGAGCTCACGAAGCGGTACCTCCCCGACCGCGTACTCCGCGTCTTCGGCAAGGCCCCCGAGGGGCCCCGAGAGGGCTGGGAGGACGCGTCGGGTGCGCGGTCCGACGAGGTGACGGTGACCACGTTCGAGGCGGACCGGACTGCCGACGCGGCCGCCGATCGAACCGCCGACGGGACCGCTGATGGAACCGCCAATCGAACCGCCGATCCGACCGGCGACGAGACCACCGCACCGACTCAGGCCGACGGAGCGAGCGAGCGGACCGACGCCGACGAACCGGAGTTCGAGACGGTAGAGCGAATCCGCGACCAGCGCGAGAACGCCGTGGACCCGGTCGAGTTCCTCCTCGACGTCGGCGTCGTCGAGCCGACGGACGACGGGGCGGATCTGGTCTTCGAGGACGGCTTCGCGGAGGCTGTCGAGTCGCGCGTCGACTCCCTCGAACGCGGGGACGTGCGGGCGGAGACGCTGGCCGAGATGTTCGGCGCGAGTCCGGACGACGTCGCCTTCGAGGACCGGTCGTACCCCGCGGTGACCGTCCTGCGACGCGTCCGGAAGTGGCCGGGCGACGGCGCGTTCCTCGCGGACGTGGCGTCGCACCTCGCCCTCGTCGAGCGCACCGACCGGTGGCTCGACGTACCGGCCGAACAGCGGCTCTCGATTCTCCAGTCGCTCCGGTCGTTCCTCGCTTCGTGTCCGGTGTGTGGCGGCGACGTCGCCGCCACCGCCGATACCGTCGAGTCCTGCTGTCTGGCGCACGAAGTCGTCGCGATTCGCTGCGAGGACTGCGGCGAACACATCCTCGAGCTGGACCCGAAGGAAGTGAGTCGGGATGCCGAATCGACAGGTATCACGCCCTGAAGCCGGAGGGGTCCGGGCAGCGACCGGCGTCGGCAGTCAGCCGAGATCGACCCGCGGGTCGAGGTAGCCGTACGCGAGGTCTTGGAGGACCGTCGCGACGATCCCGACCCAGATGACGACGACGGTCCCCCCGAGCAGCACCGGGAGGTCCCGACTCGCGACCGCGTTCAGGAGCAACAGACCGAAGCCCTCGATCCCGAACAGCACCTCGATCACGAACGTCGCGAGCACGAGGAGTCCGAGCGCTTCGGTGAACAGCATCGAGAAGAACGGGATCGCCGCGTTCCGGAGGACGTGGGCGGCGATCCGGCGGTTCGAAGCTCCCTTGGCGCGGACGAGCGCGACGAAGTCGGCGCTGGCGTACTCCCGCGAGTGCGCCCGCGAGTAACTGACGTAGCCACCGAGCAGCGCCGCGGCGGCGAGCGCGGTCGGGAGCAGGTGGTCGTACACTAGCGGTGACGGGGTGACCGATTCGTCGAGCGTCCGCGAGTAGAGGAGCCCGCCGACCCAGAAGTTCGGGAGCGCGAACAGCAGGTAGGCCGCGCCGACGCCGCCGGACGCCAGTCGGCTCTCGGGGTGTAACGCCGCGTACGTTCCGATCCCCACGCCGGCGACGACGGCGACCGAGAGCGCCGGGAGGACGTACGCCGCGGTCCGGGTGACCGCGTCGGTGACGAGCGGGAACACCGCCTCGCCCCCGACCGACGTCCCCCAGTCGAGCGTGACCATTCTCCCGAGATAGTCGGCGTACACCTCCGTGAGCGGACGATCCAGCCCGCGGGCCGCGAAGTACTCCGCACGGATCTCCGCGAGGGCCTCCGGGTCGTTCTCGCCGGCGAACCGAGCGGCCCCGACCTGCCCCTGAAGCACCCAGTCTTGGGTGAGCGTGAACAGCCCGAACACGCCAGTGAGGACGACCCACGCCGTGACGAGACCCATGAGGGTCCGCTTCGCGAGGATCCGGAGCGGGTTCACCGTCGGCCACCTCGACGGCGGTGACGACCGACGAGCCGAAACGCGGGGATCGGAGGGGGTCGGGACGGGGCGGAGCGCATCGACACGCGGGGACACACCGTGCGGACACTTATCAAGCCACCGGCGGGGCACTACGCTCGGCCGGCGGGGATGGTTTTAACTTGCGGTCGGCGAACAGTAGCGTAGCCCCCCCGCCACATGCGATCGGACGACGACCCTCCCCGCTTCGAGGATATCGACTGGGACGACGTCGAGCGGTCCCGCGGGCTCGCGACCCCCGAGCGAGCGACGCTGCTCGGCGGCGCCACGCTCGTGGCCGGGCTGTTCGCGTTCCACCGGACCTCGGCCGACCCGTTCCTCGTCGGGAGGTGGCAGCCCGCCCCGATCGACTGGGTGTTCGCGGCCGCCGCGGTCCTCCTCGCGGCGTACGGGGTCGTTCCGCTCGCGCGACGCGTGGACCCGCCGGACTCCTGGCTCGGCGCGGTCCGGTCTCGTCCCGCCCCGACGGCGGCCGCCGCGTTCCTGCTCGCGCTCCTCGTCGTCGGCGTCTTCGCTCCGGTGGTCGGGGAGACCCCGCCCCTCCGGTTCCAGCACGCCTTCCACCCGCCGGTCGGGTTCGCGAGCGCCGTCCCGCCACAGGAGTGTCTGGGTACAGTGACCGGCGGCCCCTTCGACAGCGTCTGTCACGGGTCGTGGGAGTACCCGCTCGGCACGAACGAGCGGGGTCACCCATTGGGGTATCTCCTCGTCGAAGGGGCGCGCGTGGCGACGTATCTCCTCGTGATCTCGGCCGCGTTTATCGTCCCGCTGGCGGCGGCCGTGGGTGTCGTCGCCGGGTTCCGAGGCGGCCGCGTCGACGACCTGCTGTCCGCGTACGTCGACGTCCAGCTGAGCCTCCCGGCGGTGCTCCTGTACTTCGTCGGCTACACGTACTACGGGCCGTCGCTGTTCCTGCTGCTCGCGACGTTCGGCCTCCTGAGCTGGGGCGGGATCGCGCGGCTGGTCCGCAGCGAGGTGATCCAGCGGCGCGAGGACGGTTACGTGCTCGTGGCGCGGAGCCTCGGCGCCTCGGAATGGGACGTCGCTCGCCGCCACGTCCTCCCGAACAGCACGAACACGCTCGTCCCGGCCGGCTTTCAGTTGCTCGCGCTGTTCGTCCTGATCGAGGCGGGAATCGCCTTCCTCGGATTCCACGACGTCGAGACGTACTCGTGGGGGTCGACCATATCCGAGGCGACCAACGCCGCGGTGGCCGGGCAGCTCCAGAGCCGCGCCGACGTGCCCGCCGCCGACGTCTGGTGGGTCTCGACGCTCCCGGCGCTGGCACTGACCGCGACGGTGTTCGCGCTCAAGACGCTCGGCGACGGGATCCGGGACGCACTCGATCCGCGAGGTGGGCGCTGATGGAAGGGCGCGACGACTCAGACGACGACCGGCCGACGCCCGATCCCGCCGAGGCGCTGCTCGCGGTGCGGGACCTCCGCACCCGCATCGACACCGACGAGGGCCCGCTGTTCGCGGCCGACGGGGTGAGCTTCGACGTCGACCGCGGCGAGACGGTGTGTCTCGTCGGCGAGTCCGGCAGCGGAAAGAGCGTCACCTGCGAGTCGCTCACAGGGATCGTCCCGCAACCGCCCGCCGAGGTCGTCGGCGGGTCCGTCACGTTCGACGGCCGGGACCTGACGAGCCTCGCCGACCGGGAGTTGCGGGCAGTCAGGGGACGGCGGATCGGCCACGTGTTCCAGAACCCGTCGCGCGCGCTCGACCCGGTCTACACCGTCGGGGAGCAGGTCGCGGAGCCGATCGCGATCCACGAGGACGTCTCGCGGAACGACGCGCGCGACCGCGCCGTCGAACTCCTCCGTCGGGTCGGGATCCCGCGGCCGGACCAGCGGGTCGACGACCATCCACACGAGTTCTCCGGCGGGATGCGACAGCGGGTCGCGCTCGCGGCGGCGCTCGCCGCCGATCCGGAGCTCCTCGTCGCCGACGAGCCGACGACGGCCGTCGACGTCACGGTACAAGCCCGGCTGCTCGAACTGTTCCGCGAGCTCGTCGACGACGGGACCGGACTGCTGCTCGTCACGCACGACCTCCGCGTGGTCGCCGCCGTGGCCGACCGCGTGGTCGTGATGTACGGCGGGACCGTCGTCGAGCGCGGACCGGTCGAAGCGGTGTTCGCCGAGCCCGCGCACCCGTACACCCAAGCGCTGTTCGACAGCCACGGGACCGATCGGCGCGACGGACACACGGCGAGCGATCGCGACGCCGGCGAGCGCGTCGCCCGCGGGGACGTCCCGACCGACGGCTGTCGGTACCGGGCGGAGTGCCCGTACGCCGTCGAGGCGTGCGCCGGCGGCGATCAGCCACCGGTCCGCGGGGTGGGCTTCGAGGCCGACCGCCACGTCGCCTCCTGCGTCCACTACGGGCCCGACGGTGACGCGAGCGAGATCCGCGCGAACGCGGCGTCGCTCGCCGCGACCGAACGGACTGAGAACGGTGGCTCCGACGGCGAAGGAGACCGAATGGCAGCCGACGACGGCGGCCGGGGTGAGCGACGGACCCCTCTGTGTCGTCCGCGACCTGGAGAAACACTACCCGATCACCCGCGGCTGGCTCCGGCGCGAGGTCGGCCGCGTCCGCGCCGTCGACGGGGTGAGCTTCGCGCTCGAACGGGGCGAGACGCTCGGGCTGGTCGGCGAGTCCGGCAGCGGGAAGACGACCGTCGCCCACGCGCTGCTGGGGTTAGAGGAGCCGACCGCCGGGAGCGTCGAGTTCGACGGGACCCTCGTCTCGGAGCTGTCCGGCGACGCGGAGCGATCGTTCCGGCGGCGCGCCCAGCTCGTCGTTCAGGACCCGGACGACGCGCTCGATCCGCGGATGCGCGTGGGCGAGACGGTCGCGGAGCCGCTCCGGATCCACGGGATCGACAGTCGGCCGCGGCGGGAGGCGATCGTCGCCGACGTCCTCGAACGGGTGGGGCTCGCCGCGGACGACGCCGCTCGGTACCCGCACGAGTTCTCTGGCGGAGAGAAACAGCGGATCTCGATCGCCCGCGCGCTGGTGACCAACCCGGACCTGATCGTCGCCGACGAGCCGACGAGCGCGCTCGACGCGCGGGTGCGCGCCGACGTCCTCGACCTCCTCGACCGGATCCGCCGCGAGTTCGACGTCGCGATACTGTTCGTCAGCCACGACCTCGGCGTCGTCGAACGGTTCTGCGACCGCGTCGCGGTGATGTACCTCGGTGAGTTCGTCGAGCGCGGCGCGACTGAGGACGTACTCTCGTCCCCGGCCCACCCGTACACGCGGGTCCTGCGGTCGTCCGTCCCCTCGCTCGATCCGACCGACCGGACGCGCGGCCGGCCGCTGACCGACACCGTCCCAGCTCCGAGCGACCCACCCTCCGGCTGTCGGTTCCATCCCCGATGCCCGGCCGTGATCCCGTCGGCCGACCTCGACCTCCCGGCCGAGACGTGGCGCGAGGTCGCCGCGTTCCGCTTCGCGGTCGAGGCCGACGAGCTCCCGCCGGGGGCCGTCGGCGACGGCTCGCGAGACGGCGGCCGGAACGGCGACGACGACGATGCCGTGACCCCCAGCGACGTCCGGGCTGCCGTCGGACTGAGGGAACCGCTGCCGGACGCCGACGCCGAGCGGGCTGTCGCGGACGCGGCCGCATCGCTCGCGGACGGCGACAGAGAGTCGGCCGGGGAGACGCTCGACGACGCGTTTCCGACGGTCTGTGAGCGGGAGGCGCCGACCGCGGTCGAGCGCGAGACCGGCGGGACCGTCGCGTGTCTGCGTCACGACCCGACTGCGGCGGCGTCACCGGTCGCGGACGACGAGAGTGAGTAGCCGCGTCACCGGACGATCCGAACGGTCGTCTCGGCGGAGAGTCCCTTCGCGTCGGCGTCGGCGGTGTTGATCGCGGCGCCGATGGCGTACTCGCCGGGGTCGGCGGGCTCCCACTCGGCGTCGGCCACGCGGAACATCTGGTCCCAGCGCCTGTGGAACTCCTTGCGCTCGCCCCGGTCGAACGCGAACTCGCCGGGTTCGTCAGGCGGGTCCCGCAGCGGGACGCTCGACGCCTCGACGTCGCCGTCGACGGACCACTCCCACAACAGCGGCGAGACGGTCGAGAGCGAGATCGGCACGGGCAGGCGGTTCCGCATCGTCACCGTGAACGGAATCGGCTCGCCGACGGCGTATTCCGGGTCCGGCGTCGACACCTCCAGAGACACGAAGCGGTGTCGAACCCCCGCCGGCAGGAGGAGATCGCTCAGGGTCGACGACGGGACCGAGCGAAGCGACTGGAGCGGCGTCTCTCGCTTCCGCTCGGTCGGCGCGTGCGCCTCCTCATCGTCGCGGTGGAGCGCGTCCGACTCGTAGATCCGACGCATTGCCCGTAGTACGCGGCGGCGAGAATAAAACGTTCCGACGGCGCGGAACCGCCGGCGGCTCAGTCGTCCGCCTGACCGCGATCCGGCTCGTCGGCGGTCGCCGAGGCGTCGGCGCCGGACCGGAAGGCGTTTTCCGCCTCGTCGAACCGGTCGTCGTAGCGGAGACACGCGATCGCGTGGTCGTCACCCACGCCGATCTCCGTCGGGTGATGTTCCGAACACGGCGAGACGAACGCCGATTCGAGCTCGTCCCCGGCCGCCTCGAGCCGACCCTCCTGAAGGGTGGCGATCGCGTCGGCCACCGCCGACTCCGCCGCCGGGTCGGACAGCTCGTCCGGGAGGCCAAACTCCTCGCGGACCATGCGGTCGAAGACGTCGAGCGGCGCCTCGGTGGGGTCGGTCCGGTCGCCGTCCATCTCCTCGTCGACCTCGGCGGTGACCGACCCCACGGTGTCCGCCTGTCGGGCGCGGAGCTTCAGATCCATCACCGAGCGCCAGACCGCCTGCGAGAGGTCGTACTCCGCGTCGGGGATCACCTTCGGGCACCGGGTGTGGAACCGACAGCCGGACGGCGGGTTCAGCGGCGACGGGACCGTCCCCGACAGGAAGATCTGATCGCTGTCCCACAGCGGGTCGGGCTCCGGGATCGCGGAGAGCAGCGCCTCGGAGTAGGGGTGGTACGGCGGCTCGAACACGTCGCGGGTCGGACCGACCTCAGCGATCTCGCCGAGGTACATCACGGCGATGCGGTCGGAGATGTGCTCGACGACGCTGAGGTCGTGCGCAATGAACACGTACGAGAGCCCGAACTCGTCTTGGAGGTCCTCCAAGAGGTTGAGGATCTGCGCCTGGACGCTCACGTCGAGCGCGCTCACCGGTTCGTCGCAGACGATGACCTCGGGGTCGACCGCGAGCGCGCGGGCGATCCCGATCCGCTGGCGCTGCCCGCCCGAGAACTCGTGCGGGTACCGGCTCGCGTGACTCGGGTTCAGCCCAACGGTCTCTAGCAGCTCGTAGATCCGTTCGGTCCGTTCCTCGCCCTCCGCGATGCCGTGGATGTCGAGCGGCTCCCCGATGATGTCGCCGACCGTCAGCCGCGGGTTCAGGCTGGAGAACGGGTCTTGGAAGATGTACTGGATGTCCGTGCGCAGCGACCGCAGCTCGGAGCTCGACAGCTCCGTGAGGTCCCGGCCCTCGTAGTAGACGGAGCCGCCGGTGGGCTCGATCAGCCGGAGCATGCTGCGGCCGAGCGTCGTCTTCCCGCAGCCGGACTCGCCGACGACGCCGAGCGTCTCGCCCTCGTGGAGCGTCAGGTCGACGCCGTCGACCGCCTTCACCGGCTGCGACCGTCCGAGCAGGTTGTCGACGAACCCGCTGGCCGACTCGTAATACTTCTCTAACCCCTCGACGCGGAGGATCGGCTCGGACTCACTCATCGGACCCACCTCCGACGTACCGCTCGACGGTGTCGTCCGTCGGTCCGTCGACGTCGACGGAGTAGGTGAGCCCCTGCGAGAGCCCCTCGGTGTACTCCAGACACGCCGCCGCGTGCTCGGTGTCGAGGTCGGCCTCGCGGCCGGTCTCGACGTCCGTCAGCGTCGGCTCGCTGCGGGTACACGCCTCCTCCGCGAACGGACACCGCGGATGGAAGCTACAGCCGGACGGGAGCTCGACGAGGTCGGGCATCGTCCCGGGGATCGTCTGGAGCCGGTCGCGCTCGTCGCCGACCCGCGGGATCGAACTCATCAGCCCGACGGTGTACGGGTGTTTCGGGTCGTAGTAGAGCTCCTCGGCGGAGGCCTTCTCGACCGCCTTGCCGGCGTACATCACCATCACGCGGTCGCACACCTCGGCGATGACGCCTAGGTCGTGGGTGATGAGCTGGACCGCCGTGTCGAACTCGTCGGCGAGCTCGCGGAGCTCGTCGAGGATCTGCGCCTCGATGGTGACGTCGAGCGCGGTCGTGGGCTCGTCGGCGACGATCAGGTCCGGGTCACACGACAGCGCCATCGCGATGATCGCGCGCTGTTGCATCCCGCCGGAGAACTCGTGCGGGTAGTCCGAGAACCGTGCCTCGGCCTCCGGGATACCCACGCGGTCGAGCAGCTGGATCGTCCGCTCGCGCGCCTCCTCGGAGCTGTAGTCGAGGTGGTGTTCGATCGCCTCGGCGATCTGTCCGCCCACCGTGTACACGGGGTTGAGTGCGGTCTGGGCGTCCTGGAAGATCATCGCGATCTCGTTGCCGCGGATCGAGCGGATCTCCGACTCCGACATCTCGAGGAGGTTCTCGCCTTTGAACAGGATCTCCCCGCTCTCGATCCGGCCGGGACTCTCGATGAGCCGGAGCACGGAGAGCGCGGTGACGCTCTTTCCGGCTCCGCTCTCGCCGACGACGCCGAACTTCTCGCCGCTCTCGATGCGGTACGAGAGGTCGTCGACGGCGGTGACGACACCCTCCTGCGTGTAAAACCGGACCGTCAGGTCCTTGACTTCGAGGAGGGCCACTACTCTTCACCCCCGCGGCCGACGCCGGTCTGTTGGGCGTCGAGCGCGTCGTTGATCCCGTCGCCGATCATGTTCATCGCCATCACGAAGGTGAAGATGGCCACGCCCGGATACACGGTCGCCCACCAGGGGATCTGTCCGCCGGGCCCCTGAATGAGCGTCTCGCGGGTCGCGGTGAGCATCGTCCCCCACTCGGCCGTGCTCGGCTCCAAGCCGAGCCCGAGGAACCCGAGCGCGGCGACGCCGATCACGACGCTGCCGATGTTGAGCGACGCCAAGACGACGAGCGGCGGCATCGCGTTCGGCGCGATGTGTCTGAACACGACCGACCGGTCGCGCGCGCCGAGCGCCTTCGCCGCCAGCACGTACTCGTTCTCTTTGATCTGTAACACCTCGCCGCGGACGAGTCGTCCGTAGCCGGCCCAGCCGAACAGGCTGAACGCCAACACGAGCTGCCAGTAGCCGCCGCCGAGGATGGCGATGATGATCAGCGCCAGCACGAGGCCGGGGAACGCGTAGATCGTGTCGACGATCCGCATCATCACCTCGTCGACGTTGCCGCCGTAGTAGCCGGAGACGGCGCCGTAGATCAGGCCGAACGAGGCCGTCAGCCCGACCACGATGAACCCGATAGAGATGCTGTACCGACCGCCGACGAGCATCCGGGAGAAGAGGTCTCGCCCGGAGCCGTCGACGCCCATCGGGTACTGCCACGACGGCGCGTCGTAGACGCTCACGTCGGGGTCTTGGAGGTAGAGGATCGTCGTCGGGTCGTACGGGGCCAGCGAGAACGGCTGGACGACGACACCGGCGACCTCGATGGGACGCGCGAAGAACGCGGCTAGCGCCATCAAGACGACGATCACCAGCGCGCCCATCGCCGCCCGGTTTCGGACGAACCGCCGGAGGCCGCGCCGCCAGCGGCCGACGGTTTCGCCGCCGCCGTCCTCGGTCCAGTCTGAGAGCGGTTCTCGCTGCGTGACGCGTTCGGAGTCGAACCCGGAAACCCGGATGCGACCGCGTTCGCTGTGATGCTGTCGTTCGTCAGTCATATCGGATTCTTGGATCGAGCGCCGCGTACACGATGTCCGCGACGAAGTTCGCGAGGATCACGAAAAAGCCCGTGAACAACGTGATCGCCATCACCACGTTGATCTCGCGTTGGTTGATCGCGTTGATGAACTCCCGACCGAGCCCGGGCCAGTTGAAGACGACCTCCACGACGACGGAGCCGGCGACGATCGAGGCCGTGAGCGTCGCCGCGAGGGTGACGACCGAGATGAGCGAGTTCCGCAACACGTGTTTCAGGATGACCGTGCGCTCCGGGAGCCCCTTCGCGCGGGCGGCGGTCACGTACTCTTTGTTCAGTTCCTCGGTCATCGACGTCCGCATGACGCGCATGATGCTCGCCGCCGACGCGGTCCCGATCGTGATCCCCGGAAGGATCAGGTACCACAGCATATCCGGGTGGTACAGGGGCTCGGACGGCGCGAGCACCGGGAACACCCCGAGGTACAGCGAGAAGATCAGGATCAGCATCAGCCCGAGCCAGAAGTTCGGAATCGAAATGCCGGACAGCGCGAGGAAGCGGCTCACCGTGTCGCCGAGTTTCCCCTTGTTGACGGCGGCGTAGATACCGGCGGGGATCGCGATGACCAGCGCGAAGGCCCAGCCGAACAGGCCGAGCGCGATCGTCTCGGGGAGGCGCCGCCAGACGATGTCGGACACCTCCCGGCCGGTCCGGAGCTCCTGACCGAAGTCGCCCACGAGGACGTTGGAGATCCAGTCGAGGTACTGCTGCCAGACGGGACCGTCGAGTCCCCACCGCTCCCGGAGCGCCGCCTCCTCGGCGGCGCTGACGTCCGGATTCAACGCGACCAGCTGCGAGACCGGGTCGCCGGGCGTGAGGTGGAACATCCCGAACGTGATCACCGAGACGCCGAACATGATCGGGATTATCGACAGTGCGCGCTTCACGATGAACCGTTGGAGACTCATCGTCGTGTGGGTAGGGTGGTAACCATCAGTTGTCAGTGATTGGGTGTGCGTGTAGGCTGTGAAACGCGGTCCGTGGGAGGACCGTCAGTTCTCCGCGGCGACTTCCTCGAGCAGTTCGACGGCGCGCTCGGGGTCGAACTCGTTGGTCGGGCGCACCTCGTCTTCGAGCTCCTCGTAGTCCGCCGTCCCGGAGCCGCGGGCGAGCGACGGGATGTCGGTCCACGCCGGGCTCGCGAAGCCGTTCAGGACGTTGTCGACGATCTGCTGGCGCGGCACGAGATGGTTGATCGCCTGCCGGACCCGGCGGTCGTCGAACGGCTCGACGTTCACCGGGTACTGGATGTAGGTGTAGCCGCCGGCCTCGGTGCTGTACAGGATGAAGTCCTCGGAGGAGTCGAAGTCGTCGAGGGTTCCCGTGTTGAGCCCGTAGGTCAGGTCGATCTCGCCCTCCTGGAGCGCGGCCGATCGCGTGGAGTTGTCCGGCACGATCTCGAGCTCGAAGGAGTCGATGACGGGACCGTCGGGGAACTCCGAAGAGCCGTCGAACCAGTCGAACGCCTCGGAGACGCCGACGTTCTCGACCCAGTAGTCGTCGAACTTGGTGACCTCGAAGTACTGCTCGTCCTCGAACTCGGAGAACTCGTACGGACCGGTCCCGACGGGCTCGTTGCCCTCACGCGGGTCGAGGCTCCCCTTCTCGACCTCGGCGATCTGGTTCTCGTTGAGGATCAGGAGCGAGGGGAGGAGGCGCTCGGCCTCCGCGTCGGCGATCTGCGCGTAGATGTCGACGGTGTACTCGTCCTCCTCGACGACGGCGAGGACGGAGTCGAACGTCTGGGGCGCGAGCTGGGAGTTCTCGGCGTACTCGTAGGTCGCGACGACGTCCGACGCGGTGAGCTCGTCGCCGTTGTGGAACTGAACCCCCTCGCGGAGGTCGTACCGGTAGTGCATCCCGTAGGTTCCGTCCTCGGCCGCCTCGACGGCGTCGCCGGACAGCAGCACGCGGACTTCGTCGTCCTCGGCCGGGTTGTCCTCCGGATGCTGGATGATGACCTGCTCGTCGGTGTCGATGGCGCCCTCCTCGGTGGTGCCGACCGTACTCATGTAGTCGGCGTAGTCGCTCTCGCTGACCTCGGTCGCGTCCAGCAGCTCGTAGCTCTCGGCGAGCCACGGGTAGACGTTCCCCTGCCGGTCGCTGGTCGTGAGCCCCTCGAAGATGAAGTTCTGGGCCATCGTCGAGGTGGTGTCGCTGCTGTGGGGCGGGTCGAACGACTCGATGTTGGCGCCGAGTCCGCCGGCGAGCGCGCCGCCCTCGACGAGGTCCGCGAGGTCGTCGTCGCCCTCGGTCGCGGCGTTCTCGCGGTCGATCCACATGACCTGCTCGTCCTGCGGGGCGTACATGGCGTAGCTCATCACGCCCTCGTTGAACGGGTACACGGAGTAGCCGTGGATGTCCGTGCTGGTCACCGCGGTCTCGAGCCCGAAGTGGGTGATCGAACTGTACCGTTCCTCGGCGAGGTAGTTCCAGACCTCGTCGTAGCGCTCGCCGCGGAGCTCGTTGTCGGCGGCGACCTCCGGCCCGTACCGAGCGGCGTCGATCATCTCGTCGAGCTCGGGGTCGTTGATCCCGTTGAGGTTACAGCACGCGCCGACGTTTTCGGAGTAGTGGAGCGCGTTACAGAAGCTCCCGGGGTTGAACGTGCCGGAGAGACCGATACACGGGATATAGCCGTTCTCTTGGTACTCCGGATCGAGCACGCGACCGACGTACGTGTTCCACTCGAACGTCTCGATGGTGGCGTTGAAGTAGTCGGTCTGCTCCATCGACTCGGCGATGAGCTCAAGCAGCTGGACGCGGTCGTCGTTGTCCGCGTTGGTCTCAAGCCGGACGTCGAGCGGGAACATCCCCTCCGAGTCGGAGCCGTCAGAGCCGTCAGAATCGTCAGATTGACCACTACATCCGGCCAGACCGGCCGCGCCAGCCGACCCGATGGTGACGATGACGTTCCGCCGATTGATCGTTTGATTGGAGTCAGGATTGTTGTGCCGAGTTGGCATATCGTTATCTAAAACTGGTTGTTATAATATGTTCCGATACAGGGGAGCAGAAGAGATTCGAGCATATTATTAGACAAACGACCATATATATCGTGCTATGTTTCCTTTCTTACAAAATATAAGGGAGGCATGCTGATAAGAGAAATGAATAATCATTATGGAATACGAGTGTATTTATATTTCGAACCGGCCGGACCGTCGGACGCGTCCCGATCGTACCGGGTAACTACGGTCGAACGATGTTCAATCCGGCGTCGGCGCGATAGACGCCGGGTCGATCCGGCGCGGCTCCGGAACGGTCGTCTCCGCCGGGGCCACTGCCACGTCACCGCGAGGCTCGGCCGACTCATCGGCCGCCTCGGGCACGCCGCTCGGCGGGGCGAGGACGGCCGTCGCGCCGACCGAGAGCGGCGCGACGAGCCCCGCCGCGACGGCCGGCACATCCGAGAAGGGTCGGCGGAGGACGACGCGCGTCTCCGCGGTCATTTCGGTCGCCTCCACGGCGGCCGCGGCGAGCGAACAGAGGTCGCGGTGGCTGAACTCACCGGCCGGTCCGACGATCGCGGCGTCGTCCGGCCCGACCTCGCTCGGCGGAGTTCCCGGGTTCTCGCTCCACAGCTCCTGCTCCCAGTGGGTCGTCTCGGGTCGCTCCGGCGACCCGTCGAACGCCGCGAGGTTCGTGCCCGGCGCCGGATCGAGCTCGGCAGCGACGGGGAGCGGCGCGAGCACGACCCGGTCGCCGGCGTCGATCCCCGCCTCGGGGTCGAACCGGACCGGCGCGCCGACGGCGGCGGCGCCGAGGAACGCGAGCGTCGTGTGAAAGGCTGGCGTCGGGTCGACGGCGACGATCGCGCCCGCGCGAACGCCGAGGTAGCGGAGCACGTTCGCCGCCTTGTACCCGTTCGTGATCAGGTCGTGGTAGGTCCGATCGCGTCCGTCAGGCGTGACGAGCGCCGTGTCGCCGGTGCGCCGGTCGCGAGCGAGCAGGTCGCCGACGAGGTCCATGGGCGCTCCTCGGAGCGCGCGAGCCTTAACGCTGCGGCGTCGGTCGGAAGGACTCGGAGACGGGGCGTCGAGTCGCAGTCGGCTCAGGGCGCGCCGGCGATGACCATCTTCGAGCCGTCGGCCGAGAAGGCGAGGTCGCGCGTGGAGCCGGGGTCGACCCGGACGGCGTCGCCGGGCGCGAGGTCGACCGCGTCGCCGTCGACGGTGAGCGTCGCCTCCCCGTGAAGCAGCACGTACACCTCCTCGTGGTCCCCGTCGGCGTGGTCGTGTTCCATCCCCTCCCAGCCGTCGTCGGCCTCGACGACGGTCACGCCGAGGTTCTCGCAGTCGAGCGCGTCGCGGAGGAAGTACATCCCGGGTGCGCGCGGTTCGACGCCGTCGTAGGCCGTCGTGTCGTAGCCCATGCCTCCGCGGAGGGTCCGGCGGACGGAAAAGCTATGGGCCGCGGAAGGTGCGCGCGTCGAGTCAAGGAGGAGAACCGCGACCTCCTCAAAAGGAGCTCTTCAGCTTCTCGAAGAAGCCGCCGCCGACGTCGATGTCCTCGCCGCCGGCCTCGGCGAACGCCTCCAGCGCCTCGCGCTGCTCGTCGTTGAGGGAGTCCGGGACGACGACGCCGACCTGTACGTAGAGGTCGCCGCGGCCGCGACGACGGAGCCGCGGCATCCCTTTGCCCTGAAGCCGGAACGTCTCGCCGCTCTGGGTGCCGGCCGGAACGTCCATCTCGACGCTCCCGTCGACCGTCTCCACCTCCACGGTGTCGCCGAAGACGGCCTGCGGGAACGAGATCGCCTCGTTGACGCGGAGGTCGTCGCCGTCGCGCTCGAACCGGTCGCCTATGTCGACGTCGACCTCGATGAGGAGGTCGCCCTTCGGACCGCCGTTCTCGCCGGGCGCCCCCTCCCGCTCCATCCGGAGGCTCTGCCCGGAGCGGATCCCCGCCGGAATCTCGACGGAGAGCGTCGCCTCCTCGCGGACGACGCCGTCGCCGCCGCAGTCGGCGCAGTCCTCGCTGTACAGTTCGCCCTCCCCCTCGCAGCGCGGACACGTCGACGTCTGCTGGACGCGCCCGAGCGGCGTCTGCTGGACCTGCTGGACCTGTCCCCGTCCGTTACACTGCGGGCACGTCTCCACGTCGGCGTCGGGGGGGTGGCCCGCGCCGTCGCAGGTGGCACAGGCGGTGGGTCGCGTGAGGGTGACCTCCTTGGTCGCGCCCTCGAACGCCTCTTCGAGGTCGATGGTCAGTCCCGTCTTGAGGTCGCGGCCCTGCCGCGGTCGGTTGCCGCCGCCACCGCCGCCGCGACCGCCGCCCCCGCCGAAGAACTGGTTGAAGATGTCCTCGAACCCGCCGGCACCCCTCGCGCCGCCGGCGCCGCCGAACGGACCGCCCGCGCCGCCCGGACCGGCACCGCCCCCGGTCGCGCCGCGCTTGTCGGCCTCGGTGAAGCGGTCGTGGCCCAGCTGGTCGTACTGCTGGCGCTTCTGCTCGTCGGTGAGCACCTCCTTGGCCTTCTGGATCTTCTTGAACCGCTCCTCGGCGTTCTCGTCGTCGCTGACGTCGGGGTGGTGTTCGGCGGCCTGCTTGCGGTACGCCTTCTTTATCTCCTCCTCGCTGGCGTCCCGCGACACACCGAGGACGTCGTAGAAGTCTTCGCTCATGCGTTGCGTTCGTTGGGTGGTGTTGATAGACAGGTCGTTTTAAACGGCGGGGTCGAGGCGTCGAAACCCGAGTCCGGAGGGAGTTACTCCTCGTCGTCGTCCACGTCTTCGAAGTCGGCGTCGACGTACTCCTCGTCGTCGGCGTCGGGCCCGGCACCGCCGGGGCCCGCCGCACCGCCCGGACCGCCGGCGCCGCCCATCCCGCCCATGCCGCCGGGTCCGGCGCCGCCGGCACCGCCGGGACCGGCCTGTGCGGCCTGTCCCTCGTACATCTGCTTGCCGATCTCCTGGAGTTCCTCGGTGAGCGCCTCGGTCGCCGACTCGATCTCGTCGGTCTCGGCGTCCTCGTCCTCGAGGACCGCCTCGACGTCCTCGATCGCCGCCTCGATGTCGGCGACGAGCTCGTCGTCGTCGAGCTCCTCCTCGTTCTCCTCCAGCAGGGTCTCCGCGCGCTGGATCGTCGTCTCGGCCTCGTTGCGGGCCTCGATGCGCTCGCGACGGGCCTCGTCCTCCTCGGCGTGCTTCTCGGCCTCCTCTTGCATCTGATCGATCTCCTCGTCGGAGAGGCCGACGCCGCCCTCGATGGTGATCGACTCGGCGTTGCCCGAGCCCTGATCCTCGGCCTCGACGTTGACGATACCGTTCTCGTCGATGTTGAAGGAGACCTCGATCTGCGGGGTTCCGGCCGGCGCCGGCGGGATACCGGAGAGCTGGAACGCGCCGAGCAGCTCGTTCTCCTCGGCGATCTCGCGTTCGCCCTGGAAGACGCGGACGTTGACGGAGGTCTGGTTGTCCGCGGCCGTGGTGAACACCTTCGACTCCTCGGTCGGGATCGTGGTGTTCTTCTCGATGAGCCGCTCGAAGAGCCCGCCCTTCACCTCGATACCGAGCGAGAGCGGCGTGACGTCCAGCAGGACGATGTCGTCGACGTCGCCGGAGAGCACGCCGCCCTGGACCGCCGCGCCGAGCGCGACCGCCTCGTCGGGGTTGACGTTCTTCTTCGGCTCCTGCCCGACGAGCTCTTCGACCTTCTCCTGGACCTGCGGCATCCGGGTCGACCCGCCGACGAGGATGACCTCGTCGATGTCGCCCTTCGAGTAGTCGGCGTCGGCGAGCGCCTGCTCGGTCGGCTCGACGGTGCGGTCGATGAGATCCGAGGTGAGGCTCTCGAACGTCGCGCGGGTGACGGACTGTTCGAGGTGGACCGGCCCGCTGTCGGTCGCGGTGATGAAGGGGAGGTTGACGGTCGTCTCTTTCTTGTTCGACAGCTCGATCTTCGCCTCCTCGGCCGCGTCCTTCAGGCGCTGGAGCGCCTGCCGGTCGTCGCGGAGGTCGATGCCGTGGTTGTTCTGGAACTCGTCGGCGAGGTGGTCGATGAGCGCCTCGTCCCAGTCGTCGCCGCCGAGGTCGTTGTCCCCGTTCGTGGCGACGACCTCGTAGACGCCGCCGCCGAGATCGAGGACGGAGACGTCGAACGTGCCGCCGCCGAGGTCGTACACGAGGACGGTCTGGTCGGACTCGTCGTCGAGCCCGTACGCCATCGAGGCCGCGGTCGGCTCGTTGACGATTCGCTCGACGTCGAAGCCGGCGATCTCGCCGGCGTCCTTCGTCGCCTGTCGCTGCTTGTCGTTGAAGTACGCGGGGACCGTGATCACCGCCTTCTCGACGTCGTCGCCGAGGTACTCCTCGGCGTCGCGTTTGATCTTCTGGAGGATCATCGCCGAGACCTGCTCCGGCGTGTACTCGTCGTCGCCGATCTCGACGGAGTAGTCCTCGTCGCCCATGTGCCGCTTGATCGACTGGATCGTGCGGTCGGGGTTCTGAACGGCCTGGTTCTTCGCCGGCTTGCCGACGAGGCGCTCGCCGTCGTCGGCGAACGCGACGACCGAGGGCGTCGTCCGGTCGCCCTCGGCGTTGGCGATGATCTCGGGCTCGTCGCCCTCCATCACCGCGAACGCGGAGTTGGTGGTACCGAGGTCGATACCGAGAATCTTGTTGCTCGCCATCTTGGTCACAGGTAGCGGCTTGTTTCGGTTAAAGGTTACTAGATGCGGCCACTCGGCCGCGAGAACGAACCCGCCGCAGTCATGCGTTTTCTCGATCGTGTGAGTGGCTCACATCGATGTATTTATACAGATCCGCAAACGCAGCGGCGGTGCGCGCTCGCGTCGGAGTTCGGTTCGGGCGCTCAGCGAGTCGGGTTCTCTGCGCGGGGCCGGCCGCGGACCCCCGCTGACTCCGGCCTCAGATCCCGCTCACGAGGTCTTCGAGGACGGCCTCGGGGTCGTCGGCCTTCGCGACGCCCGAGGCCAGCAGGACGCCGGCGGCGCCGAGGTCGCCCGCGGTCGAGACGTCCTCGCCGGTCGAGACGCCGGCGCCGCAGAACACGTCGACCGCGGGGTCGACGTCCTCGGCGGCCGCGACCGCGTCCTCGACGATCCCGGGGTCCGCGGTGGCGACGGAGACGTCGCCGCCGATGAGCGCCGGGGGCTCGACCGCGACGGCGTCGGGGCCGAGCGCGGCGGCGGCGCCGACCTGCGCGGGGTTGTTCGCGCAGACGATAGTCTCTAAGTCGGCGCGCTCGGCCGCGCGCACGGAGCCGTCGACGTCGGCGAGCTTCAGGCGGTTCTCGGAGTGGTTGATCAGGGTGCCCTCCGCGCCGTTGTCGGCGACGGCCTCGGCGAGCGTCGACCCGGTGTGCGAGCCGTGCCCGTTCGGCGAGACGTGCTGCGCCCACGTTTCGACGCCGGTCTCGGCGACGCGCGCGACGTCCGCGGCCTGCGGCGAGACCGCGATTCGCGCGCCGGACGCCTCGGCGACGTCGCGGGCCGCGGTCGCCACCTCGATCGGATCGCACGGGTACGCCTTGAGGTTCACCAGAATGAACATACGCCCATTCGGGGAGCGCGGCGCAAATAGGTTCGTGCTTCGCGACGCTCTCACCCGCGCCCGCTCGGCCCTCGGAACCGCGAGGCCCGCGGTCCGGAGAGCAGAAACGACCTTATACCCCGCTGCTGTGGGTCGGACAAGGGATGTCCCTCATCGAGCTCATCGCGGGCGTGGAGGCCCACGAGGCCACGCTGACCGTGTTCAACGCCGATCCGGCGGTGACCGACGAACTCCGGGAGTACTTCGCCGACCGCAACGTCCGGATCGTCGACGACCAGACCGCCTCCGGTCCGGAGGAGTTCGCGGTGTTAGCGCGGGACGGGGAGTTCGTCACGGCCGTGACCGTCGAGGAGCTGTTGTCGCCGCCGGGGGGAGACGAGTCGGAGGACGCCGGCGACTCCGGCGCGCGGGGCGCCGACGGCCGCGTCGGCCGGCCGGTGTTGGACCACCTCGACGAGACCATGTTCACCTCCTACTCCCGCGAGGACATGGTGGCCGCGTCCCGGGAGATCGAGGACCGCGCCTGGCGGGTCGGCGACGGGGAGCTCCACGCGGGGTTCCAGACGCTCGACGTGCTCACCGGCGAGGCGGACACCTACGACCTGCTCGGCGAGAAGGAGCGGCTCGACGTCCACGCGTACGCGGCGAACGAGGGGGAGGCGCCGGACGTCGAACACTACACCGTCCACGTCGGCGAGACCGCCGAGATCCGCGAGACCTGGTTCGTCGCGTACGACGGGGGCGGCTACGACGAGGCGAAGTGCGCGCTGCTCGCCGAGGAGCGCGCGCCCGGCGAGTTCTTCGGCTTCTGGAGCTACGACCCCGAGACCGTCGACTACATCATCGACTACCTCACCGAACGGTACGGCGGCTCGGAGCAGACGGACGACGGCGGCGCGACGGTGTGAGCCCGCGCCCGTCCCCGGCGACCGCGTGGCTGTCGGCCGCGACGGTCGTCGCGACGGTCGCGACCGCGGGGAGCCTCTGGTTCAGCCTCGGCCTCGGGCTCGTTCCCTGCGACCTGTGTTGGTACCAGCGAATCCTCATGTACCCGCTCGTCGTCGTCTTCGGCGTCGCGACCGTCGAGCGACGGCCGGCAGTGTGGCGCACCGCGCTGCCGCTCGTGGCGGTCGGCCTCCCGCTCGCCGCCTACCACTCGTACCTCCAAGCGACGCTGGCGCAGTGTACGGTCGGCGGGCCCTGCGCGACCGTCCAGTGGCAGAGCCCGCTTGTCGGGCTCACGGTTCCGAACCTCTCGCTCGTCGCGTTCGGACTGCTCGCGGTCGCACTCGTCGGCCTCCGTGGACGCCTCTGAGAGCGCGGTCGGCGGGGAGCGAAAAAGTCAGTCGGAGCGAGCGGTCCGGCTCAGTCCTTCCGCTTGACGACGTCGCCGAGGGTCATCGTCCCCGCGTCGTTGGTCTCCCAGTCGGCGTCGTCGGCCGACTGGCCCTCGACCAGCGAGATGTCGAGCGCGCGTTCGAGCTTGCGCTGGACGTCGTCGGTCGGGAGCGTGTCGCCGCGTTCGAGCTTGCGGATGAGGCTCGCCTTCTCGTTGAGCTGGTCGGCCAGTTCCTCCTGGCTCAGCCCGCGCGACTCGCGCGCCTCGCGGATGCGCTCGTCGTAGTCGGTGGCGATCTCGTCCATGTCGTCGAACATGTCGCGTGGGCGGGTCGAACTCCCCGAGGAGCCCGACGAACCCGAGGAGCCGGACGACGAGGACGACTTCCCGGTGCTGGAGCTGGTGGAGTACTTGCCGCCGCCGGAGCTCGTCGACTCGTCGCGGACCTCGGTGCCGAAGTCCGTACACGAGCTACAGAGCTCCAGTTCGGCGCCTTCGACCTTCGTCGTCGTCAGCGAGGCCTCCTCGGCGCCGCACATCTCACACTGGGGCATACGCGACGCTAGCGCTCCCGATGGTATAAAGGGTGTGCCGCGGCCGCGTCGGGGGAGGGGCGGGACGCGCCGACCGCCGAGCGCTGCCGACCGCAGTCGCGTCGCCCGCCGAGCGCTGCCGACCGCAGTCGCGCCGCCCGCAATCGTGCCGCGGTCGGTACCGACTTGTCGCCGCGGCGGGCAGGGGTGGGTATGGACGCCCACGTCACGCGCTCGGACCTCCGAGGGACCGCCCGCGCGCCGCCGTCGAAGAGCTACACCCACCGCGCGCTGCTCGCCGCGGGGTACAGCGACGGCGCGACCGTCGAATCGCCGCTCGTCTCCGCCGATACGCGGGCGACGGCCCGCGCCGTGACCGCGTTCGGCGGGAGCGTCGAACCCGTCGGGAGCGGGGGCAACGGCGACCGCGCGGTCGAGATTCCCGACGATGCCGACGCGCTCGCGGTCGACGGGTTCGGCGGCCGCCCGGCCGTCCCGGACGACGTGATCGACTGCGCGAACTCGGGGACGACGATGCGGCTCGTCACCGCCGCGGCCGCGCTCGCGGACGGCACGACGGTCCTCACCGGCGACGGGTCGCTGCGCTCGCGCCCGCAGGGGCCGCTCCTCGACGCGCTCAGCGACCTCGGCGTCCGCGCGGAGTCGACGCGGTCGAACGGGCAGGCGCCGCTGGTGATCGCCGGCCCGCTCTCCGGCGGCGAGGTCGCGATCCCGGGCGACGTCTCCTCGCAGTACGTCACCGCGCTGCTGATGGCGGGCGCGGTCACCGACGAGGGGGTCGAGGTCGAGCTCACGACCGATCTCAAGTCCGCGCCGTACGTCGACATCACGCTCGAACTGCTCGCCGACTTCGGGATCGAGGCGACGCCGGTGGACGGGGCTGGCGACCCCCTCGACGGCGCCGCCGGCGCCGCGGGGTTCTCCGTCCCGGGCGGGCAGACGTACGCGCCGAGCGGCGGGACGTACGCGGTCCCCGGCGACTTCTCCTCCATCTCGTACCTGCTCGGCGCGGGCGCCGTCGCGGCCGAGCCCGGCGAGGCGGTCCGGATCGAGGGCGCGCGACCCAGCGCGCAGGGCGACGCCGCGATCGTCGAGATCGTCGCGGAGATGGGCGCGCCGGTCGACTGGGACCGCGAGGCCGGCGAGATCGCGGTCGAGCGCGCCGACCTTTCCGGCGTCACGGTCGACGTGGGCGACACGCCGGACCTCCTCCCCACGATCGCCGCCCTCGGCGCGGTCGCGGACGGCGACACCCGGATCGAGAACTGCGAACACGTCCGCTACAAGGAGACGGACCGCGTCTCCGCGATGGCCGAGGAGCTGGGGAAGCTCGGCGCCGAGACGACCGAGGAGCCAGACGTGCTCACGGTCCACGGGAGCGAGAGCGACCTCGAGGGAGCCACAGTCGACGGCCGTCACGACCACCGGATCGTCATGGCGCTCGCGGTCGCCGCGCTCGACGCCGAGGGGACGACGACCGTCCGGGGCGCCGAACACGTCGACGTCTCGTTCCCCGGCTTCTTCGACGCGATGGCCGACCTCGGGATGGGCGTGGAGCGCGAGGGCGCAATCGAGTGACCATTTATAAGTAAACGGCGGTGCGGTGGCGTGTGCCGACGAGCGCCCGGAGGGCGCGAGTCGCACGCGCGAGGGAGCCAGTCGCCGGAGCGTAGCGACGGCGACTGACGAGGCTGGGGAGGCGTGAGGTGCCGTGCGGAGCGGTACTGGGCGGGAATCGAAGGGGCAGCCGCGAGGCGGGCGCAGGCGAAGCAAGCACCGCAGCGAGCAACGCGAGCGAGGAGCGCAGCGAGCGTGCGCCCGCCTCGCGGCTGGGGCTTCGGTGGTATCAGTGTCGATCAGCCGTTTATAAGCAACCACGTCTAGCCGAACGACTGGGGCTTCGGAGGTCATGTCGCCGGCAGCGACCTCGTCGTAACGAGTGGCCGTGGCTCCGGCGGCGGAGTTCACGAATCCGACCACGTGGAACAGACCGACGGGTACAGGTGTCCGCCCGTACGACACGCCGGTATGGACGAGATCGACGTCGAGCCCGTCGACCGAGTCGACGAGCCCGAAGGCGAAGCCGCCGACGAGGCCGACACCACCGTCGAGCCCGCGGAGGCGGACGCGACACCGACCGTCGACGACGACCTCGCCGACCTCCCGGCGGGCGTCGACGCGCCGGACTACGTGCTGTACGGCGGGAAGGGCGGCGTCGGGAAGACGACGATGGCGGCCGCGGCGGGGCTGGCCTCGGCCGCGGGCGGCGTCCGGACGCTCGTCGTCTCCACCGACCCCGCGCACTCGCTGTCGGACACCTACGAGACCGATATCCCCGCCGAACCGGCACAGATACGCGAGGACATGCCGCTGTACGCCGCCGAGATCGATCCCGACGCCGCGATGGACGAGGGGATGTTCGGCGCCGACGCCGACCCGCTCGGCGGGCTCGGCGAGATGGGCGACGCGATGGGCGGGATGGGCGGCGAGGGACCGATGGGC
>NZ_SGUC01000032.1 GCF_005435165.1 Halorubrum sp. GN11_10-6_MGM | reverse complement strand
GGACTCAAAGGGGCAGTCGCGAGGACGGCGCAGGCGACGCAAGGACCGCAAGGAGCGAGCAGCACGAGCGACTGAGGACCGCAGCGAGCGTGCGCCGTCCTCGCGGCTAGGGCTTTGGAGGCGTTCGCCGGCCAGACGCAGTCAACGATTTATAACCGAGCGGCTGGGGCTTTGGAGGCGTTCTCCGCTGGTCTGGTGCCAGACTCGACTTATAAACACCGACCGCCGACGCCACCAACGGACAGGCCTATGTAGGACGCCGCGCCGGGAGTCGTATGGGACGCGAGAAGGAGCGGATGCTCGCCGGCGAGGCGTACGACCCGACGGCCCCGGAGCTGGTCGCCGAGCGCCGGCGCGCGAGCGACCGCTGCCGCCGGTACAACGCCACCGCCCCGGCCGAGGCCGACCGCCGCGACCGACTCCTCCGAGAGCTGTTCGGTGAGGTCGGGGGCGACGCGACCGTCGAGCCACCGGTCCGCTGCGACTACGGGTACAACGTCGGCGTCGGTGACGGGTTCTTCGCGAACTACGGCTGCGTCTTCCTCGACATGGCGCCGATCGCGTTCGGCGAGAACTGCCTGCTCGGGCCGGGCGTCCACGCCTACACCGCGACGCACCCGATCGATCCCGACGGGCGCGCGACCGGCCGCGAGTTCGGCGACCCGGTGACAGTGGGCGACGACGTCTGGATCGGCGGGCGGGCGGTCCTCACGCCGGGCGTCTCGGTCGGCGACGGCGCGGTCGTCGCGGCCGGCGCCGTCGTGGTCGACGACGTGCCGGCGCGGACGGTGGTCGGGGGCAACCCGGCCGAAGAAATTCGGAACGTCGACGGCGGGACCGACGCCTAGCCGTCCCGCTCAGCGCCCCGCCAGCGCGTCGGCCACGGCGGGTGCGACGCTGACGACGCTACAGCCGCGCTCCACGGTGTCGCTGCCGACGATCCGGTCGACGCCGGCGGCGCGGAGCTTCGTCACCGCGTTGGCCGCGAGGACGGGGTGGACGCAGGCGGCGAACACCCGCGCGGCGCCGCGGTCGGCCAGCACGGCGACCGACTCGCTCATCGTGGAGCCGGTGGCGATGATGTCGTCGACGACGACCACGTCGCGGTCTGAAACGGGGGCGTCCGAGGGCGAGACCGCGACGGCGCCCGTCTCGCGGTCGCGGTGCTTCTCGAAGTAGTCCGTCTCGCCGGCGCCGTAGGCGTCCCGGACGGTGGCGGCCGCGTCGATTGCCCCCTCGTCGGGCGCGAGGAAGAGCGGGTCGTCGAGGTCGGCGGGGAGCGGGTCGGCGAGGACGCCGGCGGCATCGACCGCCTCGACCGGGACATCGAAGAAGTCGGCGACGGCCGCCTCGTGGGGGTTGACGAGTCGGACGCGGTCGGTCCCGGTCGAGATCGCTTTCGCCATCGCGCGGGCCGAGACCGGCTGCCCCTCGCCGAAGGACTCGTCCTGTCGGGCGTACCCCATGTACGGGATCACGGTGGTCACGTCCGTCGCGCCGGCCTCGCGGACGGCGTCCTGGAGCTGGAGCAGTTCGACCCACGCCTCGTCGGAGTCGGTCGCGGCGACGATCACGGCCTCGTCGGCGTCGAAGTCGGGCACCGCGGCGAGCCCCTCCCCGTCCGGAAAGCGTTCGTAGGTCGGGGTGGCGAGCGCCCGGCCCGTCTCGTCGGCGAGCGCGGCCGCGAGCTGCTGCGAGCTGGACCCGGGTACGATCATGGGCGACCGTTCCGCGGACACCGGTAAACCAGTTTCCTTACCGCGCGGCCTCGGCGAGACGCTCCGATCGTCGGAACCGCACTCGCGCCGCCGCGCGCCACGCGAGCGCGACCCACACCGGCCCCACAGGGGCGGATATTTACGGGCGCGGCGGGTACGAGCGCCCAATGAGCGACACCGAAGCCGGCGCGCGCGTCGGACTCCCCTGTCCGTCGTGTTCACCCGCCGAGCCGACCGTCCACGAGGTCCTCAGCCCGGGCGGGCAGGCCACCGTGCGCTGTACCGAGTGCGACCACACCCACAAGACCGAGATCCCCGAGGAGGAGACCGTCGCCGTGACGATCGTCGTCTCGCAGGACGGCGACTCGTTCACGACGACGATGGACGTCCCCGCCGACGGCGACGTCGGCACCGGCGAGGAGTTCGTCGTCGACACCGACGACGCCCTGATGCAGGTGCGGATCACGGGGATCGAACTCGGTCCGGAGAACCGCGTCGAGGAGGCGGACATCACCGACGTCGAGACGCTGTGGACCCGCGCGGTCGACAACGTCGCGGTCCCCGTCACGCTCCACCCGAAGGACGGGGACGCGGACCGGACGCGCTCGCTGCGGGTGAACGTCCCCGGCGACTACGAGTTCACCGTCGACGAGACGGTGGAGTTCGGCGAGGAGGAGTTCACCGTCGAGGGGCTCCACATCCGCGAGGACGCCCCCGAGTACCGCCACGAGAAGCTCGACCACCCCGGCGACCTCGCGTACGCGAAGGACCTCAAGCGGGTGTACGCCCGCGACGAGACGCTCACCGCGTGGTCGGCCTGGTAGGCCACTTCGGCACCGCACGGCGGCGCTCCACCGACTCCGCTTTTTCGGCGGCGATCCTCGTACCAACATAAACAATTATGAAGGATACGCACGTGGGTCGAGTCGTGCCACCCGTAGTACACGACTGACGCACGCTCGGCGGCGGGGACGGCGGCCGGTCCCGGCGGTCCGAGCACGCGCGAGGCGACCGAGACCGAACCGGCGACCGACCAGTCGGGCCCGTCCGCGAGTCCGGACGCGGACGACGCCACCGACGCCACCGACGACCTTCCGACCGCCGCCGAGGCGGTCGCGAACGCGGCGGCGACGTTCGACCCGTCGGACACCCGGCGGATCGCGAACGGCACCGACCGCTGGAACGAGTACACCGGCTCGTCGCACTGACGGCGCGGCCGGATCCTTTTATTCGACGGCGCGACTACCGACGACCGGCCGATGACGAACCACCGCTCCGAGCCGGACTCGGCACCCGGCGACGACGAGCCCTATGAGTGCCGAGGCCCCTCTCTTGGAGGAAAGGGCGTCTCTGATGGCATCTGAGTGAGACCACCGTAGATACGGACTCCGACCAGATTTGCGTCAAGCGGGCAGACGCAGATTTATGAACGTTGCCGGGCGATCGGATCGTATGGCCGCCGAAATCTCCGACCGCGTTCGGGAAATCGCGGAGGCTCGGGATCTCCCAGAGTCCGCAGTGTTCGAACGGGCACTCGAACGCGGTCTCGAGGACCTGTGGGAGGATCTCGTGGTTGCTCGGTACCTCGACGGCGAACTCGGTCGGGAGGAAGCCATCGAACACGTCGGTCGGACGAAAGTCGAGCGAGCGGAGCGAGAGCGTGATGTCGTCGAGGAAGACGTCGACTGGGGCCTGAACGCGTGACGCTCGCGGCCGCCTCGGACGCTGGCCCCCTCATTCATCTCGCCGAGATCGATTCCCTCGAACTGTTCTCGACGTTTGACACATTACTCGTTCCAGAGACGGTGTACGAGGAAATCGAGGCCGGTGGTGCTCCTGACGGGTTGTCCGATCTCTCGTACGAACTCGTCGAAGCCGACGAGAGCCGAGTCGGAGCCGAAGAACTGGACGCCGGAGAACGCGCCGCGATCGCAGTCGCAAAAGAGCTGGAAGCCGTTCTCCTGACCGATGACCTCGCTGCCCGAGAGGCAGCGTCTGACGCGGATATCGAAGTACACGGTTCTCTCGGCGTCATCGCGCTCGGTTATGGCCGCGGATTGCTCGACAGGAGTGAAGCGGCATCGCGTATGCGAGCGCTCCAGCGTGAGACGAGCCTCTTCGTGACCGAAGCAGTTGTGGAGCGCGGCATCCGGATGCTGGACGAGCAGTAACGAGAAGAGCAGACTCTATAGGTGCGCTAACTACATCCCCTATGGATAGATTGTGAGTCGTGAGTGCCGAGGCCTCTTTCACTCCACGCGGACGCGGGTCGGCGCGACCGAGCGACAAGCGATCCCCCCGATTACACGTCGACCGGACAGCCGTTGATCTCCCCGCCCCGCATCCCGTCGGCGAGCCAGTAGATCGAGAGGGTCAAGGCGACGAGCGCGCCCAGCGCGAACTCCAGCCCGTCCAGTGGGAGGAACAGCAGGGAGGTCGAGACGCCCAGAAGCGAGAGCAGCCCGAGCAGCACCGCGGACCCGCAGGCCGCACAGCCCGCCCCCAGCGTCCCGAGGACGACGCCCGCCAGCCCGGCTCCGCCCTGCTGGGGGTCCAGCCCGTGCTCGCGGAAGTGGTACGTCGCCATCGCGACGTCGAGGCCGGTCAGCAGCGCCACGACGACGAGCAGGCTCCCCTGTCCGGGACCGAAGGAGGTGCCCACGAAGGGGTAGAGTTCGGTCAGGATCGTCAGCCGGCTCCCGAGCGGGAGCGACCCGCCCACGACGACGTCGAGTACGAACCGGACGTTCAGCGACACCACGAACGCGGTCAGCGAGAGGACGGCCGCGAGGACCGCGACCGCGGCGTAGGCCGGCAGCGTCAGGACCAGCCGCGCGGTCCGACCCATCAACCGCAGGTCCTCGCGCCCCGTCGGAAGCCGGACGCCGCGGCCGAGGATTCCCATCAGCCGTCGACCCCGAGCGTCTCCGCGATGAGGTCGTAGCTCACGCTCCCGTTGGCCGAGGTGACGTACTCCCCGTCCCGGAAGAGCAGGACGACCGGCGTAGTCCGCCCGAGACCGGCGGCGTCGGCGGCGTCGAGGTTGTTCCGGACTGCCTCGTCGTGGGCCTCGTTTGCGGCGTCGGCGACGACCGCGCCGCCGTCGAGGTCGGTCTCTGCGTCGAGGAACGACTCGGTCCGGTCGAGGACGTTGTCCGCGTCGAACTGCTCCTGAGTGGCGAAGAAGTGGTCGAGCAGCGACCAGAAGGCCGGATCGCTCCGGGCGTGCGTCGACGCGAGCGCCTGCGTCGCCGGCTCGCCCCATGGGTAGACGACGGGATAGGTGCGGAGCACGTACGCTCCCTCGCCGGGATCGACGACGTTCGACCGTATCTGGGGGACGACCTCCTCGTGGAAGGCCCGACACCGGGTACAGGACGGATCCTCGAAGGTGAGTATCGCGTGTCCGTCCAGCGGCCCCCGGCGGGGCAGTCCGTCCAGTCCCGCGGCGGCCGGATGCTCCCGCAGCGACTGCCCGCTCTCGTCGCCGGACCCGTCGGACCCGCCGGCACATCCCGCTAGCGAGCCGACCGCGGCCGTGCCGGCGAGCGCCAGCACGCGTCGTCGATTCATGTCCCGACGTACGGTGTGAGAGCGTTTAGCGCTTGTTCAAACTTCGACCAAAGTGGGGAAGGCCGACGGAGCGGGACCGTTCGCCGGGACGCCGACGTCTCGGCAGGGGCCCGCATCTCGACGGAGAACTGCGCCTCGACAGGGGCCCGCGTCTGGTCGGGGGGCGCCACCGAACCAACCGTTTTCACGTCGCCGCGCGTCCGGCGTCACATGGACCACCGCTGTCCGGACTGCGGCGTCACGATGGAGGAAGTGGAGTTCAGCATGGGCGACGCGTGGAACGCGCACGTCAAGACCGGCGAGAAGCGGTCCGGGCTGCTCGGGAAGCTCGGGATGAACGAGCGCAAGGAGCTGACGACGGTGATGTGCCCCGAGTGCGGGCTGGTGCGCCACTACGCCGAGTTCGAGGACTGAGGCGCCCGCCGGTGCCCGGGTCGTCGAGGCGCTCCGTTCGCGGCCGACGACCGGTCGCGCGACCGACCGTATCCCCGGTGCCACGGGTGTTAAACGGCTCGCAGCCCTCCGATCCGACGGAATGTCCGACTCCGAGTACGCGCTTCAGGCACGGCTCGAAGCCAAACCCGAGAAGACCGACGAGGTGGCCGAGTTCCTCGAGGGCGCGCTGCCCGCGGCCGAGGCCGAGGAGCAGACGACGACGTGGTTCGCGCTGCGCCTCGACGAGACCACGTTCGGGATCTTCGACACGTTCCCGGACGAGGCGGGTCGGCAGGCGCACCTCGACGGCGAGATCGCCGCCGAACTGATGGACCGCGCCGACGAGCTGCTCGTCGAGAACCCGCAGATCGACGAGATCGACGTGCTGGCGGCGAAACACTCCTGAGCGGTCGGGGGTTCTCCCGAGCGTCTCGCCGACCGAGCCGGACCGACACCGGAAAGTTCCGGTCGGAGCTTTATCCTCTCGCGCACCGGACGGGTTCGTATGGAGCCAGACTTAGACCGGTTCACGTCGCGCCGATCCACCGTGTACGGCCAGCGCGGCGTGGTGGCGACCAGTCAGCCGCTCGCCAGCGAGGCGGGCGTCGAGGTCCTCAGGGAGGGGGGGAACGCGTTCGACGCCGCGGTCGCGACCGCGGCCGCGCTCAACGTCGTCGAATCCACGTCGACCGGGCTCGGCGGCGACGTGTTCGCGCTGTACCGGACCGCCGACGGCGAGGTCGGCGCGATGCGCTCGTGCGGCGGCGCCCCGGCGGACGCGACGATCGAGAACGTCAAAGCGGCGCTCGCGGAGGACGACGACGCGGAGTCGTACTACCCCGACGACGGCGGCTACGCGGTCGACGACGCGGGCGAGGCCGGGATGCCGTTCTACGGCCCGCACGCGGTCACGGTCCCCGGGACGGCCCGGGGGTGGGAGGCGACCGTCGAGGAGCTGGGCCGGCTCACGCTCGCCGACGCGCTCGCGCCCGCGATCCGCTACGCGACCGAGGGGTACCCCGTCTCCGAGGTGATCGCCTCCTACTGGGCGAGCGCCGACGAGCTGTTCACCGACGACCACGCCCGCGAGGCGTTCCTGTTCGACGGCGAGCCGCCGGGCGTCGGGCAGACGGTGACGCTCCCGCGGCTCGGCGCGTCGATGCGGAAGATCGCCGAGGAGGGGGCGGACGTCGTCTACGAGGGCGAGATCGCGGAGAAGATCGCCGACGAGGTCCAGTCGCAGGGCGGGTTCATGACCGTCGACGACCTCGCGGACTTCGAGGTCGAGTGGCCCGAGCCGGTGTCGACGACGTACAACGGCGCCGAGGTGTACGAGCTCCCGCCGAACAATCAGGGGCTGATCGCGCTGGAAGCGCTCAACGTCGCGAACGAGCTCGGCGCGGGCGAGTACGACTACGACTCGCCGGAGCGCGTCCACTACTTCGCGGAGGCGATGAAGCGGGCGTTCCACGACGGCCACCGCTACATCACCGACCCCGAGTACGAGGAGGTCCCGCCGCTCGCGTCGAGCGAGTGGGCCGCCGAGCGCGCCGCGGGCGTCGGCGGGACCGCGTCGCACGACGTCTCCTTCGGCGTGCCGAACGCGAACGCCGAGGACGCGGACACCGTCCTCCTCACGGTCGCGGACGAGGCCGGCAACGTCGTCTCCTACATCAACTCCCGGTTCGCCGGCTTCGGCTCCGGGCTCGTCGCGGGCGACACCGGCATCGCCCTCCAGAACCGCGGCGCGTCCTTCTCGCTCGACCCCGACCACCCGAACAGCCTCGAACCCGGTAAGCGCCCGTTCCACACGCTCATTCCGGGCGTCGTCCGGTTCGACGAGGACGACTGGGCGGCGTTCGGCGTGATGGGCGGCTACATGCAGCCGCAGGGCCACGTCCAGGTGATCTCGAACCTCGTCGACTACGGGATGCCCCTCCAGCGCGCGCTCGACGAACCGCGGTGGCGCTACCGCGAGAGCGGCGAGCTGGCGCTCGAACCCCACTTCGACGACGATGCCGCGGCCAAGCTGGTCCGGAAGGACCACGACGTGCGGACGCTCTCGCCGGTCATGTTCGGCGGCGCGCAGATCGCGCGGAACCGGGACGGGGTCCTCTCGGCTGCCACCGAACCGCGAAAAGACGGGAACGCGCAGGGGTACTGACCGATCGCCACGGGGCCGGCGGGGTCGGACGGGCGGCGTGTTTATATTCCTGAGACAGTACCCTATGTGAGTAAATACGACGGACGACGGACACGTTCGGAGATCGAAGGTAGAAAACGTCTTATACGTTGATTCATAGGCTTTTGTGAGGAGTGTTATCACGTGAGTGTCTCTGAAACGTTCGTTCGATACCGCCGTACCCTCAGCGAGGAACCGCTCGCCATCGGGGTCATACTCGTGGCCCTGTGGATGGTGTGGTCGCTCGTGACCGGGCTCGCGTCCGGGGGGATTCAGATCAGCAGCCTCGCGTCCCTCGTCTGGGACGGTCTACTCCGGGGGCTGATCATCGGTCTGGCGGGGATCGGACTCTCGATGACGTACAGCATTCTCAATTTCGCGAACTTCGCGCACGGCGACTACCTCACGAGCGGGGCGTTCGCCGGGATGGGCGCGAGCTACCTGATCGCCGGGATCGGCGAGAACAGCGTCGGGGCGCTCCTGCTCGTCGGCGCGGGCGGGTCGGTGTTCGGCGGCGCGCTCGGTATCGGCGTCACGACCGCGCCGATCGCCGTCGTCCTCGGGGCTCTCGTGGCGGGCGTCGCGGCGATCGTCTTGGCGCTGGCTATCGACCGGTTCGTCTACCGGCCGATCCGCGACGAGAGCGGTATCGCGCTGCTGATAACCAGTATCGGGGTCGCGTTCGCGCTCCGGTACCTGCTCCAGTTCGTCTACGGGGCCGGCGTCCGGGGGACGACCGCGGCGGGGTCGGTCCCGCGGATAAACGTCCCCGCGATCGACGGCACGTTCCGGGTGACGGCCCACGACATCAGTCTCATCGTCGTCGCGGCCGGGCTCATGCTCGGCGTCCACCTGCTGCTCCAGCGGACGAAGCTCGGGAAGGCGATGCGCGCGATGTCCGACAACGAGGACCTCGCGCGGATCACCGGAATCCCGACCGAGCAGGTCATCCGCACGACGTGGATCGTCGGCGCGGGCCTGACGGGCGTCGCGGGCTACATGTTCGTCCTCTGGAAGGGAACGCTCGGGTTCAACGACGGGTGGCTGCTGCTGCTGCTCGTGTTCGCCGCGGTGATCCTCGGCGGGATCGGGTCGATCTACGGCGCGATCGGCGGCGGGATCATCATCGGCCTCACCGCCTCGGTCTCCGTGATCTGGATTCCATCGGAGTTCGGTCGCGCGGCCGCGTTCATGGTGATGATCGTGATTCTGTTATTCAAGCCTGAAGGCATCTTCAGCGGGAGGACCACAGCATGAGTACAAGCGACCTTCGCGGGCGGTTCGAGGGGCTCTTCGAGCGCGACGTGACGCTCGTGCTCGCCGTCCTCGGCGCCCTCTATCTGGCGTACATCCTCGCCGGCGTCGCCTTCGGATACGGGCTCCGCGGGCAGCTGAACTCGATCGCGAACCTCACGTTCTACGTCGGCGTGTTCGGCATGATGGCGCTAGCGCTGAACCTCCACTGGGGGTACACCGGGCTGTTCAACATCGGCATCGTCGGCTTCATGGGAATCGGTATCTACGTGACCGCGCTGGTCTCGAAGCCGCCGGTGGGCGACGGCGCCGCGCAGGTCGGCGGGTTCGGCCTCCCGCTCTTCGTCGGCGTCATCGCCGGCGTCGTGATCGCGGGCCTGTTCGGGCTGCTCGTCGCGCTGCCCGCGCTCCGGCTCCGGGCGGACTACCTCGCGATCGTCACGGTGGCGTTCTCCGAGATCGTCCGGTTCACCATGATGTCCCGGACCTTCCAGACGTTCACCGTGCCGGACACGATCGACCTCTGGGTGGTCAGTTTCGACCCGGCGGCGGACACGGTCGGACTCGGCGGCGGGGGCGGACTCATCCTGAACTACACGAACCCGCTCGAGGCGCTGCTCCGGGCCCTGTTCCTCTGGGATCCGTACCTCGGGTTCGTCTCGTTCGTCGAGGCGAGCGTCATCCCGAACAACCCCAAGCCGGTGCTGGACGGGCTCCTCTACGGGGTCGTCCTGATCGTCGGCGTCGGGCTGTTCTACCTGCTGCTCTCTCGGACCGGAAAGTCGCCGTTCGGCCGCGTGCTGAAGGCGATCCGCGAGGACGAGGACGTCGCGAACGCCCTCGGCAAGGACACCGACCGGTTCAAGCTCACGGCGTTCGTGCTCGGCGCCGCGCTGATGGGGCTCGGCGGTATCCTCTGGTACTCCGGCCGCGGGAGCATCACGCCGCCGTCGTTCCGGCCGAACATCACCTTCTTCATCTGGATCGCGCTGATCATCGGCGGCGCGGGGTCGAACACCGGGAGCTTCCTCGGCGGCGCGATCTTCGCCGGGGTGTTGTACGAGGGGCCGCGGTACTTCAAGAACCTCGTCGAGACGGCCTTCGAGCTGGGCGACGCGCCGCGGAACTTCGGCGAGGCGATGGCCGGGTTCGCCTCGCTCGACCCGATGCCGTTCGTCCTGTACACGCTCGACAGCGTCAGCCAGCTGCGGCTGGTGATCATGGGCGTGGTGCTGATCTGGCTGATGCACAATCGGCCGGAGGGGCTGCTCGGCCACCGCAAGGAGACGGCGTCCAGCGTCGACCTCGCCCGGCCGGGAGGCGGCGGGTCGACCGGGAACCCGGCCGCCGCCGACGGAGGTGACGAACGGTGAGCGAGACCGACGACTCCCCCGCGAGCGAGTCGGCCCCGGCGGAAGGGGCGGCGACCGGAGAGGATACGCCACCGAGCGCGAGCGACGCCTCGACCGACCTGACCGAACTGGTCGAGGACGACCCCGAGACGCGGGCCGGCGACGACGCCCGGTACGCCCCCCTCGAGGTCGAGGGACTGCGGAAGGAGTTCGGCGGGATCACCGCCGTCGACGACGTGAGCTTCGACGTCGAGGAGGGGACGCTCACCGGGCTCATCGGTCCGAACGGGGCCGGGAAGTCGACCACGTTCAACCTCATCACCGGGATGCTCGATCCCACGGAAGGGACCGTCCGGTTCAACGGCGAGGACATCACCGGCTTCCAGCCCCACGAGATCGCCAATCGGGGTCTCGCGCGGACGTTCCAGATCGCCCGCGAGCTGGAGGAGATGACCGTTCTCGAGAACATGATGCTCGCGCCGAAGGGACAGGTCGGCGAGTCCCTGTGGCGGTCGATCATGCCGGTCACCCGCCGGTCCGTCCAAGAGCAGGAGACCGAACAGCTCGACCGCGTCTGGGAGGTGCTCGACTTCTTCGAGATCGACCACCTCGCCGACGAGTACGCGGGGAACCTCTCCGGCGGCCAGCGGAAGCTGCTGGAGATGGCGCGGGCGCTCCTGACCGACCCCGACGTGCTGCTCCTCGACGAGCCGTTCGCGGGGGTCAACCCGTCGCTGGAGAAGCGGCTGCTCGAACACATCCACGAGCTGCGCGAGCGGGGGTACACCTTCCTCATCGTGGAACACGACATGGACCTCATCATGAACAACTGCGAGCGGGTCATCGTCATGCACCAAGGCCGGATCCTGAAGGACGGGACGCCGGAGGAGATCAAAGAGAGCGAGGAGGTCATCGAGGCCTACCTCGGGGGTGAGGTATGAGCCTCCTCGAAGTCCGCGACCTGGACGCCGGCTACGGGGACCTACAGATCCTCACCGACGTCGACCTCGACGTCGACGACGAGGAGTACGTCACCATCGTCGGGCCGAACGGGGCCGGCAAGTCCACCGTGATGAAGTCGGTGTTCGGACTGACGACGCACATGGGCGGCACGGTGACGTTCGACGACGAGGACATCAGCGGGACGAAGCCGGAGGACGTGATCCACAAGGGGTTGGGGTACGTGCCCCAGAGCGAGAACGTCTTCGCGGAGCTCGACGTCGAAGAGAACCTCGAGATGGGCGCGTACATCCTCGACGAGGTCCCGCAGGAGGAGCTCAGAAAGGTGTACGACCGGTTCCCGATACTCGAGGAGCGGAAGGACCAGCAGGCGGGGACGCTGAGCGGCGGCCAGCGGCAGATGCTCGCGATGGGCCGCGCGCTGATGCTCGACCCAGAGCTCCTGTTGCTCGACGAGCCGAGCGCGGGGCTCGCGCCCGACCTCGTCGACGAGATGTTCGACAAGATCGACGAGATCAACGAGACGGGGACGGCGATCCTGATGGTCGAACAGAACGCGAAGGAGGCGCTGCGACGCTGTGACCGCGGCTACGTGCTCGCGAACGGGCAGAACCGGTTCGAGGACGAGGGCACCGTCCTGCTGAACGACGAGGAGGTCCGGCGGGAGTTCCTCGGCGGATAGTCGGTCGCGTCGGCGGTCGGTCCGCGGTGCGACCGTTTCTCGGTCCGATCGCGTGCGAGCGGAAGTGAAAGACGCCCCCGGAGCGACGGCGTCGCTCGCGAGGGGCGCGTGCGCGGGGCTCGTCGCTCGGAACGCGGCAAAAAACGAAGGAGTTCCGGTCGACGCCTCGGTCTCCGAGCGCGCTCAGTTCCCGCTCGTGAGCGCCTGTTCGACGACGTTGGAGTACGACGACGAGCCGATGTTGAAGCTGATCTGGTCGTACACCGTGCCGTCGAACGTGTTCTCGAAGACCTCGCTGAACCGGTTCGAGAGCTGCTGGCCGTAGTCGTTGTTCACGTACAGCGTCGCGGCGGTCGAGGCGCCGAGGCGCTCGGAGGCGACCTGGGCCATGACCCGGCCCTGAAGCTGGTCGCTCGGGGCGGTCCGGAAGATGTAGTCGTCGTCGTCGAGGTTCGTCACCGACAGCGCGGTGCTGGACGGCGAGCAGCCGACGACCTCGTTCGGGATGAGCGCCTCCGTACAGACCGGGACGTTCACGCCGGAGGAGGCGGTCCCGCAGACGGCGGGGACGCCCGAACTGATCAGGGACTCGGCGCCGCTGACCCCCTGGTCGGGCGAGGTGTTCGTGTCCTCGAACTGGGCGTTCACCGTCAGGTCGAGGTCGGAGTCGTTGACCTGCTGGGCCGGGATCTCCGCCGCGCGGATCATCGGCTGACCCGTCGACGCGAGGTCACCGGTCTCCGGCAGCAGGATCCCGAGGCTCACCTCGCGGCCGAATCCGCCGGGCGACGAGTCGGCCGAGGGGCCGGCGCCGTCGGGGTTCGCGCCCTCGAAGTTCTGCGTCTCCTGGACGCTGACCGAGTCGGCGTCCTGTCCCGCGAACTCCCAGATCTGGTAGGCCGCCGACGCCGGGTCGCCGTTCTGGTCGAAGTTGACGGCGCTCGACGCGCCCTGGTAGTTGATGTTTTCGCCGTTGGCGGCCGCCTCGACGGCCTCGATGAACTCCCCGGGCCCGTACGAGGTGCCGTCGGGGTTCGCGATGCGCCGGAGCTGGTCGCGGATCGCGGTCCCGTTGTTCTCGCCCGCCGCGACGTTCGCCAGGATCAGCGCCGCCGCGGAGTCGTACGACTGCGAGGTGAACACGCCCGGTGTCTCGTCGTAGGCGTCCTGATACAGGGTCGCGAACGCCTCCTGGTTCGGCCCGCCCGCCGCCGGAGCGGTCCCGGTGACGTTGTCCATCGCGTTGCCGACCTGTCCGGGTAACGAGGGGTCCTGAAGGCCGTCGGGAATGAGGATGTCCTCCGCGCCGTCCGACGCGGCGTAGTAGTCGCGGAACAGCTGGATCCCGCTCTCGGGGTAGCCGATGACGGTGAGCAGATCCGGACCGCCGCCGCCGGACCCGCCGTCGCCGCCATCGCCGCCATCGCCGCCATCGCCGCCGTCGCCACCGTCCCCGCCGTCTCCTCCGTCGCCACCGTCCCCGCCGTCGCCACCGTTTCCTGAACAGCCGGCGAGTCCGATCGCGCCAGCGACACCGACAGTCTTCAACACGTCACGCCGTCGTTTGTGGTATGACATACCCACTCATATAGACCCCACTTTGATAAGTATATCCCTGTCAGCTGCTCCACATTTCCTGTCAATAACTCTCATATAAGGTATATAACTTCGATCGGGAATCCGAGGCGGTTTCTACGGCCGTCGTACCCGTTTCCGTGCGTGATCGAGCCGGCGACTTCGAGCCGCCGAGAAAGGTCAGCTCCGAGAGGGTTCGTCGCCCCAGGTCGACCGGGGTGCCCCGTCAGTCGCCGCCGGCGGCCCGCGCCTGTCTCCGGGCGTCCTCGGGCGCGCGCCCCTCGCGGAGCAGCGCCTCAACGAACAGTTCGCCGGCCTTGTACGACGACCGGACCATGGCGCCGGACGCGCAGTAGAGGAAGTCGAACTCCTCCTCGGCGACCCGCCGCCACGTCTCGAAGACGTCCGGGTGGACGTACTCGAACACGTCGAGGTGCGAGCGCGAGGGCTGGAGGTACTGGCCGAAGGTGACGACGTCGACGCCGACCTCGCGGAGGTCGCCGAGCGTCCGGTACACCTCGTGGTCGTACTCGCCGACGCCGAGCATGAGGCTCGTCTTCGTGTGGATATCCGACTCGCGGTCGACCCGGTCGAGGACCGCGAGCGACTGCTCGTAGTTCGCGCGGCGGTCCCGGACCGGCCACTGGAGGCGCTCGACCGTCTCGACGTTGTGCGCGATCACGTCCGGTCCCGCGTCGACGATCCGGTCGATCGCCTCCGGGTCGCCCCCGAAGTCCGGGATAAGTGTCTCGACGAGGATCTCCGGGTCACGCCGCTTGATCGCGCGGATCGTCTCCGCGAACTGCGCCGACCCGCCGTCCGCGAGGTCGTCGCGGTCGACGGAGGTTAAGACGACGTAGTCGAGCCCGATCTCCGCGACCGCGTCCGCGACGTTCGCCGGCTCGTCCGGGTCGAGCGGCTCCATCCCGCCCGTCTCGACGTCACAGAAGTTACAGCCGCGCGAGCAGCGGTCGCCAAGCAGCATGAACGTCGCCGTGCCCGGGCCGTCGTCTCCCGACCAACACTCGCCCATGTTCGGGCAGTTCGCCTCCTCGCAGACCGTGTGGAGGTCGCGGTCACGGAGGGTGGACTTGATCTCGGTGAACCGACTCCCGGACGGCGGGCGAGACTTCAGCCAGTCCGGCTTCCGGCGGCCGCGTTGCATGGTCGACCCTTGGCGTCCGACCGCAAAAGGGTGCGGGTCGGCGGGGTCGCTTCCGGTCCTCCCTCGGCGGCCTACGCCTCCGGCACGAAGACGTTCATCGACGGCGTCTGGATCCCCTGGAACTTGTTCTTCCAGTTGTACGCGATGTTCAGCACGCGCCGCCGGTTCCCGGGCGCCCCCGTCACCACGCTCACGGAGGTGCCGTCCTCCGGAATCTCGACGCGCGTGTCCGCCCACTCGAACCCCGCGAGCAGCTCCGCGGGGTTCTCGACCGTCACCGTCCCGCTGTTTTTGTTCACCTCGTAGAGGCGGTAGGCGTCCGTCTCCAGCAGGCGCTTGATCTCGTCGAGGTCGGAGTCGAAGTGCTCTTCGAGCGCGTCGGCGGTGTGGTAGCCGCAGACGATCAGGTGCGCGAACGTCTCGACGTTGCGAGGGTTCTGGTCGGCGTCGCGAAGGTGATCGAAGTACGCCAGTTTCTCCTCTCGGTCGAGGTCGAGGATCGCGTTGACGATCCGCGCCGCCTCCCGCTGCGTCTCCGTCGCCTCCGGGTCGGCGAGCACCTCGTCCGCCCGCGAGCCCGTGTTCTGTCCCCGAGAGACGTCGAGGACGTTTTTGAGGTGTTTCGCGCGGTCGTACACCGCCGACTTGTACGACCAGTCGCGGACGTCGTCCGGGTAGTCGTCAAACTCCCGGAGCAGCGCCTCGCGGTCCTCGGGGAACCCGATCTCCGCCCGGAAGTCGCTCCACGCCGTCGCGTCCTCGAAGAGTTCGAACTGCGTCAGCGTGTCCTGCCCGAGGTTCGCCCGCGTGCCGCCGCTGGCGACGAACTTCGCTTCGAGGAACGTCTCTCCGTCGCCGGTCTCGACGATGAGATCGCCGAGCGAGTCGTAGGAGTTGCCGGCGTGACGCACCGCGGTCCGGTCCGGGAAGTCGGCCTCGATCCGCTCGGCGAGCGCCGCCGCGAGGTCGGGTCTCCCCCGCTCTTCGAGGTCGGGGTCGGGTTCCGTGCCGTTCGCGAGCTGCGCCGTCAGCTGCTCCGTGGCCTCGACCCAGCCGCGCTCGTGTTTGCCCATGTTCGATCTCGTTCGGCGAGCGAGATAAAAACGGCGTACGGCGGTGGGGCCGGAGAGCGCGTCGGCGGGCGGAAGCATTTACCCCCGCGTCGTCCGTAGTCGGAACAAGGGAGCGTCTCACGATGGACGAGGTAGCCGAGGGACTCTTCGTCGGGACGGCGTCGGACGCCGAAGACGAGTCGCTGCTCCGGAACCGCGGCGTCGACGTCGTCGTTTCGCTGACGCACGACGACCCGAACACCGGAGCCGTCGCTCGCGTCGATATCCCGATGCTGGACGGACCGCGGAACGAGTACGGGGCGTTCGCCGACGCCGCGGAGGCGGTCGTGGAGCGGCGCGAGGCCGGGCGGCGCGTCCTGGTCCACTGTTCGGCCGGCGCCTCTCGCAGCCCGGCGGTCGCCGCCGCGGCGATGACGCGCCTGACGGACCGGGACCTCGGCGAGGCGTTCGAGCGGGTGCTCGGGCGGCGGGCGGCGGTCGACCCTCACGACGCGCTGGTCCGGCAGGCCGCCAAGTTCGCGACCCGGGATCGCGAGTAGGGGAGGGTGCCGTAGGACGAACACCCGCCGCGACTCGGTCCGGGGACTCGTCCGCACTCAGTCGTCGTCAGCGGGGTACGCGCCGCCCAGACGCTTGATACGTGCGACGACAAGTCGCTCATCGTCCTGACGGAACGTCACGGAGAGCCGGAACTCTCCGATGCGTATTTTCTTGTGCGGGCTGTTCTGGAGCGGCTCACCGTAGTCCGGCGGGTCGCGCCACGGCGAGGAGACGATTTCATCGAGCTTGTCGAGTATCCGGTCTTGGTCGGCGGGGGACAGTCCGTCGAGGTCGTCTTCGGCCGTCGAGGAGAGTTCCCACGTCCACCCGTCGTCACTCATCGCTCGTGCCGAACCGCTCGCGGGCCTCCTCGGCGCTCGTCGTCCGTCCCTCACGGATGTCTTCCTCGGCTTCGAGCAGGGCGACGAGTTCGTCGCGGTCGAACGTCGGGAACTCAACGGCATCCCGAAGCGTGTACCGGATGAACTCGCTCCGGCTGTTGAACCCGCGCCCCTGCCACGTGTCGTCTATCTGTTCGAGGAACGACTCGGTGAGTTTGAAGTTGACCGTGGCGATGTCGTCCCCGCTGCCGTCGTTTGTGGCCGCTTCAGACATATAGACGTAATACGCTGGTCTTACCAATAGTCGTTTCGGCGGAGGCTCACTCACCGCGTAACCGACGTGAATAGCCACATCGAGGAACAGTTCTATCACATTCCTGACTACGGTTCATCGTCCGTCCTGTGAGTGTGGATTAGCGAAATCCGGGGTGTCACTTGAGGGGACGCATCCCCGGTCGATTTCTGGTCTATCCCGCCGCTGTCTGTGAATTATTTTGTGTGTCCTGACAGTTTAACGAATCGCATTACGGCGAGGGGTGTCCTGTTTAGCGAGAGAAGCGAATCTTGAGCAAGTTTCGTTCAAACGAGTGTAGCCAGAAAAGTATGCGTACAAGGAGTGTACGAAAGAAAGAGCCTGAGGGGGGATTTGAACCCCCGGTCTCGTCCTTACCAAGGACGCGCTTTACCGCTAAGCTACCCAGGCACGCAAACTGTCGTTGACCGGATTCGACTTTAGGGGTTTCGATTCGGCGGCGCCGCGTCGGGGGATCGACCCTGCTCCGTCGCCCGCGTCGGCTCACCGATCGGTCGCGCTGACGGCGCGCTCGGAGATGTCGGCGATTCGGTCGGCGGTCGCCTCCGGCAGCGCCCGCCCGGCGGGCGGGAACTCGCCGTCGCAGTCGGCCGCGAGGTCGCGGGCGTACGCGAGCAGTTCCTCCGGCGGGTCGCCGCCGACGGCGGTGGTGCCGGCGACGACCGCTAGTTCGAGGGCGTCCACCTCCAAGTTCCGGTCGAGCGCGGCCGCCGCCGCTCCGTCGGGGTCCTCCCGGTCGCGGAGCGTCTGGTCGCGCCCGAACGCGCGAACCACGTCGACGGCGGGACGGGCGGCGTCGGTACACGCCAGTAGCGAGAAGCCGCGCGAGACGAGCACGTCGGCGGCGAGCACGTCCATGTCGGCCTCGATGTCGGCGGCGGTGGGCGCGGTCACCCACGGCTCGTCGCGGGCGACCGTACGGGTGAGTCGTAACCCCTCGTAGATGAGCTGTACGCCGGCGGCGCGGTCGGCGACGTCGCCGAGGTCGACGTCGGGGTCGAGCGCGCGAGCGGTGACCAGCGCCAGCACGCCGGGGGTCACCGCCGCGTCGCCGATCCGGGCGTCGAGTGCCTCGCGGAGCTGTTCGGGTTCGACGTCCGCGAGCGCCTCGCGCGCTGCGTCACGCGCTCGCGCGGCATCGTCCATTGCCGTTTGATAGACGAGCGAAGGGCAAAGACCTTTGGAAACGAACGGGATTCCGTCCCGTGATCCGAACCCGAACCGACGGCGACGTGCGCGTCGTCACGCTCGACCGTCCCGAGGCGCGCAACGCACTCCGACCCGCGGACCTGACCGCCCTGCGCGAGGCGTTCGAAGCGCCGGAGGGCGAGACCGCCCGTCGGTGACGTACCTCCGCGGCGCGGGCGACGCCTTCTGCGCCGGCGCCGACCTCGACGCGGTCGCGGCGCTCGACGATTCCGAGGCGTTCGCGCGGCGAGGCCAGCGCGTCGCCGCCGCGATCGAGGAGCACCCGTCGGTCGTCGTCTGCGGAGTCGACGGGCCGGCCCGCGGCGGCGGCGTCGAGCTGGCGCTCGCGGCGGACGTGCGCGTCGCGACGCCGCGGGCGACGTTCGCCGAGCCGGGCGTCTCCTTCGGGCTGTTCGGCGCGTGGGGCGGGACGGTCAGGCTCCCGCGCGTCATGCGCGAAGGCGACGCGCTCGACTTCGCGCTCTCGGGACGGACCCTCGACGCGGCGGCGGCGCTCCGGACCGGCCTCGTCTCGCGCGTCGCGGACGACCCCCGTGCGGTGGCCGACGAGATCGCGTCGGGCGAACCGGACGCGCTCGCGGCGATCAAGCGCCGGCTCCGCGACCGCGGCGACGACGAGACACAGGAGGATGCGGAGGCCGCGGCGTTCGCGGATCTCCACGACGCGCACGCCGACGAGATCGCCCGAGGGCGGAGAGAGTGAGCGGCACAGCGGCGAAGACGACACCGGCGGTCCGCAGTCCCGATGTGACAGGTTTAAGTGAGTCTCCGGCTAACCGGGGAATGCGAAGCACGCACCGGTAGTGTAGTGGTATCACGCAACCTTGCCATGGTTGCAACCCGAGTTCAAATCTCGGCCGGTGCATTTTCTCGCTACGCTCGAAGATCCACCGGCCTGACTCCCGCTCGCTCCGTCGCCGGCGCTACGCGCCGGCTGCCAGAGGGACTTTCAGTCCCTCGCTGCTCGCGGGAGTCTCGGCCGGTGCGTTTCCCAACTACATGAGTCGAACCGGAGAGGAATTCCTCTCGGCCGGAGTGGCCCCATAAATCCGCTTTCTCTCGCAGCACCGCACCTCACGCCTCCCCAGCCTCGTCGGCGGTCCTCCGCTTCGCTTCGGACCCCCGACTCCAGCGAGAATCGAAGATTCTCTGGCAGCCGGCGCCACGCGCCGGCGACCTCGCGCGTGCTCCTCGCGGCCGCCGGGGGCGGCCGCTCGCAGGCACGCGCCATCGCCTCGTTCAGGTATAAATAAGTCATAAATGACTCAGCGGGCTCTCGTCGTCAGCTACGTGCCGTGTCGCGTTCGCGTCCGTCTCACCGTGACCGAGGGTGGGGGGCGAACGGGAGGCGCCGACGCGGACGGACCCCGTCCGTTTAACAGCGCGTGCGCCCTCTATTTATTCATATGGTCGAAATTCTTCTTCTGGTCGGGATCGCGGTGGCGGCGTTCGTGGGATACAACATCGGGGGGGCGACGACGGGGCCGGCGTTCGGGCCGGCGGTCGGCGCGGACGTGCTGTCGAAGTCGGGCGCGGCGGCGCTGATGTCGGTGTTCTTCTTCATCGGGGCGGGAACCTTGGGCCAGCGCGTGGTGACGACGCTAGGCGAGGACCTCGTCACCGGCGCGAGCGTGTTCACGCTGGAGACGAGCATCATCGTCCTCTTTTTCATCGGGGGCGCGCTGTTCGTCGGGAACTTCGCCGGCGTGCCGGCGTCGACGTCGATGACGGCGGTCGGCGCCATCGCCGGGCTGGGTATCGCGACGAACACCCTCGACTGGGCGGTGATGGGCGAGATAGCGATCTGGTGGCTCGTCGCGCCGATCATCGGGTTCTGGGTGTCCGGCGTCGTCGGTCGCTACTTCTACTCGGCGATCGACCGCTGGGTGGCGATCGAAAGCACCGAGGGCGCGCTGTTCGAGTTCGACCGCTCGGGCGTCGTCCCGCGACCGGTCCTCGGACCGAACACGACGCGGCGCGAACTGACGGGCGGGATCGTCGTCATCGCCATCGGCTGTCTGATGGCGTTCTCCTCGGGCACGTCGAACATCGCGAACGCGATCGCGCCGCTCGTCGCGCTCGACGGCGTGGAGATGACACCGATGATCCTCCTCGGCAGCGCCGCGGTCGCGGTCGGCGCGTTCACGATCGCCCGCCGGACCCTCGACACGCTCGGCAACGACATCACCGACCTCCCGCTGACGGCCGCCATCGTCGTCGCGGTCGTCTCCTCCGGGATCGTCATCAGCCTCTCGGCGGTCGGCATCCCCGCCTCGTTCGTCATCATCGCGACCATGTCGATCGTCGGGCTCGGGTGGGGGCGCGCGACGCGGACGGTGACGGTGCGACAGGGGATTAGCGGCGAGAAGGAGCCGACGGTCTCCGTCGGCGCGTTGGCCGCCGACGAGATGCCGCCGATCGGCGAGGGGGACGCGAGCGACGTCCCCTCCGCCGCCGACCTGTTCAATCCGGGAACGAGCGCGCGCGTCGTGTTGATGCAGAACGTCGTCCCGATCCTCTCGACGGTGGGCGCGCTGGTGACGTTCACCGTGCTCTTCACGTTCGTCTGGTAGCCTGCCCGCGACCGATCGCGGCGCCGGTCACCTGCCGAACCGACGCTGACGGTCCTGAAAGTCCAGCACCGCGCGGAGGTACTCTCGCCTGCGGAAGTCGCGCCAGTTCACGTCCGTGAAGTAGAGCTCGGCGTACACCGACTGCCAGATGGCGAAGTCGGAGAGCCGCTCGGCGCCGGTCTTGATGACCAGATCGGGTTCCTCGGGGAACAGCAGCCGCTCCGCGACGTCGCTCTCGTCGATGGCCTCGGGCGTCAGCTCGCCGGCCGCGACGTCGCTCGCGAGTTCGCGGACCGCCCCGGCGAACTCCGCTTTGCCGCCGAGCCCGACGAGGATTCGGACCGGCGCGTCGTCCGAATCGGACTCGGCGGCGGCTGGCGAATCGGACGCGGCGTCGGCCGGCGGATCGGACGCGGTGTCCGTCTCCGGACCGCGGACCGCGGTCTCCGCGGGGGCGTCGAGTCGGCGCAGCTCCCGGACCAGCGTCGGTGCGACCGCTCGGTCGAGGACGGAGACGGAGACGGTGACGCGCTCCGCGCCGTACTCGAACGCCCAGCCGATCGCCGACGACAGCGTGTCGAACGCCCCGTCGGCGAGGAGGTCGCGCTCGGTGAGGACCAGCGCGACGTGTGCCGGCGGCTCGGCGTCGTGGAGGCGGTGGCGCGTCGCGAGGTACGCGTCGTAGAGACCCACGTCACAGCGATCCGGTCGGGCGTATAAATGGCTTCCCGCCGACGAGGGGTTTAATTCGCCGACGGCCCTACTTACGGCGATGGCAGACAGCTACCGCGGGGTGTTCGGCGCGATCCCCTACGCGTTCCGCGCGACCGAGTCGCTGACGATGCGCGCGTACGCCGCGCTCGGCGCGCTGGCGGCCGGGTTCGTCGCGCTCGTCGTCACGCTCGGTTTAGTCGTCTGGATGGGCGAGACCGTCTCGGCGCAGGGGGGGACGTTTCTCTTCTCGCGGTCGCTGTTCGTGGTCGCCGGGCTCGGCGCCGTCGGGCCGCTGCTGGCGCCGATCCTGTTCGTCGCCCGCAGACACCGCCGCGGCGACCGAGTCGCGGCCACCTACGATCGGTGGATGGGGGTCGCCGGCTTCCTGTTCCTGCTCTCTCTGTACCTCGGACTGGTGATTTCGGCGCCGGAGGGGCTCCGAGACCCGAGCGACTCCCCCGTGATCAACACGCTGTACGCGCTCCCGCAGCCGGCCGGATTCGTCCCCCCCGCGGCGGCCGCGCTCGGCGTCTTCGCGACGCACTTCCGGCTCCGCGGCGGGTCGGAGGACGGCGCGGCTGTCGACGGCGAGCCGAACGGCGCGGGAGCCGACGCCGGCGGGTCGACCGACGCCGGCGAGCCGACCGACGCCGACGGCTCGACGTGAGCGGCGTCCCGGCGGTCCCGGCTCGAAAGCGGGAAGTCGCCCGAGCGAGTATCCGAACCCAATGACCGACGAGACGGACGCAGTGACCGACGGGAAGGAGAGTACGTTCCTCGTCACCCACGTCGAGAGCGACTCGGCCGTGCTGAAAGACGTCCACGACGGACAGGTCCACACGCTGAGTTCGAACCCCGGGCTCGACGTCGACGACGCCGTCGAGGCGACGGTCGCCCCCGATCCCCCGATGGAGGTCACCTATCAGGTGATCGAGGTCGCGGAGCGCCGCTCGCTGTCGATAGCGGAGAGCCCGGAGCCGCCGACCGTCCACGAGCGCGAGCTCGCCGCGGAGACGCCGACGGGAGAGCTCTCCCGGGAGGAGCGCGCGGGCGTCGGCGAGGTCCACGTGTTGACGCCGCCGGAGTCGGAGACCGAAGACGCGGTCGCGGACGTGATCGACGACCGCGAGGGGACGCTCGCGCGCGCGGCTCGGCTCGGCGTGAACCGCGTCGAGATCCGGTCGGAGCCGGGCGTCGTCGCCGTGCGGTACCTGCCGTAAGCGCCGGCGACGGCGGCGGGCGCTCAGTCGCTGCCGGCGAGGTTGACGATGTTCCCGCAGTTCTCGCACTGATACCGCCCCGGGCCGAGCTCGGCGAACTGCGGGGACAGCAGCGTGTTCTTCGCGCCGCACTCCGGGCAGCTGTCGGGTTCGGAGAACTCGCTGTCGGAGCCGAAGAACAGGTCCATCACCTCGGATGGCGACGGTCCGGCCGAGGCGCGGCGCCGCGCGTCGGCCTCAAGGCGCGCTTGGGCGCCGTGCGCCGAGACGCTCCGACCCAGCGCGTCGTCGAAGTCCCCCTCCGCGTAGTCCTGGTTCGACATGACCACGTCGCCGGCGTCGTCGACGGTGACCGTCGCGTACTCCGTGGGTGCCGTCCCGTAGTACGCGACGTACGCGCCGCCGAGGAGTCCGGCCGGCGCGAGGAGTGCCACCAACGGGGGGAAGATGAACACGAAGGGGAGGCTCACGATGAGCCCTAAGACCAGGCCGAGGAGCGACCCGAGGAAACCGCCGAAGAGGCTGCCCTCTTTCAGTTGGACTTCGAGGCCCACCCGGGTGCCGTTCGGGGCGTCCGTCATCCCGACGAACGTGACCTCGACGGGGTCGTACAGCTCGAGTTCCGCGTACTCGATGGCGGTTGCTCGTACGGTCGCCTCGTCGACTATACGTCGGGAGAGCACGTGCGGCGTGATAACTGTTACCGCCGAGCGGGAGAACCGGTCGCGGACGCCGAGCGGCCGTGTCGGCGAGGCCGTGGACCGTGGACTGACCGGCCGCAGCCACCCAGATAAGAAGGCTTATTCGCGCCCGCGGGGGAACCGGTATTTATGGTAGCGATCGAGGTGCCGGAAGTCAACTACACCGACTACTCGAACCGGCAGCTCGCGGCGGTGCCGCTCGCGTTTCTGGTCCTCGCGTTGGCGATCATCGGCGGCTGGGTCGTCGCCACCGGTGCGCCGGCGAACCTCGGACTGGAGTTCACCGGCGGCGTCGAGCTGCGAGTCGCGGACGACGGGGGCAACGCCGAACAACAGATCCAGACGGCCTTCGAGCGGCAGCCCGACTCGGTCCGGACGATCGCCGGCGACGACGTGATCGTCGTCACGTTCCAGGCGGCCGAAGACGACCCGGAGGGACTCGCGAACGACCTCCAAGATCAGGCGGAGGCGGCGGGGTTGACCACGACCGCGGTCGATCAGGTGTCGCCGAGCTTCGCGAGCGACACCGCACGGACCGCGCTGTTCGGCGTCGCGCTCGCGTTCCTCGGGATGAGCGTGCTGGTGTTCGCGCTGTTCCGGACGTTCGTCCCCTCGCTGGCGGTCGTCGCGTCCGCGTTCTCCGACCTCGTGATTCCGATCGCGGCGATGAACCTGCTCGGAATCCAGATGACACTCGGGACGATCGCGGCGCTTCTGATGATCATCGGGTACAGCGTCGACTCGGACATCCTGTTGAACGACTCCGTGCTGCGCCGCACGGGCGAGTTCTACGAGTCGGTCAGCCGCGCGATGCGGACCGGGGTGACGATGACGCTCACCTCCATCGCCGCGATGGTCGTGATGGCGGTCGTCGCCTCGCTGTTCGGGATCGGCCTCCTGCGTGACATCGGTATCATCCTCTCGGTCGGGCTCTGCGCCGACCTGATGAACACGTACCTGCTGAACGTCTCGCTGCTTCGCTGGTACAAGTTCGAGGGGGTGGCCCGGTAATGCTCGAACCGATCAAGGAGAACTGGCGCATCCTGCTGCTCGTCGTCGTCGTGATCGGCTCCTCGGTGGCGCTGTTCGCCCCCGGGTTCGGGCCGGAGCCGGCGCCCGGCGAGAGCGCCAGCGAGGCCCAACAGGGGGTCACGAACCTCCAGTACGGGCTCGATCTGGCGGGCGGGACGCGCGTCCGCGCGCCGCTGTCGGGGTACACCGCCACCGACGTCGCGTTCGGGGGTGACACGCCGGGGACGGTCGCGGAGGCGGTCGCGGCCGAGCTGGAGAACGCCTCCGTCCGCAACGTCGGCGTCGTGCCCGAGGAGAGCGCGGTCGAGGTGACGGAGCCGTCCGTGACCGAATCGCAGTTCCGCGCGGCGATGGACGCGAGCGGGTACGAGTACGAGTCGATCCGATCCGGCGTCACGCAGGAGACGCGCGACGAGACGATGAGCGTCATCCAAGGGAAGATCAACGAGGCGGGCCTCTCCGGCGGGAGCGTCCAGCAGGTCCAGTCGATCACCGGCGAGTACTTCATCCTCGTCGAGGTCCCCGGACAGGGTCGTCAGGAGGTAATCGACCTCCTCGAAGAGCGCGGAACCGTCCGGATCGACGTCGCGTACCCCGACGGAAACGGCACCGCCGTTCAGGAGGGCGCGCTGATCCAGGACGACTTCGAGGAGATCGGGACCGCGGCACAGAGCGACCGCGGCACCGGCGCGTACGTCCCGGTCACCGTCCGTAACACCGCCGAGAGCGGTCAGTCGCCGGCACACGCGTTCCAAGACGCCGTCGCGCAGCGCGGCTTCGCCGACGCGTACCAGACGCAGGCGGACCGGTGCGGGTACAACCCGGAGACCGGCGAGATAGAGACGGTGAACGGGGATCGGAACCCGTGTCTCCTGCTCGTCGTCGACGGCGAGGTCGTCAACTCCTTCGGGATGGACCCCGGTCTCGCCGACAGCATGGCGGCCGGCTCGTGGGCCGACACCGGGAACTTCCGGCTCACGACCGGGGAGTTCGCCGAGGCGCAGACCATCTCGCTGAACCTCCGCGCCGGCGCGCTCCCCGCCGACCTCGACATCAGCGGCGAGGGGACCTCCTCCTCCATCTCGGCCTCGCAGGGGGAGAACTTCCGGACGTACTCGCTCGTCATCGGAGTGCTGTCCGTGTTCGCCGTCGCCGGGATGGTGTTCCTCCGGTACCGCGAACCGCGCGTCGCCCTCCCGATGATCGTCACGGCGCTGGCGGAGGTGTACGCCCTGCTCGGGTTCGCGGCGCTGCTCGGGTATCCCCTCGAGCTGGCGGTGATCGCGGGCTTCATCGCGGTCGTCGGGACCGGCGTCGACGACCTCGTCATCATCGCCGATCAGGTGATGAGCGAGGGCGAGGTGAACTCCCAGACGGTGTTCGACTCCCGGTTCCGGCAGGCGTTCTGGGTCATCGGCGCCGCCGCGGCCACGACGATCATCGCGATGTCGCCGCTGATGGTGCTCTCGCTCGGCGACCTCTCCGGGTTCGCCATCTTCACCATCCTCGGCGTGCTGATCGGCGTGCTGATCACCCGCCCCGCGTACGGCGACATCCTGCGGCGGCTGCTGACGGTCAGGTGAACCGAGTCGGCGCCGTCGGGGAACTCCGGCACCGTCCGGACGAACGACGGGAGGTGAGTGACGCATGACCGGCTACGCCGAGATCGTCGTCGTCGCGTTCGCGGCGCAGCTCGCGGTGCTGCCCGGCGAGAAGGTCCAACTGATGATCGCCGGGCTCGCGACGCGATACGACCCCAAGGTCGTCGTCGCCGCCGCGGGCTCCGCGTTCGCCGGATGGACCGCCGTCGAGATCGCGTTCGGGCGGGCGCTCCAGTCGGCGCTCCCGCCGGTCGCGCTCGACGCCGTGACCGCGGCGCTGTTCTTCGCCTTCGCGGTGGCCCTGTATCGCTCCGCACCGCCGCGCGGAGCGAGCCCCGAGACCGAGAGCGACGACGGGTCCGCCGCGTTCGAGGAGCTCTCGCTTCCGGGGGCGCTCGACCGCTACTCGGGGTCGCTCGGCGGCTTCCTGCCGATTTTTCTGCTCACCGCGACCGGCGAGTTCGGCGACAAGACCCAGCTCGTCACCATCGGGCTGGCGGTCCAGTACGGCGCGACCTCCGCGATCTGGCTCGGCGAGATGCTCGCGATCATCCCGGTGAGCCTCGCGAACGCGTACTTTTTCCACACGTTCGCCGGGCGGGTCGACATGCGGCTCGCGCATCTCGGCTCCGCGCTGCTTTTCGCCTTCTTCGGCGCCGACACCGTGTTGGCGATCGCGACCGGCTTCTCGGTGTGGGAGACGTTCGTCGGCGCGGTCGGCGGTCTCGCCGCCGGGCTGTTCTGAGGGCGACGTTCCGCGTACCGCCCTCTGTCCGGGGTCAGAACTCGTCTAACGCCGACTGCTCGGCGGCCGCGAGGACGTCGTCGCAGGTCGCCCACGACCGGCGGGCACAGTCGGGGAGATCTCCCGTCTCGGCGACGTACTCGCGGAGGAACGCCCGGGTTACCGGGTCGCTCGGATAGCCGCTCCCGAGCTCGTCGTACGCGGTGTACTCCGCGTCGATCTCGGCCATCGCGGCGTCGCGGGCCACCTTGGCGACGACGCTCGCGGCACCGACGACGGGGTCGTCCTCATCGGCGCCGTGGGCGGCCGTCACGTCGATCGACGGGAGCGGCTCGCCGTTTTCCGGGGGCTCGTTCCCGGCGTCGTTCCCGTTCCCGGCGTCGTTCCCGTTCCCGGCGTCGTTCCCGTTCCCGGCGTCGTTCCCGTTCCCGGCGTCGGTCTCGACGAACTCGCGGAGGCGCCGCGCGAAGCGCTCCTCGCTGGTGTCGCCCGCGTCCGCGACGACGCGGATCGGCTCGTCGATACCCGCCGCGACGCTCCCGGAAAGTGCGATCCGCACCGCACGCGCCTGTCCGCGGACGGTGAGTGTGTTCATGTCCGTGTCGGGCCGGTCGATCTCGGCGGGTTCGACGAAGGCGACGCCGACGGCGACGTCCGGGTCGCCGCTGAGGGCGCCGGCCAGCTCCTCGCGTCTGGCCGGCGCGACCCGCTTCGAATCGTCCACGTCGGCGGGGAGCGTCGCCGGATCGGCGATCACCGCCGCCGCGACCATCGGGCCGAGCGCGGGCCCCTTGCCTGCTTCGTCGACGCCGAGATACACGCGTGGCTGGTGGGCGTGCGAGCGGAAATAGCTTCAGAAAAGGCGCGACCTCAGTCGAGCAGGACCGCGCTGACCTGCCCGGTCTGGCCGGGACGGGAGGTGACCCGGGCGCGACCGGCGGACGTCTCGATGATGGCGCCCTTGGTGACGATGTTCCGTCGGGCGTAGTTGACGTTCGCGGGGTTGTCGACGACGTTCTCTATCTCCGCCTCGCTGACCTCGCCGTCGTCGGCGACCTGCGCGACGTTCGTCGAGAGCGCGCGGACCTTCTGGTCCGTGCCGCGGGAGTCGATGTACTGGAGTCGCGTTTCGCCGACCGTGGTCTCGGCGGGCTCGCGGCCAAGCTGGTGGCGCTTCTTGTTCGAGGCGTGCTTGAGTCGGCCGCCGGTCCGCTTGCGCGCGGAGCGTCCCTGGTCTTTCATACGGGTATGAACAGCCAGCGAATACTTGAAGCGTTCGACTCGTCCCGGCGGTCGCGGCGGCGGGAGCGGCGCCGCGAGCCGGTTCTAGGCGAACGCGCGCTCGAACGCGCGGACCCCCTCGTCGGTGCCGGCGACGACGAGTTCGTCGCCCCGCTCGATCCGCGTCTCCGGACCCACGTCGGTGACGAGCTCGTCGCCCCGCTCGACGGCGATGACGGAACAGCCGGTGGTCCGGCGGACCGCGGCCCCGCCGACGGTCCGACCGACCAGCTTCGGCGCCTCGCTCCGGACGACCTCGACGTGTGTGTCGAGCGAGATCACGTCCCGGTCCGTGAACACGGCCGACGCGGACATCCGTCCGGTCACCGTCGAGAGGGAGAGGACGTAGTCGGCGCCGGCCCGGTGCATCTTCGGCACGCTCTCGGGGTCTTCGACCCGCGCGAGAATCTCCACGTTCGGCGCCGAGTCCCGGGCCACGAGCGTCGCGAACTCGGTCGTCGTGTCGTCGGGGAGCGCGAGGACGACGGTGCTCGCGTCGGCAATGCCGGCGTCCAGCAGCGTCTCCGGGTCCGTCGCGTCGCCGACCACGTCGATCTCCTCGCCGTCCTCGCGGTCGACGACGGTCACCGGGATGTCGGCCGCCTCGAGGGCATCCGCGACGGTCGTCCCGACCTGTCCGTGGCCGACGACGACCGTCTCGCCCGCGGCGAACCGGCGGGCCGCCGAGTTGGTCAGGTCGACGAGCGCCTCGACCTGCGGTTCGGTCCCCGAAACGAGGAGGACCGTGCCGGCCGACAGCGTCGCGTCCGGCGGGGGCGCCGCCTCGAACGAGCCGTCGAACCACGCGCCGATCACGTCGACCCCGGTGCGTTCGCCGATCCGACTGCCCGCCAGCGTCGAGCCGGCGAGGCCGCTCCCGTGGTGGATCGACACCTCCGCGATCCGGAGCGAGTCGCCGATCTCGACCGCCTCGTCGAGGTCGGTCCGCACCGCCGTCGTCACCTTCGAGGCGAGGCGCTCGCCGAGCAGCGACCGCGGGGAGAGCACCTCGTCCGCGCCGGCGAGCCGGTGGTAGCGCTCGCGGGTCGGGTCCTCGACGACGCTGATCGCGCGGACGTCGGTCGAGAGCTCCTTCGCGGCGAGGACGATGCTCGCGTCGACCCGGTCGGAGACGTCGGTGACGAGGGCGCGGGCCGCACCGAGGCGCGCGCTTTCGAGCCCGGCGGTCGTCTCGGGGTCGGCGCGGACCACCCTGTGGCCCGCCTCGTACAGCGCCAGCGCCCGATCGGGGTCGGGTTCGACGACCGCGTATCGGACGTCCTCCGACTCGAACTCGTCTAAGAGCGCGTCCGAGCGCGTGGTGTCGGAACAGACCACGACGTGTCCCGACAGCTCCTCGTCCAGCGACCGGGGGACGGTCGTCGAGAACGCCGATTCGAGGACCGGGGTCGCGACGACGGGGAGCGCACCGATGAGCAGCATCATCCCGACGAGGTCCATCACGGCGACGAACGCGTGCATCTGCTGGCTCTGCCACGACGACGCGTCGCCGCCGAACCCGGTCGTGGTGAACATCTCGATCGCGAACTGGAACGACTCGATCAGGGTCCGGGGGTCGCTCTCGTAGACGCGCATCCCCCACCGGTACGCCACGGCGGTGAACGTGAGCACGACGCCGAGAAAGACCGTGTACGACACGACCCGCCGCTTCCACGTGTCCATCGACCCGCGATACGCCGCGGCCGTACAAAAACGGGCGGACTCGTTCGACGCGGTCCGTCCCGTCCGGGCACCGGCGCTTTCGGCTCCTCTACGCTTCGACGCTTTCGACTCGTCGGCCGGCCATCGACGGAACCGACTTGGGTCGCGTCGGACGGAAGTTCGATGGTTTAAGTTGTGGGGGCCGAACCGTCACGCATGGTGCGGGACCCGTCGCGAGAGCCGGAACCGCCGTCGGTCGACGAGGTGCTCGACGCGCTGGCCGACGACGCGGCCCGTCGGATCGTCGCGGCGCTCACCGAGCCGAAGACCGCGAGCGAGCTCTCGGAGGAGTGCGACATCCCCCTGTCGACGACCTACCGGAAGCTGGAGAAGCTCACCGACGCCTCGCTGCTGTCGGAGTCGACGGACATCCGGCGGGACGGGCAGCACACGACGCGGTACTCGGTGTCGTTCGACGCCGTTACCGTCTCGGTCGGCGACGGAGACGGGGGCGACTCGGACCGCCGCGAGTTCGACGTGGAGTTCTCTCGGCCCGAACGGACCCGAGACGAGCGACTGGCCGACCTGTGGTCGGAGCTACGAGAGGAAACATGACCCCCTACATCGACCTGAGCATCATCGTCGCAAAGACCGCCATCCTGGTACTCGGTGGCAGCATCACCTACTACGCCCTCCGCGCGTACGACCGGACCGGCGACCGGTCGCTGCGGGAGCTCGGTGTCGGCTTCGGTATCGTCACCGTCGGGGCGCTGCTGGGCGGCGTCTCCCACCAGATCATCGGCGCCGACCTCGCGGTCGGTATCGCCATCGACGGCCTCCTCACGGCGGTCGGGTTCGCCGTCATCGTCTACTCGCTGTACCTAGAGTGAGCGAGCGGGCGTTCGTGGGGCGAGCCCGCGGACTTTCGACGCGCGACGAACGGTACCCTTTTGCGGCGCTCGGTCGTCCGTTCACGGCATGAGCGACGCACGCGAGGAGCTCTCCCGCCGGATCGCCGGCGAAATTGCGCTGAGCGACGACCCCGGAGCGACCCTCCGGAAGTGGCGGACGGACTTCGACGTCTCGCAGACGGAGCTGGCCGACCAGCTCGGCGTCTCCTCGTCGGTCGTCTCCGACTACGAGAGCGGTCGCCGCGAGAGCCCCGGGATCGGCGTCGTCCGTCGCACCGTCGAGGGGCTGCTCAACATCGACGAGCGTCGCGGCGGCGGGCGCATCCGGCAGCACGCCCGGGTGCTCTCTGCCGGGTTCGAGAGCGACATCGTCCACGACCTCCGCGAGTACTCGACGGCGGTCCCCCTCGACGAGTTCTACGAGGCGATGGGCGCGACGGAGGTCGTCCGCGGCGACCACGACCACGTGAACGGCCACACCGTCATCGACTCGATCCAAGCCATCACGCGGCTCTCCAGCGAGGATTTCTACCGGCTGTACGGCCAGTCGACCAACCGCGCGCTCGTGTTCACGCGGGTGACCCGCGGCGAGTCGCCGCTCGTCGCGCTCCGGGTCGTGAGCCCGACCCCCAACGCGGTCGTCCTCCACGGGATCGAGGACGGCGACCTCTGGGACCACGCCGCCGACCTCGCCCGCGTCGACGGCGTCTCGCTAGCGACGTCGAACCGGGACCTCGACGACTGCCTCGCGGATCTCCAGGCGCTGTGAGACCGCCGCAGATCCGGAAGCCGAGCGAACCGCGGGTCTGAAACCGCCGGCGCCCGTCGGCCCGGGTATGAGCGACGACTACGCCGAGCGGCTCCGCGCGAACCGCCGGGAGAAGGACGACTTCTTCGCCGACCACCCGCAGTCGCCGATCCCGCCGGAACACCGCGACGAGTTCGACGGACTCGACTACTTCCCGCCTGATCCCGACTACCGCGTCGAGTCGACCGTCACGGTCCACGACGACCCCGAGCCGGTCGAGATGGAGACGACCGCGAGCAACCCGGTTCGGTACCTCCGGATCGTCACGTTCGAGTTCGAGATCGACGGCGAGGAACACGCGCTCGCGGGCTACCGACAGGAGGGCGACGACGGCGCCGTCTTCGTCCCGTTCCGCGACAAGACGACCGGTCAGCAGACGTACCACCAGGGTCGGTACATGGAACTGGAGCCGGAGAGTGAACTCGCCGACGGGGACCGCGTCACCGTCGACTTCAACCTCGCGTACAGCCCGTTCTGCGCGTACAGCGAGACGTTCTCCTGTCCGCTCCCGCCCGAGGAGAACTGGCTGGAGATCGTAATTCCGGCCGGCGAGCGGGCGCCCGACCTCGACTGACCGATCCGGACTGACTGAGGGGGCGGTCGCCCGCGACGGCGGCGCCGCTCAGGGGTCTGAAAATTCGAAGAATCGGGGTCCGGAACGCCCCGGAAGCGGTCCGCCGCGGCCGATTTATTCGAGCGTCTCGCTCGTGACGAGCGTGTCGTCTTCGAGGTAGTGCTCGATGTGGTGGCCGTGTTCCTCGACATCTTCGAGGATGTCGCGGAGCTGCTCTTCCGTGTTGTAGTCGCCGAGGTTGTTGGCGAGCTGGATGTGCTCGCGGAGCTGCTCGGTGATGTCGCCGAACATCTCGAGGTCGTGTTCGAGCGACGTCCGGATGTCGTAGGCGTCGGCGTCCTCGGGGGTCACCGGCGCGTGCTCCTCGTAGTTCGCGCCGCCGGAGAGCGGCACGCCGCCGAGCGCCTGCGCGCGTTCGGCGAGCACGTCGGCGCCCTCCTCGAGGTCGGCCGCGACCTCGCCGAGGTACTCGTGAATGTCGAGGAACTCGGCGCCCTCGACGAGCCAGTGGTGCTTTTTGATCTGGTGGTAGAGGACGTACGTCGCCGCGAGGTCGCTGTTGAGCGCGTCGACGAGCTGCTCGGCCTTCTCCTCGGGGACGCGGAGCGCTTCGCTCTCGTGAACGTCGCCGTATCGCTGACGGGCCTGCTTCTGGGTACTCATTTCAGCTTCACGTACGCGCGCGACCCACTTAATAGTTGCTACTGAGAAAACTACTCTTTCAGGATTGAAAAGATTATTTTCTATCCTCCGTCGACAGCGCCGACCAATTCCCGCTGCGCAGAGAGCGTCTCGCGGTCGAGGGTGGCCGTCAACGTCGCCCGCGTGCGGTCGAGTTCGGCTGCGACCGCGCCGTCGGGGCGCACGACGAGGGAGTTGCCGGCGTACGTCGCCTCGTCGGTCCCGCGCCCGCCGCCGGAACTCCCGGTGCGGCCGGCGCCGACGACCCACCTGACGCCGTCGAGCGCGCGGGCGCGACAGAGGAGCCGCCAGTTCGCAACGTGGTCCGCCGGCCACGCGCCGACGACCACGAGCGCGTCGACGGCGCGCTCCGCGAACCACGCGCTCTCCGCGACGAAGTTGAGGTCGTAGCAGGTCAGCAGACCGGTCGGTCCGGCCGGCGTCTCGACGACGACGCGCTCGCCACCGGGGGCGACCCAGTCGGCCTCGTCGGCCCAGAGGTGGCGTTTGCGGTAGACTGCGTGGCCGCCGCGGTCGGCGGTCGCGGCAGAGCCCTCGTCCGCGGCGCGGTCCGGCGGCAGTACGTACGCGGTCGCGTTGTAGACTGTCCCCGCGTCGCGCTCGGCGTAGCCCGCGACGACGGCGGCGTCGGCCGCCTCCGAAACGGATTCGAGCCGCTCGCGCGCGACTTCCCGGCGCAGCGCGGCCTCCCGGAGCCGCTCGTCGGCCGCGAACCCCGTGAGCGCGTACTCGGGGAACACGACTAGGTCGATCCCGTCCGGGAGGTCGGCCGCTCGGCGCCGGAACCGGTCGACGTTCGCGTCGACGCGGAGGTCGTCGACGGCTACCTGCGGGACGGCGACGGTCGGACCGTCGGCGGATCGGTCGCTCACGCCGGCGATTTCGGTCCGGGGGAGCAATAAGTCCGGGCTCGGGGGACGGCGGCGCGCCTCGGTCTCCCGACCGCGGCCGCAAGGACGATACGCCCGCGGCGACGACGACGTGGCATGACCTTCGCCGACCTGTTCGACCGCGCGGCCGCGACCGGCGGCGACCTCGACGAGGCGGACGTGCGGCGCGCGCTCGGCGACGTGCGGTCGGGAGCGGACCGGGCCGCTGACGGCGACGACGCATCGGACCGCGGAGACGTCGCCGCCGAGCCCCTCGATCCGAGTCCGGCCCGCGTCGTCGCCGACGCCGACGCGCTCGCGGCGGACCTCCTCGTCGGCGGCGACGCGCGCGAGGCGCTCGACGCGCTCCGGTCGCACGCGTGGACGGCGCTCGTCGCCAGCGACCCGCTCCTTGACGACGCCGAGGCCGTGATCGCGTCGCTCTCGGACCCAGAGCTGGCGGCCGACTGGCGCGCGGCGGCCGAGTCGTGGCGCGAGCCAGTGGCGCAGCCGCCGGGCGATCACCCCGCGCTGGCGTCCGCCTACCGCGGCGGCGCGATGCAGGTGGTGAGCCTCGATCCCTCGCTGACCGGGCCGCGGGCCGCGGCCGGGCTGCGCGACCGCCTCCCCGTGAGCGTCAGAGAGCCGCGGGCGTTCGCGGCGGTGTTCGATCCGGCGAAGCTGTACCCGGACGCCGTCAGCGGGGAGTACCCGGGACCCGACCGCGACCCGCGGACGATGGCCCCGGTCCGCGCCGACGGGGACCAGCACCGATAAACCGCCCCCGCCCGGACCGGAGATATGACCGACGCGGAGAGCGTCCCCGAACTCCCGGCCGACCTCGACGCGGTCCGCGACGCGCTCGTCGACTGGTACGAGACCGACCACCGCGAGTTCCCGTGGCGCCGCACCGACGACCCCTACGAGATCCTCGTCAGCGAGGTGATGAGCCAGCAGACCCAGCTCGATCGGGTCGTGCCCGCGTGGGAGGACTTCCTCGACGAGTGGCCGACGACCGCCGACCTCGACGCGGCCGACCGCGCCGACGTGGTCGCCTTCTGGTCGGACCACTCGCTCGGCTACAACAACCGAGCGAAGTACCTCCACGAGGCGGCCGGACAGGTCGAAGGGAAGTTCGACGGGTCGTTCCCGGAGGACCCGGACGGACTCTCCGAACTGATGGGCGTCGGCCCGTACACCGCCAACGCGGTGGCGTCGTTCGCGTTCGACAACGGCGACGCCGTCGTCGACACCAACGTGAAGCGGGTGCTGTACCGCGCATTTTCGGAAATACATGATGCTGATGAACCAGACTACGAAACCGTTGCGAGCGCTCTTATGCCGCCCGGAGAATCCCGCGTCTGGAACAACGCCATCATGGAACTGGGTGGTGTCGCCTGTGGGAAGAAGCCCCGCTGTGACGAGGCGGGCTGTCCATGGCGCGAGTGGTGTCACGCCTACCAGACTGGCGATTTCACCGCGCCCGACGTGCCCGAGCAGCCGAGCTTCGAGGGGAGCCGCCGGCAGTTCCGCGGGCGGATCGTCCGGCTGCTCGGCGAACACGACGAGATGGACCTAGACACGCTCGGCCACCGGATCCGGGTGGACTACGCGCCGGACGGCGAACACGGCCGAGAGTGGCTCCGCGGGCTCGTCGACGACCTCGCTGACGACGGGCTGGTCGAAACCGAGAGGGACGGCGACGACGCGGTCGTGTCGCTGCGGCGCTGAAAACGCGGGTTCTGCGGCCGCCCGGATCGCCGCGGGAACCGTCACCCGTTTATTACGGGAGCGGGAAGGGTCGACCATGAGCGAGACCGTCGACGCGGACCTGTACGCCCGGACGAAGGCCCTCTTAGAGCCCGGCGACATCGAGCTGCTGGGCTGTATCGTCCACACGGACCTCGACGGGCAACAGGACTTGGAGATGCACGAACTGACGGTCGCCGCCAACGAAGTCATCGCCGACCACGCGGGCAAAGGCGAGACGTACATCGAGGCGGGCAACGACGACACGGACTTCTCGTCGAACCAGTTTCAGGGGCTGACGCTTGACGGCGAGGAGTTCGTCTGGGAGTGTCAACAGCTGCTCCGCGACGGCGCCTTCGACATCGTGTTCTACTACGAGGCGACCGTCGATCAGGAGGCGCTCGCCGCCGATCTCTCGGAGCTCGACGGCGTCGAGCGCGTGACGCAGGTTCCCTGAGCGGGAGCGACGACGACGACCAGATCCGACACCCGTGAGCGACACCGTCCTGATCCCCGGCGGCCGCGACGTGCGCGCCACGCTCGACTCGGCTGCGAGCGACGGCGCGGGGGCCGAGAGCGAAGGAGAGGGCTCCGGCGGCGCGCCCCGCGCCGACGCGGTCGTCGTCGCCTGTCCGCCCCACCCGCAGCAGCGCGGCCACCGCGGCGACGAGCGGCTGGTCGCGGTGAGCGACGCCCTGACCGAACGCGGCGTCGACTGCCTCCGGTTCGACTACGGCGACTGGGACGAGGGGTACGGGGAGACGACGGACGCTGACGCGGCGGTGGAGTGGGCGCGCGAGCGCTACGACCGCGTCGGACTGTTCGGCTTCTCGTTCGGGGGGACGGTCGCGCTCGTCGCGGCCGCGTCCCGTCCCGACCTCGCGGCCGTCTGCGCGCTCGCGCCGACGGCGCGCCTGAACCCCGACGCGGACGCGGTCGCCGCGCTCGACGACCTCGTCGCGCTCGGCGTACCGACGCGGGTGATCTACGGGACTCGGGACTCGACCGCGGAGTGGAGCCCCGTGGTCGAGCGGGCGGGGGAACTGGGCGTCGAGACGGTGCCGTTCGAGTCGGACCACTTCTTCGT
>NZ_SGUC01000031.1 GCF_005435165.1 Halorubrum sp. GN11_10-6_MGM | reverse complement strand
TACCGTGAAGTACTGGAGTGAGCGATCTTCTGGGAACCACGGGTCGCCGCCTGCCCATTCATACGGGAACCATCCCACTCAGCCCACGGACAGCGCGTCCGTGGGCTTTCTTCATATCCCGCGAACTCGTGAGATAGCGATAGCAACTGCCGTCAGCGAACACGGGCGCGACGCGAAGCGGTATCAGTCCGGTCCGGCGCCGTGTGAGAGTTCTGTCGCGGACGACTGCGTACTAGCAACCGAACGGCCGAACAGTGATAAACTCGCTAGAACACATATCAGTACTAATAGCTCCATCCGTAAGTTTATGACTTTTGTCGCTGAACCTAACGTATCATGGAGGAATCGAACAGCACGGTGCGACTCGTCTGCGGCGACCGCCCGTCGGGACGCGACGGAGTCGCCTCCGAGCGTGTCGTGTCCGTGTTGTTCGGGACCGACGTCGAGACGTGGCGGAGCGGCTGGGATCGAACGACGACGGGACCGCCGCACCGAGAGGCGGTAGTGGACGCGAACGACGTCGCTCGCAGCGGAGCCGCCGCCTCGACGCATACGATGCCGAACGCCGGGCTTGCGTACACGGTACTTGGACGGGCCGCCGAGAATGAGCGAATTCTCGACGCCGTCTCCAACCACCTAAACAGCACTCCTTCGGGGACGGTCGACGTGGTCGTCGACGACCTCGCACCGCTCGCTGTTCGGGAAGGGGTTGACTCGGCAGTCACGTTCGTAGACGGTCTCCTCGAACGAGGACGCGGGCGGGCGGCTCGGATCGCGATTGGGTGCTCGTTTGAGGCGTCCGGAGAGCTGCTATCACGGGCTGGTGCCCGCGTGGACTCCGTGGTCGGTACGGAGGTGGCGGCGGCGGTGGAGCGACTCTCTCGCGACGATCCCACGACCTTCGGATACGTCCGTCGCCACTGGGCCGAGGCCAAGCGGGGCATCGAGGCGTGCGATCGGAACTACCCGCAGTCGAAGCAGGTCCACGCCGCGTTGATGGAGCCTGAGACGACGCCGCGGACGCTGGGGGCGACTCTGTCAGGGCTTGTCACCCTCGGCGCGCTGGACACGTGGGGAAACACCGTCGGCTCGACCCGATACGATCTCACCGCCTACCGGCCCGATCGGACGTGGGCCGTCGGCGCTGCCCTCGCGGCGACGGATTCGGACGACTGAGGCGATGCCGTGCCGAACTCGGCTCTTTAACCGCCGGTTTCGGGTCGGTCGTCGGCTCCGAATCGGTCATCGGTCTCGGCGACGGGGTTGAGGTCGGCCTCCACTACGGTGCCGTCCGGCTCCAGCGTCACGCTCCCGAGGGCCGCAGTCTCGCCGGTGTCGTACTGCGCGGCGATGGCCTCCAGTGTCGGGCGTCGGTCTAGGCGCTCCCATACGGCGTCCGTCACGAGGGACTGAAACGCCTCGGGGTCGGTCCATCCGGCGTCGATATCGGACGGAACGCCGACGACGACTCGGAGCTCAGTCTCGGCGACGCTGATGCCGACGCCGAACGTGTCCGCACACATGAGCGCTCGTTCGCGTCGGGGAGTGAAATCTCCGTCGGCGCCGTCTGTCGCGCGGCCGCCGCGAACCCTTCTCCCCCGTGCCGACCGGGCAACTCTCGAAACCCGTAAGCGCCCGCTGCTCCAACGGTCGGAGCACCCGATGAGTTCGAAGCCGGTAGTGTCGCCGAAGCTCGGGCTGGCGGGAGCGGTCGCCGCGGTGAGTGCGGGCGCGATTCTCGTCCGTCTGAGCGACGCGCCCAGCTCGGTCGCGGCGTTCTACCGGGTCCTGTTCACGACTCTGCCGCTGGCCGCGGTCGCGGCGTGGCGGTACCGCGGGGAGTTCGCGCGGATTCGATCTCGCGACCTCGCCTTCGCGGTCCTGTCGGGAGTCGCGCTCGCGGTCCACTTCGCGGCTTGGTTCGAGAGCCTCCGGTGGACGAGCGTCGCCGCGAGCGTGACGCTCGTTCAGGCGCAGCCGGTGTTCGTCGCGGTCGGGGCGTGGCTGCTGTTGCGTGAACGCGTCACGCGTCGCACGGCCGCGGGTATCGCTGTCGCCGTCGGGGGGATGGCGTCGATGTCGATCGGCGATCTCCTCGCCGGCGTGGCGGTCGGTCCCCGCCCCCTGTACGGGAACGCGCTGGCGCTGGCGGGGGCCGTCGCCGCCGCGGGCTACGTGTTGGCTGGCCGCTCGCTGCGGCAGCGAATCTCCCTCGTTCCCTACGTTACGGTCGTATACGGCGTCTGCGCGGTCGTTCTGTTCGGGTTCGTTCTCGCCGGCGGACACCCGATCACGGGATACCCCGCCCGAGAGTGGCTCCTGTTCGCCGGGCTCGCGGCCGGACCGGGTCTGCTCGGTCACACCGTTCTCAACTGGGCACTCGGGCATCTCGAGTCCAGCGTCGTCTCCGTCTCCCTCCTCGGCGAGCCGGTCGGCGCGACGCTGCTCGCGTTCGTGTTACTGTCGGAGGCGCCGACGCCCGCGACGGTCGCCGGCGGATGCGTCGTCCTCGTCGGGATTTACGTCACCGCGACCGCTCACCGGTCGTAGCGTTTTCAGCGCCGATATTTGGGGGTGAACGTTGAAGAGTTTCGAAAGCCAGACTCGGGTATGGACCGGCGAACCGTCGTCGCGTTCGTGGGCGACGACGAGAGCGCCAGCGAACGTGTGGCCCGAGCGGTCGACGTCGCATGGGGTGCGGATGGGCCGACGTTTCGCGCATTCGCGCCGTCCGAGTTGGACACCGCCCGGGACGGCGAGGGAACGCTGAACGCGACCTGTGGCGTCGTCGTCACCGCGACGGCCGTGACCGACGACGCGGTGGCCGACCGCCTCGCGATGCTCCCGTCGGATGTGCCGGTGATCGCGATCGTCGAAGCCCCGGAGACGGACACGATCCGGACGCTGCTGTCCGCCGGCGTGACTGACGCCGTCGACGCCGGAGGGAACTCTCCCTCGGGTGTGGTCAGCGGCTCGGACCCGCTCGTCGAACGACTCGCGAGCGCCGTTGACCCGGATCGCGTCCAGTTGGGCGACGAAGACGTCGCCCGCATCGCAACGGTGTTACTCGACGCGGGGACGACGCTGATGAGCAGCCGTACCGACGAGATCAGTACGAAAATCGAATGGACAATGGGGAATATCGGCGAGCACGCGGAGCTCGACCGGATCGTCTGCTATCGCGAAGAGGACACACAGTTCACGCCCACGTGTAGCTGGTGTCCGAACGGGTTCGATCCGGCGCCGCGGCAGTTCGAGGATTTCCCCGATCCGGAGCAGCTATCGACGTTCGAGAACGTTGCGCGCTCGTCCGCTCCCGGCCCGGCGCTCGACGGCGAAGAACCGGAATTGACCGCCGACGGGCCACCGGCGACGGTTCACGTTCCACTCGTCGACGAGTGGGAACTGCGGGGCGTCATCGCGTTCGAGTCCGACGAGCGGCGCGTCTGGTCGGAGGAGGAAGTGAACCTGTATCGCACCGTCGGTGACCTGATCGCGCACGCGATGGCGCGCAACGACCGGCGAACGGCGCTCCGCCGGCAGGCCGAACAGCTCGAACAGTTCAGCGCGGTCGTCTCGCACGACCTCCGAAACCCGCTCAACGTGCTGTCCGGGTATCTCTCCCTCTCTGAATCCGATATTTCGGCCGCGCGTTACGATGCCATGAGCGGGGCGGTCGACCGCATGGAGACGCTGATCGACGACCTCCTGATGCTCGCGCGTCGCGGAGAGGTGATCGGCGAGACGGAACCGGCGCCGATCGAGGCGATCGCGGAAGACGCGTGGCGCTCGGTACGGGCGCCGGACGCGACGCTCACCATCGCCGACGAGGTCGGTCGCGTCGAGGCCGACCCGAGCCGACTCCGTCAGGCGTTCGAGAACCTCTTCCGGAACGCGATCGACCACGGCGGTCGAGACGTCGCGATAGAGATCGGGCCGCTCACGAAAGACGGTGGCGTCAGAGGAGTGTATATCGCCGACGACGGGCCGGGGATCCCGGAGGATCTCGTCGAGACGATCTTCGATTCGGGCGTCTCCTCGGCGGGCAGCTCCGGCATCGGTCTCGCGATCGTCGACCGGATCGTCGCGGCACACGACTGGAACGTCGAGGCTCGCAACGACGACGGCGCCGTCTTCGAGTTGACGTTCGGGGCAGACGCCGCCCGCGTCGCGCCGTCGTAGCGGTGCCGTGACCCCCAGTGGTGCGGGAGTTCAGTTCTCGGTGAACCGCTCGACCGTCCGGCGGTGCCGGTCGCGGAACATCCCCTCGAATCCGACTTTCGCCATCGGGCCGACCGCGTCACCGAGCGGGCCGAGCGGCAGTCGATAGGCGACCGTGTCCACGAGAAGGGTCTCGTCCCCGTCGGCGTAGAACGCGTGCGTGTGTTCCCACCGTCGGAACGGGCCGTCGTCCATTTCGTCGACGAACCGAGCGGAGCGCTCGGGCGGCGTCGTCCCGTCGGGCTCGCGCTCGACGATCCGCGAGGTCCACCGCTGTCGGGGACCGGCTCCGAACGGCCGGATCGACATCTCGATCTCTGAGCCGGCGACGAGGACTTCGGGGTCGGGCGACCCGTCCGGTCCCGTGACGCCGCCGACGCGGAGCCGCATCCAGTCGGGGGTGAGTTCTCGCAGTCCGTCGACCGTGGAGTGAAACTCCCACACGTCCTCGATCGGGGCCGGCACCCGAGTCGTCCGCCTGTACGTCGGCATACGTCGGGTAGGAGACGGGCGGACAAAAACCCGTCCTCGGCGGCGGTTCGGGACCGAAACCCGCATCCCTGCCCGGACCCTGACCGAAGACGATGGAACGCGGGGCGATCGACGTCGGCGAGCTGGCTGGACCGTTCGACCTTCAGGCGACCCTCGAGAGCGGCCAGAGCTACCTCTGGAACCGCGCGGACGGCGAGACGTACGCCGAACTCCACGCGCACGGCGGCGACGCGTGGTACGAGACGGTCGTCGACCCGATCTCCGGCGTGACGGACGAGCGCGTTGCGGTCCGGGTTCGACAGGAAGGCGGCGTCCACGACGGAACGCTTCACTGGGAGGCGTCGGCGGACGCCGAGCCGCTGTTGACGCACCTGCTCCGCCTCGACGACGACCTCGACGCAATCTTAGACGCCACGCCGGACCTCCCGCTTCTGGAGCGCGCGTACGAGTCTTACGAGGGAATGCGGTTGACGCGCGATCCCGTCTTCCCCTGTCTGATATCTTTCATCTGTTCGGCGCAGATGCGCGTCGCGAGGATTCACGGGATGCAGCGACGTCTCCGGGAGACGTACGGCGACGCGGTCGCGCTCGGCGACGAGACGCTCCGGGCGTTTCCGACGCCCGAGCAGCTGGCCGCGCGCACCGAGCAAGAGCTCCGCGACCTCTCGTTAGGGTACCGCGCGCCGTACGTACAGCGGACCGCGGAGATGGTCGCGAGCGACGAGGCGGACCCGCTGGAGGCGGCCGACCTCCCCTACGAGGAGGCGCGTGAGTCGCTCACTCGGTTCGTCGGCGTCGGTGACAAGGTCGCCGACTGCGTGTTGCTGTTCTCGCTGGGATTCCTCGAAGCCGTTCCGCTGGACACCTGGATCCGCACCACGATCGAGGAGTACTACCCCGAGTGCGACCGCGGGAGCTACGCCGAGACGTCCCGGGCGATCCGCGAGCGGCTCGGCGGCGAGTTCGCCGGCTACGCGCAGACGTACGTGTTCTACTACCTCCGCGCCGGCGGCGAGTGATCGGGGATTCCCGCACGGCGGCCGTCTCGGCCGTTCGGATCCGTTTACGGCCGAAGTTTGATACTCGTTCGCGTGATACTATCTATCGTGATGGATTGCCGAGTCGTCGTCGAGGCCGCGGTTCCGGTGTACGACGTTGACACCGCCGACGAGGCGGTCCGGATCGCAATCTCGAAGACCGGTGAGATGCTCAACCCGGATCTCAACTACGTCGAGATCGACGCCGGGACGCGGACGTCGCCGAGCGGCGAGCGGCTCGACCCGGCGTTCGTCGCGGCCGACGAGGCGCTCGTCGCCTTGGAGCTTCGAATGGACGTGTTCAACGTCGACCGCGACGAACACGCCAGCCGCGTCGCGCGCAAGGAGATCGGCAAGCGCCTCCGAAATATCCCGCTGGAAGTGCTTTCGGTCACCGAGATCGATTCGGCGGAGAGCGACCGCACGGAGGACACGCCGGCTGCGGAGGAGGAGTCCGAGCCGGACCGTCGCGGCTCCGACCCCTGAGAGTGGGCCGAGTGCCGCGACGACGGGACGGCGACAGGCCTCGAACGCCGGTCGCCGTCTCGGGGCTGCCTGTTGACGGTCGGCGAACGGTCGCGACGCTGGTCAGCGTTCGGGCGGTCGGCGAGGAGTAGTGCGCAGTAAACGTCTCAGTCGGCCGTCGGGGCCAGCGGCTCCGATTCGGACGACTCCATCGGCTCAGTGATTCCCTCTGTCAGCTTGAAAACGGCCGCTTTGTGGTCGGTCTTCGACTTGTGAATCGATGTCGGTTTCACGCCCAGTTCCTCGTACGCCTCGAGGTCGACGTCGTCGTCCCAGAACTCGCACTGTTTTCGTACCTCCGCGAGGAGACCGTGAAGATGGATGAGCTCCTGCTTCTTCATGAGTACCAGTCCTTTGCTACCGGAGGTTTATATTATTATCTTGAGCCACGTTACCACACTATTCGCGTATATCGCGAGTAGCGGGGCGGAGAAGTGTGTTCTCGATAAATCGTTAAGGATCGTTTTTGACCATCACCGGCGCCGCACGTGCCGCGAGCGACAGGTGTCACTGCGCGGCGAGAAGCACCGATCGAGAAGCAGGCGGTTGAGGAGCACCCGAGCGGCGGGCGTACCGGCAGACTGTTCGGATCTCGGCTCCGGCGAGCGCTACTGGAACTGCTTGACGGCCTCGAGGTCGCGTTCCGTTCGCATGAACTCCGTCAGGCGTCGCGTCGCGTGACACGCGGAACAGCTGAAGTTAGACCGGAGATCCTGAAGCTCGGCGGGGTTGTCCTGCCACTCCTTGCCGCACTCCGGACAGACGAGTCTGACGAACGCGTCAACCATGCCTTCCCCTACAGCCGGCGGCGTTAAAAACGTAAGTGACGGCGAGGATCGGCGACCGCGACGCTCGTCTTGAGCGTCGGACCGATCTGTGGCGGTGGCTCAGGCGCTCACGGTGCCGCTCGCGTCGAGCAGTTCCTTGTACCGGTTCCGGATGGTGACCTCCGAGACGTCGGCAACGTCGGACACCTGACTCTGCGTCACCTTCTCGTTCGACAGGAGCGCGGCCGCGTAGACGGCGGCGGCGGCGAGGCCGACCGGCGACTTACCGCTCGTGATCCCCGCGCTCGCGGCGTCGTCGAGCAGTTCGCGGGCGCGGCGCTCGGTCTCCTCCGAGAGGTGGAGCCGCGAGACGAACCGCGGGACGTAGCTCGTCGGGTCCGCGGGCTGAACGCGCAGCCCGAGCTCGCGGATGACGTAGCGGTACGTCCGGGTGAGCTCCATCTTGTCCACCCGCGAGACCGCCGTGAACTCGTCGAGGCTCCGGGGGTTCCCCACCTGCCGGGCGGCGGCGTACAGCGCCGCGGTCGCGACGCCCTCGATGGAGCGCCCGGGGAGGAGGTTCTCGCTCAGTGCGCGCCGGTAGATGACAGAGGCGGTCTCGCGGACGTTGTCCGGGAGGCCGAGCGCGCTGGCCATGCGGTCGATCTCGCCGAGCGCCTGCTTGAGGTTGCGCTCCTTGGAGTCGCGGGTGCGGAACCGCTCGTTCCACGTCCGTAGCCGCTGCATCCGACGTCGCTGTCGCCCGGAGAGCGACTTGCCGTAGGCGTCTTTGTCCTGCCAGCCGATGTTCGTCGAGAGCCCCTTGTCGTGCATCATGTTCGTCGTCGGGGCGCCGACGCGGGACTTGCTGTCCCGCTCGTTGGAGTTGAACGCGCGCCACTCCGGGCCGCGGTCCACGGAGTCCTCCTCGACGACGAGCCCGCAGTCGTCACAGACGGTCTCGCCGTGCTCCGTGTCCGTCGCGAGCCGGCCGCCGCACTCGGGGCAGGTCGTGATCCGCTCGCGTCCGCGCTCGCTCGCCGCCGTCGATTCGTCGCCGGACGACTCCGACGCCCTCGCCCGGGCGCGCTCTCCGCTCGCGGACGCGTCCCGTGAGTCCGCCCGTCGTTCCCGTTCCGTGCCGCCGTCGCTGTAGGTCTCTATCTCTGTCATGGGTCTACTCCGACGATCCCCCGGCGAAAATACAGCGAGGTCCGCGAATCGCCAGTCTGTTAACGTGTAGTTAGTTCCGAGAGTATATAAATCTGCCTACTATTGTGCCCGACGATATCGCGCCAAAAACGCCTGAAAACTGCTTGTGCGGCCGCTTCGTTCTGATCTACCCTCACCGCCAGCGCGAACGCTCACGTCCGCGCCGGGCGCCACGACCGTACTTATACTTCACTGCGCCGGGCCGTCCGCGAACGGCGGGCGCGCCCCGTCCCGTCGTCACCGGTTCCGGCTCACCGGGAACGCGACGCGGTCCGGGTTCTCGTTGAACCGGGTTAGGATCCGCTCGTACAGCCGGTTCTTCACGCGCTGGCCGCGCCGCGGGTGCGTGAGGTACCGGACGCGCAGCTCCACCCACGACTCCTCTTGGCGAACGTTGACGCTCGGCCCGTCGGTGACCTCCAGTTCGACGGGCGTCTCCGCGAGCGCCTCGCGGTAGGCGGCGATCCCGTCGGCCATCTCCCGGCCGACTATCTCCGTCGCCTCCTCGATCATCACCGAACGCGCGAACTCCAGGTCCGTCTCGTAGGCGACCTGGACGGGGACCTCGTTCCAGACGTACGGCGATCCCCCGCCGCCGAAGTTGACCACGTTCGACGAGAGGACGACGCTGTTCGGGACGGTGACCACGCGACCGGAGGGTTGGTTCGTCGTCACCAGCTCGCCGTTGATCTCCCACAGCGTCGTCACGAGGAAGTCGACCCCGATCACGTCGCCTTTCGCGTCGTCGATCCGGACTCGGTCGCCGACGCCGAACGGCTGCTTGACCGCGATGTACACCCACGCGATCAGCGACAGCAGCGGCTGCTGGAGCGCGAAGGTGATCGCGAAGCCGATGACGCCCAGCGAGAAGAGGAGCCCGAGCCAGTTCTCCGTCGCCACCGCCAGCGTCGCCACGGTCCCGACGATCCCGAACGAGAGGCGGAGCAGGTTCCGGACGTTGTGCGCTCGGCGCTTGCTCGCGGAGCGCGTCAGCACGCGGACCGCGAGCAGGTAGCTCCCGTAGACCAGCCCCACCACGGCGACGACGAGAAGCGACCGGCCGACGACGGTCGACGCCGGGTACCCGCCGATCGGCGGCCAGTCGGCGAGCGCGTCGGTGGTTCCGGCGACGGTCCCGGCGACGCCGGCGAGCAGCCCGACCGCGAGCGACGCGAGTCCGATCGGTCGTCTCACGCTCGTCGCTCGCGGCCGACCGGCAAAACGGTTGTGCCGTCGCGGGAGGTCCGACGCCGTCTCGCCGTCCAGTCTCAGGGCCGACCGGCGTCGAGGGGGGTCACTCTTCGGTCGCGACCCGCGCGAGCGCCCCCGCCAGCACCTCCGTCGCGGCGGCGCAGTCCGCCCAGTCGGTCCACTCGCGCGGGTTGTGCGAGATCCCGTCGCGCGAGGGGGCAAAGAGGAGCGACGCGTCCGTGACGCGAGCCACCCGCATCGCGTCGTGGGCGGCCCCCGAGTGGAGGTCGATCGCCTCCCGGCCCGCCGCGTCGGCGGCGTCGTGAGCGGCCTCGCGGAGGCGGTCGCTCATCCCCGTCGGCGCGACGTCGAACGGCCGCTCGAACGCGGTCTCGACCCCCCGCTCGCGCTCCAGCCGCGCCAGCGACTCGCGCGCGGCGTCGACGATCGCCTCCATCGACGCGGCCTCGACGTCGCGGACGTCGACGCCCGCCTCGATGCGCCCGGGCACGACGTTCGTCGCGTTCGGCTCGACCGACAGCGATCCGACGGTGCCGACCGCCGACGGCGACGACGACTCGACGACCTCGTTTGCGGCGGCCTCGACGTCGAGGACGAACTCGCTCGCGGCCGCGAGCGCGTCCGTCCGCTCGCCCATCGCGGTCGCGCCCGCGTGGTTCGCCTCGCCTTCGACCGTCGCCTCGCAGTGCGTGATCCCGGTGATCGTCGTCACGACGCCGACCGCCGCGCCCGCCGCCTCCAGCGTCGTGTCCTGCTCGACGTGGAGCTCGTAGAACGCCGCCCACGACGCGGGATCGATCGTCGTCGGCGCGCCGTCGCCGTCGGTCGGCGTGACGGCGTCGACCGCGTCGCCCCCGCGGTAGCCGATCCGCTCCAGCGCTTCGTCGAGCGTCTCCCCGTCGCCGTCGGTCAGCGCGAGCGCGTCGTCGAGCGCCAGCTCGCCGGTCGCGACGGTCGAGCCGAGCAGGCCGTTGCCGAACGTCCCGCCCTCCTCCTCGGTGAAGCTCACCACGCCGACCGGGCGGTCCGGCTCGACGCCCTCGTCGCGCATCGCCCGGACCGACTCCAGCGCGGCGTACACGCCCAGCGGCCCGTCGAAGATCCCGCCCTCGGGGACGCTGTCGAGGTGGCTCCCCGAGACGACCGGCGCCGCGTCCGGGTCCGCGCTCTCGGGGGTCCACGTCCCGAGGACGTTCCCGACGGCGTCGACGGTCACGTCGAGGTCGGCGTCGCGGCAGCGTTCGACGAGTCGGTCTCTGGCCCGGCGGTTCGCCTCGGTACCGGTCCGGTTCGTTCGCGCGTGCGCCTCGGGGTCGTCCGTCTCGACGCGGCCGAACGCCGCGTTCGCCTCGATGTCCGCGCGGAGCCGGTCCGCGTCGACTGGAAGTCGCATACCGGCACCGGGCGCCGCGGGATCAAAACGGTTCGGGCTCCGGCGGGACCGACTGGGGACCGGCCGGGCCCCGACGGGTCGCCGCCAGCGCTCACTCGCCCCGCCGTACGAGCCAGTAGCCGGCCGATCCCAGCCCGAGCCCCGCGGCGAACGCTCGGTTCGCCGCCGGATCGTCTATCGAGCGGTCGAGCGCGACGCCGAGCGCCGTCCACGCCAGCGCGACGCCGAGGGTCCGGCCCGGACGGTCGCGGAACCGGCGACAGTCGCCGGCGGCCCGCGCGTGCCGGTAGCAGTAGCCGGCGGCGAACCCGACCCCGAGCGGTCTCGCCCGGACCTCGCCGTCGACGGCCCGCGACAGCGCCAGCAGGGCGACGCTCCCGAGACACTCGATTGCGACGCCGACCGCACGCACCGAGCTAACCATGCCGTGCGTTCGCACTACTCACGAATACCGGTTTCGGCGACCGTCTCGGTGGGGATCCGAAAACACTTCACTCGGGGCGTTCTGCTGTCGATCGGCATGTCCCCGTTGCTCCTCCAAGGCGCGGCCGCCGGGATCGCACTCCTGATCAGCCTCGTGTTCCTCATCGTCCACCTCGCGATGATCGTGTGGACGTACTCGGACGCGCAGACGCGCAGCGAGCACCCGCCGGTCCTCTGGGCGCTCGTCGTCTTCTTCGCGCCGATCCTCGGCCTGCTGCTGTACCTGATCATCGGTCGGGACTCTTACTGAGGCCGCTGGCGCGCCCGAACCGCTACACTCCCTTGAGAACGCTCGTCGCCCCGACGCTCTCGGCGACGACCCACGCGACGAACAGCCCGTAGGCCGCCAGCAGCGCGTACGACTCGCGGTCGTCGAGTGCGAGGCTCGTCCGGAGCGTGACGAACAGCAGCACGGTCGCGACGGTCAACACGCCGAGCATCGGCACCGCCGTCGAGAAGTTGACGGCGACCTCGCCGACGATCAGCACGCCGATCGGGATCGCGACGAGCAGGTCGAAGGTGTTCGACCCGAGGACGTTCCCGAGGCTCGTCGTCCCGCGGTTCTCGCGCGCGGTCCGGACGCTCACCAGCGCGTCAGGCAGGCTCGTCGCCGCGGCGACGACCGTGACGCCGGCGAGGAACTCAGGGACGCCGAAGGTGACGCCGAGGGACTCGACCGACGCGACGAGCCGTTCGACCGTGACGACGATCACCGCGAGCCCCGCGAGCAGTTTCGCCCACTCCCGCCGGAGGTCGATCCCGTCGCGCACGCGCTCCATCGCCGCGTCGTCGACGTCCTGGTACTGGATGAAGAGGTACAGGCCGTACAGCCCGAGCGGGATGACCGCGAGCGACCGCGGCATCCTCCCGACGATCGGGTCCGTCGACACGGGGAAGTAGATGACCGCGAGCGCGAACGTCACGACCAGCGCCGACACCGCGAGCATGTAGAACTGCGCCTCCTTGTACACGATCGCGCGGTTGGCCTCCAGCTCGCTGTCGCCGCTCAGCCCCGACGCGGCGGGGATCACGAGGACGTTGAAGATCGCCGACCCGACCAGCGCGCCCACGCCCATGTCGAAGACGCCCGTGAGGGCGGTGACCAGCACGCTCACGAGCTCCGGGAAGCTCGACCCGACCGCGACGACGACCGACCCTTGGACCACGGCCGGGAGCCCGTAGTAGCCGGAGAGCGTCTCGGCGGCCTCCTCTAACCAGCCGCTCCCGAGCCAGATGAAGCCGGTCGCGGCGACGATCACGAGGACGTGGACGACCGGCGCGTCGGGCAGGGGCCCGGTCACGGCTCACCGCACGTGTCTCCCGCCCAGTTCCCACAGCCGGTCCGCGATGCCGTCGTCGAGCGCGTCGGGGGTCACCCGCCACTCCCAGTTGCCGTCGAGCGTGCCGGGCTCGTTGAACCGCGACTCGCTCCCGCGGCCGAGCAGGTCCTGAACCGTGGTCACGGCGAGGATCGCGTCCGAGCCCCACACCTCGTCGATGATCGCCCACTCGCTCGGCTCGTCGGGGCCGGCGCCGACGTTGTACCGGAAACAGTCCCGCTGTTCGGCCGGGAGGTCCTCGAAGTAGCCGGCCCACGTGTCCGTGTCGTGCGTGGAGGTGTAGCCGACGACCCCCTCGCCGTAGTGCATCGGCTGGTACTCGTTCCCCGCCGCACACCAGTCGGCGTACTGCGGCACGCGCATTCCCGGGAAGCCGAACTCGGCCATCAGCTCGTCCATCGCCGGCGCCTCGAAGCCGAGGTCCTCGGCGATGAACGGGGCCTCGCCCAGCTCGCGCTCGACCGTCTCGAAGAGGTCGCGCCCCGGTCCCTCGCGCCACTCGCCGTCGGCGGGGTCGTCGCTGTCCGCGGGGATCGCCCAGTACTTCACGAACCCGAGGAAGTGGTCGAGCCGGGCCACGTCCGCGAGCTCGAACAGCCGTCGGAACCGGTCGAGCCACCAGTCGTACCCGGACTCGGCGAGGTGTTCCCAGTCGTAGAGGGGGTTCCCCCAGCGCTGGCCGGAGTCGCCCGCGTTCGGCGGGACGCCCGCGACCGCGGTCGGGCGGTTCCCCTCGTCGAGCCGGAACGCCTCGGGGCTCGCCCACACGTCGGCGGAGTCGAGCGCGACGTAGATCGGCACGTCGCCGACGATCGACACGCCCTCCTCGGCCGCGGCCGCGCGCAGGTCGCGCCACTGCCGGTCGAAGGTCCACTGGAGGAACTCCCGGAACCGGATCTCTCGGGCGTGTTCGTCGCGCGCGTCGGCGAGCGCGTCGGGATCGCGCGTCCGGAGCGGCTCCGGCCACTCGGTCCAGACGTCCTCCGGCCGCGCGTCGGAGAGCGCCCTGAACAGCGCGTAGTCCGCGAGCCACGGCTCCCGCTCGCGGAACTCGTCTATCGCCGCGCGGTCGGCCTCGCTCGCCCGCTCCTCGAACCGCTCGAAGGCGGTCCGCAACAGCGGGAGCTTGTACTCGCGGACCGCGTCGTAGTCGACGCGATCGGCCGGAAACTCGGGGACCGGCGTCAGGTCGTCCCCGTCGAGCCACCCGTTGTCGACGAGCCCGTCGGGGTCGACGAACAGCGGGTTGCCGGCGAACGCCGACGGCGACTGGTACGGTGACTCCCCGGCGACGGAGAGCGTCGGGCCGATCGGACAGATCTGCCAGTGGTCGACGCCGGCGTCGCCGAGGAATGAGAGGAACTCCCGGGCGCCCTCGCCGAGGTCGCCGATCCCGTACGCCCCCGGCAGCGAGGTGACGTGACAGAAGACGCCGTCGGAGCGGTCGAATCGCATACGCCCCCCTGTGATCCCCACCGACTCAAGCGTTGCGTCCGGGCGCGTCTCAGACGGCCGGTCGGACGCTCACTCTCCCGCGACCGAGACCACCGCCACGTCGTCGACGCGGACCCGCTCGGTCCCCTCGCCGTCCTCGACGACGCAGGACTCACCCGTCACGAGGTCGCGCTCGCCGTGGTCGACGTCGACCGCGACGCTCGCGTCGGCCGGCGCGAAGTTGAGCACGACGACGAGATCCTCGTCGCCGTCGCGTCGCCGGAACGCGACCACGTCGTCCGGGTGGACGTCCCCGCTGGCGACGACCGGCCGCTCGGAGAGATCGCCGCTGGCGACGTGGTACCCGACGCGGGAGAGGTCACCCTCCGGCCCGAGCGCCGGGTGATCGCGTCGCGTCGCGAGCAGGCGCTCGTAGCGGTCGCGCACCTCCTCGCGCGCCTGGTCCCACGCGATCGCGTCGCGTCGCCCGCGCTGCCCGATCTCCTGACCGGCGTACACCATCGGGACGCCCGGCAGGGTCATGATCGCCGCGCCCGCGGCGGCCGCCGCGGCGTCGCCGCACTCGACGCGGTAGCGCGTCTCGTCGTGGTTCTCGATGTACTGGAGGAACTCGGCGTGGTCGGGGAACCCGATCTCGGCGCGCTGGTCGACCGCGTCGAGGACGCTCGCCGCGGGCTCCGCCCCCCGACCCACCTGCCGGAGCTGGAAGTACAGCGTCGCGTCGAAGTGGACGTCGAACATCCCCTCGTGGAAGCCGGGGATGTACGGGATCGTCTCGTCCATCAGGAGGAACTCCCGGTCGATGTCCTTCACGCGGTCGCGGAGCTCGCGCCAGAACGAGTCCGGCACCGCCCACGCCATGTCGCAGCGGAACCCGTCGACGAGCGGCGCCCACTCGTCGATCACGTCCAGCAGGAACCGCCGCACGTCGAGGTTCGCGTGGTTGAGGTTCGCGATCAGCTCCCAGTCGAAGTAGGTGCCCGGCTCCCCGGACTCCTGCCACTCGTACCGGTCGCGGTACGGCGACGCCGGATTCTCGTAGGCGTCCCGGAACCACTCGTGGTCGCGCGCGGTGTGGTTGGCGACGAAGTCGAACAGCACGCGCATCCCGTGGTCGTGGGCGGTCTCGACGAGCGCCTCGAAGTCGTCGCGCTCGCCGAGGTCGTCGGCGGTGTCGAAGAAGTCGACGATGTTGTACCCGTGCGGCTTCCCGTCGTGGCCGAGGACCGGCGTGAGCCACAGCGTGTCGACGCCGAGCTCCGCGATCCGCGGGATCCGCTCCGCGATCGCGTCGAACGCCTCGCCCTCCTCGGCGTCCGCGAAGGTGCGGACGAACACCTCGTAGACGGAGGCGTCCGCCGTCCACGCCGGCGGGTCGTTGAGCCGCACCGTCTCGAACTCGGGCGCGTCCGGCGTCAACACTGCCTCGCCGCCCGGCTCACCGCCCGCCGGCGGGCCGGCGTCGACGCGCTCGACGGCGACGGCGTCGGCCACGCTGACCCGCGGGTCCTCGCCGGGGTCCCGAGCGACCGCGACGGCGTGGACCCGGAGCCGCTCCGGAACGGCGGCGAGCGGAACCCGAAGCCCGCGCCCGTCGTCGCTTACCCGGAGCACGTCGCGCGGGTTCGGCCGCCCGGCCGCGACCGCCGCGGCGACGTCCCGGTCGTCGACGACGAACGTCACGGACAGGTCCTCCGCGTCGAGCGTCGACTCCGGATTCGGCGTCGGAACCGCGGTGAACACCGCTTCGCCGGCGTCCGCCCTCTCCTCGCTCCCGTCGCCCCCCGTCTCGCCGTCGAACGCGACGCTCGCGTCCACGCGGACGCGCGGTCGGCCGACTCCCTCGTGTCGCTCCCGCGCGGCGTAGTCCACCGGTTCGTCGTCCGGGTCGCGGTCGCGGATCGCGGTCCCGCTCCCGCCCGCGACGTCGACGCCCTCGTAGCTCGCGGGGAACGCGCGTATCGTGAGCAGGTGGTCGCCGTCCGGGGCGTCGAGGCCGAGCAGGTACCGGCCCGGTACGTCCGGCGTGAACTCGGTCACGGCGTCGTCGCCGACGGTCGCCTCGCTGTCGGGCGGCGCGTCCGCGACGCGCCACGCGTACGCGGCGTCGGGGTTCGGATCTCTCGGTGCCAGCTGCGTCCGTTCGCCCGTCGCGAGGAAACGGGGGGGTCCGGGGTGGTGCATGTGACGCCCATCGACGCCCGGGGCCTTCGGTGTTGCTCTTGTTTCGGCGGAGTTCGGGCTCCCACCCTCCGGCCCGGTTACCCGCCGCGGTCGTCAAGGCTTTTACTCCGGCAGTCGCAGGGCGGGTATGCGACTGCGTACCGCCCTTACGGAACACGAACGTCGGCGCGGGGAGCGCTATCCGGCGGAACACTCGATGACCGCCGGGGCGTTCACCGGCGACGACGGCCGACTGGTCCACGTGGGACCGGACGGGACCGTCCACGACTGTTCGTACTCCCTCTCCGAGGTCGGCGGCGCCGACCGTCTGCGAATGGGTATCACCGCCGGGCGCGGCGTCCGCTGGTTCGACGACCTCGAGACGACCCGCCAGCACTACGACGGCGACACCCCCCTCGTCGAGACCGAGTACGACGCCGGCCGCTACACGGTCCACCAGTTCGATCTCGTGGTGAGCGACACGCACCTCACCCACGTCGAGCTCCGCGGCTCGCCGCCGGCCGACGCCGAGCTCGTCGCCGCCTACGCGTTCTCGCCGGACATGGTCGAGGGCCGCGTCGGCAACATGGTCCACGACGAGGCCGGACCGAACGACGGCCGCGTCGTCGAGGTGTACCACCGCACGGAACACGACTTCCTCACCGCCTCCACCGGGCTCTCGAACGCCCACGGCCAGCGGCTGCGGACGATCCCGGAGCTGCTCGGCGAGGCGGACGACGGCTTCCCGCACCGCGGCGAGATCGACCGCCGCGAGGACTCGCGGCTCACCCCCGACGTCGTCGTCCGCGCCCCCTTCGAGCGCGACGGGCGCACCGAGCGCGTCACGCTCGCCGGCCGCGCCGTCGTCGACCGCCGGGCGGCGCGCGACACCGGCGACGACGCGAAGGACGCGCTCACCGACGGGATCGACCGTCAGCGCCGCATCGAGGCCGTCTCGAACATCGCCACCGCATACCCCGACGCCGACGACCTCCGCGAGGCCGCCGACGGCCGCGGCCCAGACGTCCCGGAGGACGCCCCACGCCGGTCGGTGATCGCGAGCGACCTGCGCGCGCTCGACCTGCTCACCGCGGAGTCCGGCGCGCGGATCGCCGCCCCGGAGTTCGACCCGTTCTACTCGACCTCCGGCGGGTACGGCTACACGTGGTTCCGCGACGAGGCGACGGTGTCGACCGCGCTGCTCGGCGCGAGCGACGAGCTCGGGCTCGACGCCGACGAGGAGCTGCTCGCGACCGCGAGCTTCTTCTGCCGGACGCAGGACGCCGACGGCTCGTGGCCCCACCGCGTGTGGGCCGACTCCGGGAAGGTCGCGCCCGGCTGGGCGAATGCCCGCATCGAGGGGGCGAACGCGACGCCCGGCCCGAACGACCAGCTCGACCAGCCCGCGACGGTCGTCGCCTTCCTCGCGACCCTCCGGCGCGAGACGGACCTCCCGACCGAGTGGCGCGACCGGATCGACGAGACGATCGCCGACGCCGTCGAGTTCCTCTTCGAGACGATCGAGGACGACGGGCTCCCCCGGCGCTGTCAGAACTGCTGGGAGAACGCCTTGGGGCGGTTCACGCACACCGGCGCCGAGTACCTCCGGGCGTTCGCCGCGGTGGCGCGCGCGCCGGTCGACGAGTCCCTTCGGACCGACGCCGCGGATGCCGCCAACGCCGCCCTCTCCGGGCTCGACGACCGCTGGAACCCCGAGACGGAGCGGTTCCTCCAGCGCGCCAGCGACGAGGGGAGCGACGCCCGCGCCGACGCCAGCACCTTCGCGCTCGCGACCGCCACCGCCGAGTACGCCGCCCTGCTCGCCGACGGCGACGGCCCGAAGACCGACGACGCGGCCACCGACGGCTCGGGCTCCGCCGAGTCGGTCGACTCCGTCGCGACGAGCGAGTTCGACCGCTTCTTCGACCGCGTCAACACCCACGTCCGGCAGACGATCGACGCGCTCCGCCGCGAGACGTCCGCCGTCGAGGGGCTCGTCAGGTTCACCGGCGACGACTGGCGGACCGCCGAGCAGGGCGCCGCGAAGGTGTGGTCGATCGCGACGCTGTGGGGCGCGACCGCGGCGGCGACGCTCGCGGGCGTCGTCGAGGAGCGCGGGGGCGCTTCCGATCCCCTCTTCGACGACGCGCGCGACCTGTACGCGCTCTGTGAGCCAGACGGCCCCTTCGTCAACGAGGCGGGGCTGTTCGCGGAGCAGGCGTTCGACGACGGCGACCTCGACAGCGCGACCCCCATCGCGTGGTCGCACGCGCTCCGGATCGACGCGACGGTGACGCTCGCGAGCCACGGCGAGCTGCCGGTCCCGCACGACCGCGAGACGGGCCCCGAGGCCGCGCCTCACTGGACCACCGGCCGGAAGTTCGGCGTCGGCACGCCCGCGGACTACGAGTCCGACGAGCCGGTCCCGGTGTGGTTCACGCTCACCGAGGGGGCGCTCACCGAGGCCCGATTCCCCCGGATCGACGTGATGAACGTCCGGACGTTCGACTTCCTCGTCGCCGACCCGGACTCCGACTACGCGATCCGCACGTTCGACGAGACGGGGCACGTCACGGCGACGGAGACGATCGAGCGGACCACGGAGCCGGCGGCCGACGACGCGCTCGCGTACGTCCAGACGATCCGCGAGACCGGCGACGGCCACGGCCACGCCTGGACGCTCACCGTCGAGTACGCGGTCGACACCGACGGGACCGCGATCCTCGCCGACGTCCGGTTCGAGGGGAGCCGCGAGTACGACGTGTACGCGCTCGTCGACGCGACGATCGCCAACGTCGGCACGAACGACCGCGCGGAGCGCGTCGACGGCGACGCGGGCGCGCACCTGCTCGCGCGGAAGGACGAACCCGACCGCGAGGCCGGCAAACTCGTCGACGACGAGGGCGAGCCGTTCGCCCCCGCGCTCGCGCTCGCGAGCGGCGACGGGTTCGGTTGGGCGAGCGCGCTCGCGGCCGGCGGCGACGCGGCCGGCGCGCTGTTCGGCGACGGCGAGCACGACGAGGAGTCGTCCGAGGCGGTCGGGAACGTCGTCCTCGCGGGTCTCGTCGGCAGCGGGGAGGCGGTCGCGGACACGGTCGCGCTCGGGTTCGCGGAGGACTCGGACACCGCGACCGCGCTCGACGAGGCGGAAGGGGCGCTCGCCCGCGGCTTCGACGACGCCGCGGCCGCGTACGCCCAGACGTGGCGCTCGTGGCTCGCCGACCGCGATCTCCCCGACTCGGTCGCTGGCGATCCCGACCTCGCGGCGCAGTACCGCTTCGCGCTGATGACTCTGGCCGCGGTCGAGGACAAGGCCCACGAGGGCGCGGGAATCGCGAGCCCCTCCGTCCCGTGGGGCGAGACCGAGTACGCCGCGGAGGACCGCGGCTACGGCTACAACTTCGTCTGGTCGCGGGACCTCTATCAGGTGTTCACGGCGCTGATCGAGATGGACGACCTCGAACGGGGCGCGGACGCGCTGGCGTACCTGTACAACACCCAGCAGGACGACGACGGCTTCCTCCCGCAGAACACGTACATCGACGGGCGGACCCGGTGGGGCGGCGAGCAGATGGACAACATCGGGTTCCCCTCCGTGATGGCGTGGCAGCTGTACGAGCGCGGCGTGACCCTCGACGACGCGGGCTACACCTACGGTCAGGTCGCCCGTTCGCTCGACTACATCGCCGAGAACGGCCCCGAGACCGCACAGGAGCGGTGGGAGGAGGAGGCCGGCTACTCGCCGTCGAGCATCGCGGCCGAGATCGCCGGGCTGGTCTGCGGCGCGGCGCTCGCGCTCGCCGAGGCCGACCGACGCGAGGGCAGCGAGTCGGCGGGGGCCGAGTCGCCCGGTTCGCTCCGCGCCGACGCGCTCGCGTGGCTAGCGCTCGCCGACGACTGGACCGAACGGGTCGAGGAGTGGTGCGCGACCACGACCGGGACCGACCGCCACGAGCGGACGCCGTACTACCTCCGGGTCACGGCGGACGGGAACCCCGAGTCGGGTCGCCCGCGCACCATCGCCAACGACGGCCCGACGTACGACGAGCGGGAGATAATCGACGGCGGCTTCCTCGAACTCGTTCGACTGGGGATCAAGCCCGCCGACGACCCGGTCGTCCGCAACTCCGTCTCCGTCGTCGACGACTCGATCCGCGTCGACACGCCGCACGGCGCCGCGTGGTACCGCTACGTCGGCGACGCGTACGGCGAGATCGCGGTCGGCGATCCCGGCGCGCCGTGGGCTGGCACCGGTGACGGCCGCGGGCGCCTCTGGCCCATCTTCACCGGCGAGCGCGGCGAGTACGAGCTGCGGGCTCGCGCGGACGGGCCCGACGCCTTCGGCGGCACAGACGAGGAGGCGCTCGAACCCGAGACGCTGTTGGAGACGATGGCCGGCTTCGGCAACTCCGGACTGATGCTGCCGGAGCAGGTGTGGGACCGCGAACACCCGACGAAGTACGGCTGGGAGTTCGGCGAGGGGACCGGGGGGGCGACCCCCCTCGCGTGGTCGATGGCCGGGTTCGTCCGACTGGCGCACGGCGTCGACGCGGGCGAGCCGGTGGAGACCCCGACGGTCGTCCGCGAGCGCTACGTCGAGCGCGACCGCCCCGAAGCTCCGGAGCTGACCGCGACCGCCGAGTTCGTCGAGGACGCGGTCGTCGTCGCCGGCGAGACGGACGCCGAGCGCGTGGCGATTCACTCCCGCGAAACGTCGCGCCTCGTGACGCCCGACGAGGGCGCCTTCGAGGTCGACCTCGACGCGGACACCGACGCGGACACCGTCGTCGTCGCGGCCGCGACCGACGAGGCGTTCGAGGACGCGGGCACCGCCGTCGAGCGGATTCGGCTGTAAGAGCCCGGCCGCTCGGGGGACTTCCCGACCCCCGCTCTCTATCCCAGCGCGTTCACGTCGACGGTCCGGTCCTCGCCGTCGACCTCGATCTCGACCGTCGAGCCGACGCGCTCGCGAACGGTCTCGCGCCACGCCTCGACGTTCGCGGCGTGTCGCTCGCGCCGCGTTTCGAGGTCGGCGCCGGGGTGTTCCGCCGCCGTATCGTCGGCCTCGGGGTACGGTGGCGCGTCCGCCACGAGCGCCCGCGGGTCGATGTGGACGGGCGCGGGAGCGCCGCCGTCGTCGCCCGAACCGCCGTCGTCGCCGTCACTCACACCGCTGCCGCCCGCGTCGAGCGCGTGGAGCCGGGCGCGCATCCGGCCGGAGAAGGGCGGCGTGACGCGGAGGACGACCTCGCGGTCGCTCCGGAGCGACGCCTCCAGGGCGTTCGCCACGTCCTCGCGGTGGACCGCGATCGACCGGACCCTGTCGGGGCCCGGCTCCGCGGGTGCGGACTCCCGATCGTCGTCGCTCGGCTCCTCAGTCATCGTTCGCCGCCCACTCGGCGTCAGAGAGCGTTCGCTGGACCGCTTCCTCGCCGACCGCGCCGGCCAGGTGCTCGAAGCCGGCGCGGACGCCGCGGTCGCCCGCGTTCGCGACGAGCCGCGAGACGATGAACTCCGGCGTGGACTTCCCGACCGTCTCGAACCGCGGCTGATAGTCGACGCGGAGCTCCAAGTCGTTCGTCAGCCCCTCGGCGAAGATACCGTCGATGCGGGCTGCGTCCGGCAGCGGGCTCAGGTCCTCCGCGAGGTGGGTGACGTAGACGCCGAGCGCGCCGCGGTCGACCGTGAGCGTGACGAGGCCGTTCAGCAGGTCTGCGGCCCGGCCCGGCTCTGTGATCGCCTCGAACTCGTCGACGAGCATCAGCGTCCGACCGTCCGCGACCAGCGGCGGCACGACGGACTTCAGCGTCGACTCCAGCACGCCGGCGTTGAACGAGGCGTGCCGGCGGTGGAAGACGATCCGGTCGAACGTCCCCACCTCGGCCGCCTCGGCGGGGACGGGCAGCCCCATCGACGCGAGCAGCGCCACGGCACAGAGGGTTTCGAGAAGGGTCGTCTTCCCGCCGGAGTTCGCCCCGGTGAGCACGCTCACGCGGTCGCCGGTCGGCGGCGCGTCCGCGCTCGCCACGCCGGCCGCGTCCGCCAGCGCGTGGGATCCGACGCCGTACGAGACGGGCTGAACGTCGCCGTCGAGGAACGGGTTTCGCGCGCCGCGCACGGCGATGCCGTCCTCGACGAGCGTCGGCCGGACGTGGCCGTTCTCCGCCGCGAACCGCCCGAGCGACAGCAGGAACGCGGCGTCCGACACGGCCGCCGCGGCGCGCGCGACGGCGGTGTCCTCGTCGGCGTCCGGCTCGTCGCCGAGCCGCTCGCGGATGTCGGCCGCGACCGCGGCCTCGCGCTCGTCGACGGCGCCTTCGAGTTCGACGACGAGCTCTCGGAGCGTCCCGGAGACGAAGTCGGCCGCGTCGAGCGCCTCGTCGGGCGCGGCGGCCCGCACCGTCGCCGGCTCGACGCCCGTCTCGCGGGCGACGTGATCGATCGTCGCCGCCTCCAGCGCCTCGAAGTCGCGGAGGCTCCCGTCGCGGACGGATTCGAGCACGTCGAACGCGGAGTCCGCGAGGCCGCGCGCGGCCGACAGCCGCTCGCGCAGGCGGTCCAGCTCCGCGTCGGCGCCCGTCGCGATCTCGATGTCGGCGCCGTCGAGGTCGCCGGCGGGGGCGATCGAGCCTCGCACGTCGGCGAGCGCGTCGGCCGCGTCGCGCAGCCGTTCGCCGTCGAGCGCGCCCACGTCGGCGAACGGGCCGTCCGTCACCCCCGCCTCGCGGAGCGCGACGGCGGTCTCGACGGCGGCCAGATCGGAGCCGCCGGCCTCGTCGTACGCGACGAAGGCGTCCTCGACCGCCTCGCGCTCGGCGTCACCGAGGTCGGCCCACGCGTCGCGGGCGGCGACCACCCGATCCAACCGCGACTCGACCGCGCCGCGGTCGAGCAGCGGGGTCATCACCCTGATCCGGTCGGCCGCGTGCGCGGTCAACGCCGCGTCGGCCGCGAGCGAGAGCAGGTCGTCGTACACCGAGCGGGCGTCGCCCGTCGCGAGGACGTCCATCCCCGCCTCGCCGTTCGCCCGGCGGAGGATGCGCGTCGCGCGGCCGCGGTGGAGGCCGGCGTCGACGAGCGCGCGAACGTCCGCCGACTCGATCGCCTCGACGGCCCGTTCGGTCCCGAGCGCCTCCGTGAGCCGCTCGCTCGTCTTGGGGCCGATCCCCCAGTAGTCCTCCAGTCGCATACCTCGTGGTGTCGCCCCGGCGTCTTGGCGTTTTCGTCGTCTCACCGCGCTCCGGCGGCCACCGAGGGCATCCCGCCGAGGTCCGATACGCGAGCGTTCTTGTCTCCGGCTCCCGTACCGAATCCCATGGCGACGGAGATCGCGGACGGCGTCTGGCGCTTCGACTGCCGCGGGGTCAACGCGTACCTCGTCTTCGACGACGTGCCGACGCTCGTCGACGCCGGCACCCCGTGGGACGAGGCGGCGATTCGGCGCGGGCTCGACGAGGCCGGGATCGGGGTCTCCGAGGTCGGCCGCGTCCTGCTCACCCACTACGACCTCGACCACGTCGGGACGCTGGCGTCGCTCGCGCCCGAACTCGACGCGCCGGTCCGCGCCTACGGCTTCGACGCGCAGCTGCTCCGCGGGGCGCGGTCCCCGCCCATCCGAAATCATAAGGGACTGATCCAGCGGCTCGGCGGGCTCGTCACCGATCTCCCCGACCTCGACGTTCTCGGCGTTCGCGACGGCGAGGCGGTCGGCTCCTTCACGGCGTACCACACCCCCGGCCACACGCCGGGACACGTCGCGTACGTCAGCGAGGAACTGGGCGTCGGACTCCTCGGGGACCTCGTCGCCGAATCGGACGGGGATCTCGACCCCTCCGAGTGGCTGATAAGCTACGACACGGACGCGGTCGCGACGAGCGTGCGCTCGCTCGCGGAGCGGGCGCCTCCGTTCGAGGTCGCCTGCGTCGGCCACGGCGACCCGCTCGCCTCGGGCGGAAGCGAGGCGCTTCGGCGGCTGGCGTCGACGCTGTGAGCCCCGGCGGGCGGAAGCGGACGAAGTCGCGGCCGGAAGCGGACGCCGACCGCGCTCAGCGCGACTGCCGGTAGATGAGGTTGCGCTGGATGTCGTTGGCGCCCTCGTAGATCACCGGGATGCGCACGTCGCGGTAGACGCGGGCGATCCGGCGCTCGGTGAGGATCGAGCGGCCGCCGTGGAGCTTCATCCCCTTCTCGGCGCAGTCGGTGGCGACCTCCGTCGACTTCGTCTTCGCCAGCGCGGCCCAGTAGCCGGCGTCCTCGTTGTTCGCCACCTTCTCGCAGGCGCGCCAGTTGAGCGCGCGCGCCGACTCGAAGCCGATCCGCATGTCCGAGATCGTGTGCTGGACCGCTTGGAACTCGTCGATGGTGCGACCGAACGCCTCGCGCTCGTCGATGAATGCCTCGGCCTCCTCGATGGCGGCCGCGGCGAGCCCGAGCCCGTGGCCGCCGACGACGACGCGGCCGTGGTTGAAGAAGTCCGCGAGGACGTAGAAGCCGCCGCCCTCGCTGCCGACGACGTTCTCCTCGGGGACGAAGCAGTCCTCGAAGACGATGTGGCCCTGCTTGGAGGCGCGCATCCCCATCTTCTCGGGGATGTGCTCGGCCTCGTAGCCGTCAGAGTCGGTCTCGACGATGAACAGCGTGTAGTTCGAGTAGCGGTCCTCGCCCTCGCCGGTCTTCGCGTAGACGGTGAGCCAGTCGGCCTCGACCGCGTTCCCGACCCAGTACTTCTCGCCGGTGAGCTCGTACCCGCCCTCGACCTTCTCCGCTTTCGTCGTCATCCCCGCGAGGTCCGAGCCGGTCTGCGGTTCCGACACCGCGAGTCCGGAGATCTGATCGTTCTCCGCGACCGGGCGGAGGTACTCCTCTTTCTGTTCCTCGGTCCCGTAGTCCTCGACCATCTCCGCGCCGAAGCTGGCGAGCTGGAGGGTGAGCGCGATGCCGGCGTCGGCGCGGTAGAACTCCTCCGCGATGGCGAGCACCTGCGCGAGGTCGAACCCCTTCCCGCCGTACTCCTCGCCAATGTCCTGTGCGATGAGTCCGGCGTCCATCCCGGCTTCGAGGATCTCCCACGGGTACTCGCCCGACTCGTAGTACGCCTCGGCGTTCGGGGCGATGTACTCGTCGGCGAACTCGCGGGCCTCCTGTTTGACGTCTCGCGCGTGCTCCGGCACGACGCTGTCGTCGAGCAGCTCCATACGCTCCGTGAGGACCCCCCGGACAAAACGTTCGTGGAACAACGAAAAACCCCGGGTGAGTTTATGAGTCCTCGTCCGCGGTCGTCTCCGCCTCGTCGTCCGCGGTCGTCTCCGCCTCGTCGTCCGCAGTCGCCCCCGCCTCGTCGTCCTCGTCCCGATGGCGGCCGGAGTCGGCGGCGGACGGCTCGTCGTCCGATTCCGCGGCGACCGCCTCGGCGTCGTCGATCTCGACCTCGGCGTCGCCCGTCTCCTGCGCGGTCCCGTCGCCACCCGCGTCGCCCGCCGAGCCCGTGTCGGTCCCGTCCGGCGGCTCGGCGGGCTCAGCGGGCTCGAACCCCGCAGTTTCGAGGTCCGCGTCCGCGCTCTCACGGGGGTCCGCGCCCCGCTCGCGGAGGACCGTACGCGTCGCCTCCCTGTCGACGGTCCCCGAGACGGTCCGCGGCAGCTCCTCGACGTACGCGACCGTCTTCGGGATCTTGAACCCGGCGAGCCGTTCGCGGGCGAAGGCGACGAACGCCGCTTCATCGATGGGCGCGGGACCGATGTCACCGACCTCGACGGTCGGTTCGGCCCCCTCGTCGACCCCCTCCCCGGTCGCGCGGTCACCCTGCGACGCCTCGTCGGTCGCGGCGACGTCCTCCGCGGGGTCGGTCGCGGCGGGATCGTTCCCGGCGGGGTCGGTCGTCACCGACGGGAACCGGTCGCCGACGGCGAGGAGCGCGGCGACGCGCTCGCCCCACACCTCGTCGTCGAGGCCGACCACCGCGACGTCGTCGACCTCGGCGTACTCCCGGAGCACGTCCGCGACCTCGCCGGGCTCGACGTTCTCGCCGCCGCTGATGATCCGGTCGTCGACGCGGTTGAGCACGTGGAGGTACCCGTCGTCGCCGAACCGCCCGACGTCGCCCGTGTGGAGTCCGTGCGGGCCGAAGTCGGACCGGTCGAGGGTCGCCGGATCGATCCCGTTCAGGTCGACGTCGGGCGCAGCGGCGTCCCCATCGTCGCCATTATCGGGCGCAGCCGCGTCGCCTCCGCCGACGGCCTCCGGTGAACCGCCCCCGGTATCGTCGAGATACCCCGGGGTGATAGTCGGCCCGCTGACGACGATCTCCCCGGTCTCGCCGGGGTCGACCGGATCGCCGTCGTCGCCGACGACCGTCACGTCCGTCCCGAACAGCGGTCTGCCCACCGTCTCGATCCGGTCTCTGGTCTGTCGCGGCGTCGCGGTCGTGATCTGCGAGGCGGCCTCCGTCATCCCGTACGTCGGGTGGGCGGGGACCGAGTAGTCGCGACACCGCTCTATCAGCTCCGCCGGCGCGGGCGCGCCCCCGAGCAGGACCACGCGGAGCGAGTCCGACAGCGTCCCCCGACGGTCGAGCATCTGCCGGAGCATCGTCGGGACGAGCGAGACGCCCGTCACGTCGTACGCGTCGATGTCGTCGGCGGTGCCGCCCGCGTCGAACCCCTCGCGCAACACGAGGGTCGTCCCGTACAGCACCGACCGATACACCGGGGCGAGCCCGCCCATGTGGTGGAGCGACAGCGACACCAGCCAGCGGTCGTCGGCCTCGACGCCCAGCCGGAACGCGGAGGCGACCGCCGAGCTGTACACGTTGCCCGCGGTCAGCGGCACGGGTTTGGGATCGCCGGTGGTCCCCGAGGTGAACAGCACGCAGAGCGGGTCCCCGAACTCCCACTCCGGCGGGTCGAGCGACGCGGGGGCGACGTCGTGAATCCCCGTGACGTCCGCGCTCGTCGGGTCGTCGACGGAGTAGACGGGGACGCCCTCGATCTCCGACGCGGCGTCCGTCGCCGTGGGCTCGGTCGGCTCCGCGCAGACGACCGCGTCGAGGTCGGTCCGATCGATCCGCGCCGCGATCTCGCGCGACGTCAGCTCCTGTCCGAGCGGGACGAACGTCGCCCCGATCCGCATCGTCGCGTGAACGAGCCCGACGGTGCCCACGTACGGGGGCGTGAGCACGCCGATTCGATCGCCCTCGCCGAGTCCGTGCGCGACGAGGCGGCCCGCGGTCTCGGCGACCAGGCGGTCGAGGTCGGTGTAGCTCCACGCCTCGCCGTCCTCGGCGCGGACGAGGGCGGTGTCGTCCGGCGACGAGACCACGCGGTGGGAGAGCCAGTCGCGCATCGGTGTCACCCGCGTCCGCCGAGTACGGTGCGGTTACTCATCCGCCGGCTGGCGCACGGTCAACACCGGCACGTCCGAGGTGCGGACGACGCGCTCCGTGACGCTTCCGAGGAGGTAGCGGTCGATCCCCTTCCGACCGTGGGTCCCCATCACGACGACGTCGATGTCGTGCTCGTCGACGTAGTCCTGAATCGAGCGGTACGCGGTGCCGGAGACGACGGTGGAGACGCACTCGACGTCGGCGTCGGCGGCGGCCTCGGCCACGCGGCCCGTCGCCTCCTTCCCCTCGGATTCGAGCGCCTCGACGACGATCTCCGCGCCTGCTTCCAGACTGGAGTACGCCGCGCCGTCGACGACGTACAGCGCGTGGAGTCGAGCGCCGTACTGCTCCGCGAGGTCAATCGCGTGTTCGATCGCGGCGTCCGACGCCGGACTGCCGTCGGTGGGAACGAGGATCTCTGAATACATCTCACTCCGTGGGTACAGCGGGACGCGATTAAAAACCCGATCCAACGTTCTCGCACTCGACCGAAAGACCGAACGGAAACGCCTCGACCCTACCGGAACCCCATCGCTTCGATCTGCTCCTGATACCGGTTGCGGATGGTGACTTCGGTGACCTGCGCGACGTCGGCGACCTCGCGCTGGGTCTTCTTCTCGTTGCACAGCAGCGAGGCCGCGTAGATCGCGGCCGCCGCGAAGCCCGTCGGCGACTTCCCGGAGAGCAGTCCCTGCTCGGCGGAGACGTCGATAATCTCGGTCGCCTTCGACTGGACCTCCTCGGAGAGCTGGAGCGCGGACGCGAACCGCGGGACGAACTGCTTGGGGTCGACCGGCTTCAGCTCCAGCCCGAGCTCCTGCGAGATGTATCGGTACGTCCGGCCGATCTCCTTCTGGGGAACCCGCGAGACGTCCGCGACCTCGTCGAGGCTGCGGGGGATCCCCTCTTGGCGGCAGGCGGCGTACAGCGCGGCGGTGGAGACGCCCTCGATGGAGCGCCCGCGGATCAGGTCCTCGTTCAGGGCCCGTCGGTAGATAACCGAGGCGACCTCGCGTACCGAGCGCGGCACGCCGAGCGCGCTCGCCATCCGGTCGATCTCCGAGAGCGCGAACTGGAGGTTGCGCTCGCCCGCGTCTTTGGTCCGAATCCGCTCTTGCCACTTGCGCAGGCGGTGCATCTGCGACCGCTTCTCGGAGGAGAGCGACCGCCCGTACGCGTCCTTGTCCTTCCAGTCAATCGTCGTCGTCAACCCCTTGTCGTGCATCGTCTCGGTGATCGGGGCGCCGACGCGGGACTTCGACTGCCGCTCGTTGTGGTTGAACGCGCGCCACTCCGGCCCGCGGTCGATGTTACGCTCGTCTAAGACGAGTCCGCAGTCCTCGCACACCAGCTCTTGATCGGCGTCGGTGACGATGTTCTCTGAGTCACACTCCGGACAGGAGACCGTCGATTCGTCCGTTTCCTGCTCCGTGTCCCGCTCCTGTTGCCGCTGGCGACTCGGACGTTCCATTAAAAGGTTTGTGGTCAGTCGCGCATTTAAGCCTTGTCCACCCCCATCAACGATCCTGATGGTTCCGGCACTGCCCTGAAGCGTTGTTTTCGGCGTGTAGAAGAGGCAAGACGCTGGAGCAGCTGATCGGAATCGCTTCCGAGTTCTCCGAAACGCTGTATTCGCGTCGCCACCGCGACGCACGAAACGTGACCGAGGTACGAGGTCGGAATACTGTCCGCATCCCGGGGTACCCTTCGACGCCCGCCTCTCGCCGACTCCGTCGGTCGCCGTCGCTCGCTCCCCCGTAATATTACCATCACACATCCAAAAAGTTTTTTGTATAACCTATGCCAATAGGAGGGTATGAGCACCACCTCGCCCGCCGGCATCGAAGACGCGCTCACCGGTTGTCGCCCCGCCGACGTCGACCCCGTCGTCATCGACGCGGCGGACCTCGACAGCACCGCGCCCGACCACCTCCGCGACCTCAAGCGCGGGCTCGCGGCCCGCGGCTACCAGCCCGCCGCGGTCGCGGCCGAGGCCGACTTCGACACCGAGAGCACGCTCGAACGCCAGCGGGAGGCCGACCGACTCCGCGGACTCGTCCGCGCGGCGTCGTTCCTCGGCGCCGGTCGGATCGAGGTCGGCCTCGACTGCGAGGAGTGCGAGGGGGTCCGCACCGCGCTCGCGGCGCTCGCCGAGCGGGCCGACCGCGAGGGCGTCGAACTCGTCAGGGCCGACGCTGACGGCGCCGCCTGACCCATGGCGACGAAGCGGTCGCTCGCGACCAAGCTCGGCGTCGTCGCCGGCTTCGAGCGCCCCGACGCCGCCCTCGAACAGTATCCCACGCCCCCGGAGCTGGCCGCTCACGTCGTCCACCTCGCCGACCTCCACGGCGACGTCGACGGGCGGACCGTGATCGACCTCGGCGCCGGCACGGGGATGCTCGCGCTCGCCGCGGCGCTGCGTGGCCCCGCCCGCGTCGTCGGCCTCGAACTCGACGGCGGGGCGCTCGCGACCGCCCGGGCCAACGAGCGCCGGGTCGCCGCCAGCGCCCCGGTCCACTGGGTCCGCGGCGACGCCACGCGCCCGCCGCTCGCCGTCTCGGAGCCGGCGACCGTCGTGATGAATCCGCCCTTCGGCGCGCAGGACGGCAACCGAAACGCCGACCGGGAGTTCCTCGCGGTCGCGAGCGACCTCGCCGACGTCTCGTACTCCGTCCACAACGGGGGGAGCCGCGAGTTCGTCGAGGCGTTCGCCGCCGACGAGGGCGGCGAGGTGACTCACGCGTTCGCCGCCGAGTTCCGGATCGACGCCCAGTTCGACCACCACACCGACGACGCGCGAGAGATCGATACCGAAGTGTACCGGATCGAGTGGTCCTAGGCGACGCCGCGTCACTCTCGGTCTTTTCCGGTTCCGCCGCGTCACTCTCGGTCTTTTCCGGTTCCGCCGCGTCACTCTCGATTCCTTCCGACTCCGCCGCACCTCGCTACTGCCGACCCTCGTAGCGCTCCCGCTGCGCGATCCGGACCCGCGTTTCGCCCCGCTCGGCGAACACCGCGTCGCCCTCGCGGACGAACGTGATACCGCGGACCGTCACCGACTCGTTTTCGGCCGGGAGCGCCGCCGTGACGTTGTTTCCGCTGCCGCCGATCACCGAGAGTTCGAAGCCCCCACGCGCGGCCGCGATGACGACGTTGCGGCCGTCGATCCGCGGCTCGGCCCGCGCCGGCTCGCTCGTGAACAGCGTCCGCCTGGTCTCGTTCCGGACCGCGTCGACGCGGTACGTCGGTCCGCCGTTCTCGGCGACCCAGCCGACCCGCTGGACCCAGACCGTCTCGCGCCAGCCGGCCCCGCCCACGTCGACCGCGCGGTACCCCCAGAACGCGAGGTTCCCCTTCGAGACGGCGGTCGTCCATATCTCGCGGTCCGGGTCGCTGACGATCACCCCCGAGGTGTTGACCGACGTCGAGCGGCCGAACGCCTCGACGTCGACGACGCCCACGAGCCGGTCCTCCACGTTCTCGGCGTACGTCACCTGATACCCCTCCACCTCGATCGGGTCGCCGGGGAGGTCGCCGTCGTCGACCGCGACGAGGTTCGGGACGACGCCCGGCCCGGCGACGGCCGCCAGCGCCGCGACGAGCAGGAGGAGTCCCACCGCCGCCGGGGTCGCGGAACGGACCGTTCCTCGGATCGTTTCGGGCTCCGGAGCCGCTCGGCTCGGCCACAGGGGGTCGTCGCGCGCGGCGGCCGCGACGGCGACGATCGCGGCCAGCAGGGCGAGCAGCCCGACGCCGACGGCGCGGTACAGCTCGTACCGCTCGCTCCCGAGGTACCAGTACACCGCCCACAGTCGCCGCGAGGCACCGAACAGCAGCAGCGCGCCGAAGACGACGACGGCCGACCGTCCGGTCGCGTCCGCGCGGGACCCGTCGCGGTCGGCGCCCGCCAGCGGGTGGAAGCGCCACCGCCCCGCGGTCGCGCCCGCGTCGCGGGCTTCGTCGTTCGGCCTCCGGGTCCCCTCGTCAGAGTTCCGAGCCCGGCGCCGCAGGAGGACGACCGCGACGAAGACGCCGCCGATGAGTCCGAGCGCGTGGCCCTGAATCGCGACGTTCGCCCACCCCGGCGCGCCGTAGGAGGGCGACGCCTCGGCGAACGCCACCGGGACCCGCACGGCGTCGTAGAGGACGCCGACCAGCGTCGTCCCCGCCATGGCGACGACTGCGGCGACGGGGCGCGAGACGAGCGCGAAACCCCAGTACGCGAACACGACGATCGAGAAGCCGATCACCGGCCCCAGCGCGAACAGCGCCGAACAGAGTCCGAACGCGACCGCCGCGCCGGGAACGATCAGGAACGCCCGGACGTACGGGTTCGAGGCCAGTTCGTCGACCGCGGCTATCCGGCTCGCAAGCGCCCGAATTCGTGACGGGAGTTCTCGAACGCGGGCCGGAAGCGCTCGAACGCGAGCCGGAAGCTCCCGGAACTGACGCGGGAGACGCCGGAGTCTGGCCGTCAGCCGGTCCCCGCCGTCGACCTCGCGTCCGTCGGGAAAGTGGCCGTACGCGTACTCCGCCAGTCCACCGGCGACGAGCGCGGAGAGGAGGTTTCCGGTGACGTGCCCGCGGTTCGCGTGTGCGAAGCTGGACCAGAAGAGCCCTTCCGGGTAGAAGTACGACCACGACCGGAACGGGATCACGACCGGTCGGTTCGGGTTCTCGATCCCCGACTGGACGAACAGGTACACTCCGATCACGCCCGCGATCACGACGAGCGTTCCCCACGGGACGCCGAGCAGCAGCCGCGAGCGGAGCGCCTCGGTCCAGCCGGCGCTCGGGCGGTCGACGAGGTACACCGCGGCGAGCGCGACGGCGACGGCGACGCCGCCGGCGGCGAGGTGAACGGCGTCCGACGTCAGCGCCTCCGCGACCATGTCTGGTTCGACGGGGCCGCGCGCACATCAATACGGGGGTCGGGTGCGCCGAGGGTCGGTGTGGTGAAGGTCAGCGCGGCGAGTGTCGGGGCGGCCGCGAGAGAGCGGTCGAAGGCTCTCGGCGCGTCAGATCTTGTTCTCGGCGTCGTCGGCCAGCTCCTCCATCCGCTTCCCGACGCGGCCCGCGGGCGAGAACTCGTCTTCGCTCATCGCGTTCGCCAGGGCGTTGCCGAGGACGAACACGGCGTGTTTGTGTTCGCTCTTCGATTTGTGGACGTGCGAGGGGTCGACGTCGAGCTCGTCGTACGGGTCGAACAGCGACCCGTCGACGGACTCCTGCGCGCGGAAGTGCTCCATGATCGTCACCATCTGTTCGTGAAGCTCGAGCAGCTCGTCCTTGTGCATACCCACGGATACGGGTCGTAGGCCTTTTAAGGGTTGTTGAGGGGGGTACGCACGCTTCAGCGCGGCGGGGACCTCGGTCGAGGGGGTCGCGCGGTCAGAAGACGTACTCGTCTTCGTGGCCCATCATCCCTTCGTCTTCGAACCCGTTGGAGTCGTCGTCGTCCCGCGGGCCGCTCGTCTTGTACGCCTTGATGCCGGTCGACAGCAGCTCCTCGACCGCCTCCTCCCGGTTGAGGAACTCGCCCTCCTCGACCATCTGGGCTATCTGCATCTCCAGATGCTCCGGCACGGTTATCTTCACTCGTGGCATTTGCTGTCCGGGTCTTGTGGCATGGCGTATATAAAATTGGCGTCGGAGATCCGCGTATATGAAAACTCAAAACGGCGGCCAAAAATCTCATTTTCAACCTCTCAAACTGTAGTTCGATAAGTACTAACCTCTGATACCGGTCCGTCGCCCCCGCCGTCGTTCACGCCGAGCGCGGGGCTCGCGAGCGTCGCGCGTTGGGGTGTGCGGGCGGCTACCCTGCTCCGAGAGCGACATCCATACGTCGGTCCGGGGCGAACCGGGTGACATGACCGAATCCGGCGTCGACGCCGTCGAGGACCTCACCGACCTCTATCGCGAGTACGGCGACGACCGACTCCCGCCGGGGCAGCGCGAGACCGACGGTTTCCCCGTCCTCTCGAAGAGCGGCACGCCGTCGTGGGACCCGGAGACGTTCGAACTCGAACTGTGGGGCGCCGTCGACGACCCGCGCTCCTTTGCGCTCGACGAGTTCCGCGACCTCCCCGCCGTCACCCAGCGACAGGACTTCCACTGCGTGACGGGGTGGAGCAAGTTCGACTGCGAGTTCACGGGCGTCGCGTTCGCCGACCTCGTCGAGCTCGCGGGCGTCCGCGACGACGCCGAACACGTGCTGTTCCACTCGCTCGACGGCTACACGACCGACCTCCCGCTCGACGAGTGTACGAAACCGGGCGTCCAGCTCGCGTACGGCTTCGACGGCGACGACCTCCCGGCCGACCACGGCGGGCCGATCCGGGTCGTCACGCCGCACAAGTACGCCTACAAGGGCGCGAAGTGGGTCTCCGGCGTCGAGTTCCTCACCGAGCCGGAACTCGGTTACTGGGAGAAGCGCGGGTACAGCGACACGGCGAACCCGTGGAACGAGGAGCGATACAGCTGACGATCGACCGCCCGCCGGCCCCGTTTTCCCGTTCCGCCGCCGCTCTATTTCCTCCGGTCCGCCGCCGTTCGATTTTCCCCGTTCGCCCCGCCCCGATAGTCAGGATAAAGGGTCCCCGACCCCGACTAGTAACGCATGGAACAGGCGCGCTCGCGGTCGTCGCCGCCGCTGGTCAGCCGGACCACGGCGATCGAAGAACCGGCGTTCGCGGCGGCGTTCGACGCGTTGCCGTCCCCGCGCACCACGTGGAGCGCGCCCGACGACGCGCTGGTGGTCGGCGGCGGCGAAGCGGCGACGCTGACCGCCTCCGGGAGCGACCGGTTCGCGGCGATCCGGGAGGCGGCGACGGAGCTGTTCGACTCCGGCGACGTCCACGCCGGCACCGAGGCGGCCCGCCCTCGCGTGTTCGGCGGCTTCGCCTTCCACGAGGGGGCCTGCGACGGCGAGCCGTGGGCGCCGTTCCCGGAGGCCCGGTTCGTGCTGCCGCGGGTCCAGCTGACGGTCGCGGACAACGGGGCGTGGCTCACCGTCAACGCGGTCGGCGCCGACGCCGACGTGTCCACCGTCGAGGACCGACTGGCGCGCGAGGTCGACCGGTTCGCCGAACTCGACCGACGGGAGTCCGGGGACGCGGTCGAGGACTCCGCCGCCCCTCGGCCGCCCCGCCCGGGAATCCGCGAGAGCCGCCGGACGACGAGCCGCGAGGCGTGGCGCGAGAGCGTCGGCGCCGCAGTCGATCGGATCCGGGCCGGCGACCTCCGGAAGGTGGTGTTGGCGCAGGCGCTGGAGGCCGACCTCGCCGCCGACTTCCCGCGCGCGGCGACGCTCGAACGGCTCGCGGAGAAGTACCCCGACTGCCACCGCTACTGGTTCGAGCCCCCCGGCGGCGACAGCGCCTTCTTCGGCGCGACGCCCGAGCGGCTGGTCTCGCTGCGCGGTCGGACCGTCGAGACGGACGCGCTCGCCGGGACGACCGGTCGCGGCGAGACGCCGAGCGAGGACGAGTGGCTGGCTCGCGAGCTCCTCGACGACGAGAAGAACGTTCACGAACACGAGCTGGTCGCGGAGACGGTCCGCGAGCAGCTGGAGCCGTTCGCGGCGTCGGTCTCGGCGGGCGAGCGTCGCGTCCGCCGGCTCGCGACCGTCCAGCACCTCCACACCCCGATCACGGCCGAGCTCGACGCGGACCGCCACGTCCTCGACTTGGTCGAGGCGCTCCACCCGACGCCGGCGGTCGGCGGGCTGCCGCCGGACCGCGCGCTGGCGACGATCCGCGAGACGGAGCCGTTCGACCGCGGCTGGTACGCCGCCCCGGTCGGGTGGATCGACGCCGCGGGCAACGGCGCGTTCGCAGTCGCGATCCGCTCGGCCGTCGCGAGCCGCCGCCGCGCGACGCTGTTCGCGGGCGTCGGGGTCGTCTCCGACTCCGACCCCGACCGCGAGTGGGACGAGGTTCAGCTGAAGTACCGGCCGATACTCGACGAGTTGGAGGGCGACGAGGCGGTCGACTCCGCGGACTGACCTACTGGAACATCTTCAGCGGCTCGGCCTGCGAGCTCTCCTCGGTCGCCTGTCGCATCTGCTCCGCGAGCTGCTGTTTCGCGTTCCGGATCTCCGTCGCCTGTTCGACCAATCCGTCCGTCGGCGTCTCGATCCCGGCGATCGGGTCGATCCCGTCGGCGATGAGCACCCGCGCCGCCTCGGGGTCGGGGAACTGCGGGTCGGACTCGACGACGAGCCCGACCGCGTCGCGGCCGTCCTCCAGCGCCGCCGCGAGCATCGCGCCCGTCGGGCCGGAGACGAGCCCGGACTCGTCCGGTTCGGACACGTCCGCGCGCTCCAGCGCCGCGGCGCCGTCGCCGGTGGCGATCCCGTACAGGCCCGGTGGCGAGTCGTCCTTCTCGCGGCCGAGCCCAGACAGGAAGATCGGGAACAGGTCGACCTCGTCGAACCACGACCCGAGACACGCCGCGACCTCGGTCGCCGCGGCCGGGTTCACAGGCACGTCGCTGCGGAGCGCGACGAGGTCCCGGTCGGCGTCGGCGTACAGCCGCACCGGGGTCGTCGCCGCCGTCTCGGACTCGTGATAGACGGCCACCGGCGGGAGCCCGTCGCAGTGGACGTTCGCGTAGTGGGTCATCTCGTGGGCGTCGATGAGGTGGTCGGTCGCGATCTTCCCGACGAGACCGACGCCGGGGAACCCCTCCACCAGCGTCGGCTCGTCCAGCGAGACGCTATCGTCGAGGACGGAGATGCGTGCCATGCCCGGCGGTACGACCGGAGCCGACCTAAAGGTGCGGCGCGAGCGAGCCTCGCGGCGGAGCGCGGGGCGAACTGGGCGCGCGCGAGTCCCGAAACCGTCTAACGGCCCGGCGCGAAAAGGGAGCCATGAATCCGCTCGACCGATACGAGTCGCTCGTCGACGACGTCGACGCGTTCCGGGCGGCGTGCGACCGGCCCCTCCCCTCGGTCGTGCGCACGAACGGGATCGCGGCGACGCCGGCCCGCGTGCGCGAGGCGTTCGACGAGGAGGGCGTCGCCTACGAGCCGGTCGACTGGCACGACGGTCTCTTTCGGCTCCCCGACGGGAACCCCGGCGGCAACTGGCCGTACGTCCACGGCTGGATGCACGGCCAGGAGGAGGTGTCCGTGCTTCCCGGGCTCGCGCTCGACGCCCAGCCGGGCGAGCGCGTCTGGGACGCCTGCGCGGCGCCCGGCAGCAAGACGACGCAGATCGCGGATGCGATGGACGACGAGGGGACAGTCGTCGCAAACGACAACAACCTCGGGCGGCTCTCCGCGCTCCGGCACAACGCCGAGCGACTCGGCGTCACGAATACGATCGTCACGAACCAGGACGCCCGCAACTTCTCGACGAAGCCGCTGGCGTTCGACGAGTTCGACCGCGCGCTCGTGGACGCTCCCTGCTCCTGTGAGGGCACCTGCCGGAAGAACCCGGACGTCTTAGACCAGTGGACGCTCGGCCACGTCGACGCGGTCGCGGGGATCCAGAAGGGAGTGTTAGCCCGCGCCGTTCAGGCCACCCGCCCGGGCGGCGTCGTCGTCTACTCGACGTGTACGTTCGCGCCGGAGGAGAACGAGGCCGTCCTCGACCACGTCCTCGGCGAGGAGGACTGCGAGCCGGTCGAGTTCGAGTTGCCGCTTGAGACGGATCCGGGCGTCACCGAGTGGGAGGGCGAGACGTACGACGAGTCGGTGACTCGCGCGAAGCGGATCTACCCGCACCGCAACGACACGGGCGGGTTCTTCTGCGCGAAGCTTCGCGTGGGCGGCGAGGCGGACGACGGGACGGGGACCGGGGCCGCCG
>NZ_SGUC01000030.1 GCF_005435165.1 Halorubrum sp. GN11_10-6_MGM | reverse complement strand
GAACAGGCGGCAGCGGCGGGGCGGGTGGGAGCGGTTCGAGTGACTCCGAAGACGACGGGGAGTTCAAGAGCCGCGTCGAGTCGTTCGTCTCGGAGACAGAGGTGACTTGGGAGGATATCGGCGGCTTGGAATCTGTTCAGAACCGACTGAAGCGTGCGATCGCGCTCGGTGCGGTGGAGGGGACGCCCTCGGCGGTCGCCGCGACCGACCGGGTTCTCATGTTCGGACCGCCGGGGACCGGAAAGACGCTGTTGGCATCGGCGGTCGCGGGGTCGCTCGACGCGACGTTCTTCGACGTGAAGCTCGGCGGTCTCCTGTCGAAGTACTTCGGGGAGTCGTCGAAACAGATCACCGCGCTGTTCGACCTCGCGGCGGAGATGAGTCCGTCGGTCGTGTTCCTCGACGAGATCGACGCGCTGACGCAGTCGCGCGACGACAACTCCGATCAGACGTCTCGGCGGGTGCTGAACACCCTCCTTTCGGAGCTGGACGGGATCGACAAGGGGGGAGACGAGTTCGTGATGGTCCTCGGCGCGACGAACAAGCCGGCCGACCTCGACAACGCGGTTCGACGACGCTTCCCCGAGCGCCTCCTCATCCCGCTACCGGGCGTCGACGCCGCCGAAGAGGTCGTCCGGATCCACAGCGTTCGCGGGGGAGTCGAGTTCGCCGACTCGCCGCCGACGACGTTCGCCCCGGACGGTGTCGACGCGACCGGCGCCGCCTCGCCCGCGGCCGCGATCGCCTCCGCCTGCGTGGACCGACAGTTCACCGGGAGCGACATCGAGGCGCTGTGTCGGCGCTCGGTGGACGCGATGGTGCGCCGGTCGAACCCGGATCTCGTCTCCGTTGCTGACCGCGGTCTCGGCGGAGCGCGCGACTACGACCTCACGATCGAGCCCATCACGCCGAGAGACGTGGGGACGGCGTTCGAGCAGACGAGCGCGTCGCTGTCGGCGGCGGAGATATCCGAGTACGACGAGTGGAACGCGCAGTACGGAACGGGGCCGTCCGCTCGAAGCGAGCGGTAACACACCCAACAACTACAAATTCCCCCCACATTCGTACCCACATGATCGACCGACTCTCGACGCTCCTCTTCGGCGACGACACGACTCATCCGCTCGAACTCGACCGGTCCGAACACCGCGACAAGCAGGTCGAACTCAACGCGAAACGCGAGCAGCTCTCGACCGATCGCGACCGCCTCAAGGAGAAACACGAGAATCTGAAACAACGGTACATGGAGGCCCGCGAGGCGGGAGACGAGGACGCGGCAGAAACCGCCCTCCGTGAGGCCGAGGCCGTCAACGACCGCCTCGAAACGGTTGAAGGGAAACTCGACGTCGTGGACCAGATGTCCCAGACGGTGTCTAACTTCCTCAACGTCTACGAGATGCGGGAGCTCCGTAACGACCGGTACTGGGAGCGCCTGATGGAACTCGACCGCGAGGAGTTAGTCGAGATGTTCTCCCAAGAGAAGCTGACCATCGAGGAGATGACCCAGCGGCTCGACACCGCCGGCGTCGCCGCTCGTGACGTGGTCGAGTCCTTTTCTGCGTCGACCGACCGCCTCCACGGCGATTCGCAGCTCCGCGACGAGTGGGACGCCGAGTTCGAACGAGAGCGAACGACGGAGGGGGAATCGCTCGACCCCGAGGCGGTGTTCGACGACCTCGACGGCGAGTTGGACGACGAGGACGTGTCCGACCTCCGGCTGTCGTAGGCCCTCGCCGACCCCCGTCGTGTTAACTTAAACATGATTCCACCAGACGGCGTGGGCTTGTAACCAGTTTTCCGCGGTCGGTGGATCGACGTGGCTGAAACAGTTTGAAAACGAAGAGGTTCGTCGTTCTACTTCTCTAAAGACACGTTCTACGGAGTTTCTGAAGCCGTGTTGTTCGACGCGGTAGCTATAGTTTTCGCGGCGGAGCCCACCGATCAGATCGTCGGCGTCATCGACGAGAAACAGGGCGTCTTCAACGTCGTGTTTCTCGGCCAATTCTGTGAGAAATTCTCGTGCGATCGGTATCGTGTACGTCGGAAATAGCCGTGAATGAAGGATTCTGTTTGTTTCCGGATCGACGGCAGCATACAGCCAATACTGCTCGTCATTGATCCGGATCGCCTTTTGATCGACCGCAACGCGATCCGGGCTTTCACCGCCAGCTGGCTGTAAATCAGCTTTCTGTACCCAGTTGTGAACAGCGACACGACTTCTCTTGACACCCAATTCCTCAAGAAGAATAACTGTATTCGAAAGTGATAATCCTGCGAGATGGTGGCGAATACCCTTTTCAATGATCGACCGGGGTGTCCGCTCTCGCTCCACAAACTCCAAGTCGATCCACTCGGTACACTCGGTGAGGCGGGCGATTTCTGGCATAGGCACTAGAACTTCGCTCCGCCTCTTCCTTAACTTAACACCGCGCCGACCCCCGGACGAAGGTTTAATATTCAGGAAATTCAACACGTTTTACGGCGTGGTCCATCTGGTCCCACTCTCCGCCCTTTCGGATGTCCTGACGGCCGTCTTCGGCCTCCTGTTTCTACTGTTTTTCATCGCGGTCGCGTCCGTGATCGTCTTAGGGCTGTTGGTGGTGAACGCACTCCCCTACATCGTCGGGTTTGTCGGAGGGTTGCTCTCGACGCTGGCGGAGGCGGACGACACGAGCGCCGGCCACGCGACCGGCCGTTCGTCACAGAAGGAGAGCCCGGTGTCGACAGGGACCGGTTCGAACGCCCCGGAGTCACGGCGCGAGCGCTCGGAGACCGTCGGGCATGACAGCGGAAGCGGACCTTACGAGACCAACGAGTACGGCGAACTCGTCGAAAAGAACTGACGGGTCGTGTCGGATTCGTCGGCGCGCCGAGACGATGGGCGCCGGCGTCCGAGAGAATCGACGCGCGCTCGGAGCCGCGGAAAGCGCCCGCGGCCGCCGCCGACTGAGTCGAGGTTCGGCGGGCTGAAGCCTCCCCCGACAGCCGAGGAAAGAGGATATCAGACATGAGTATTAGACGCCAATTACTAACCGAGTCGGTCCCGGTCGGGAAGACATGAGTAGCGAGCGGCCCGTTCGGTTGCTGTACGTCAACGACGACGACCAGCTCCGAGAGCTGGTCTCCACGCGGCTCCGCGACGAGTGCGATCGGCTCCGGATCGAAGCGGCGGACTCCGCCGCCGAGGGGGAGCGACTGCTGGACGCGAAGCCGATCGACTGCGTGCTCTGTGACCACCACATGCCGGACACGACGGGTGTCGAGTTCCTGCGACGGGTCCGCGAGGACCGCCCCGACCTCCCGTTCCTCCTCTTTACGAACACCGGAACGGAGGCGGTCGCGAGCGAGAGCATCGAGGCCGGCGTCACGGACTACGTCATCCAAGACACGATCGAAAACCAAGCGCCCCTGCTCGCCCGGAAGATCGTCACCTACGTCGAGCACCGTCGGGCGCAGCGCGAACGGGACCGGACGAACAGGCGGCTCCGCGAGATCGCCGCCGTGACGGACCAGGTGTGGTGGGTGTTCTCGCCGACGTGGGAGGAGCTGTACTTCATCAACGACGGCCACGAGGCGATCTTCGGCCAGACGGAGGGGGCGCTCCGGACGGACCCGACGGGGTTCCTCGATCGGATCCACGAGGACGACGTCGACCGCGTTCGGCTGGCGATGGAGTCCGCGTCGAACGGGACTTCGCAGGTCGTCGAGTACCGGGTCGAGAAATCGGACGCGGTACAGCTCTGGGTCGAGTCGCGGTGTAAACCGATCACCGACGAGAGCGGCGAAGTCACGTCGCTCGTCGGGTTGACGCGCGACATCACGGACCGGAAGTTGTACCAGCGGGAGCTGACCGAGACGATCGACCAGCTGGAGGAGTTCACCGCGACCGTGTCGCACGACCTGCGGAACCCGCTGAACGTCGCCGCCGGCAACCTCAGCCTCGCCGCGTCGGAGGTCGACAACGAGCGCATCGACACGGCCCGCGACGCCGTCGCGCGCATGAGCGATCTCATCGACGAGCTGCTGACGCTCGCGAAGGAGGGCGAGACGCTCGGCGATCGGCGGCCGGTCCCGTACGAGGAGGTCGTCGCGAAGAGCTACGAGAACGTCCGCGCGCCGGAGAGCAGCCTGCGGATCGAAGGAAGCGTCACGCTGTCGTGCGACGCCGCGCGGCTCACCGAGGCGCTGGAGAACGTCATCCGCAACGCCGTCGAACACGGCGGCAGCGGCGTCTCGCTCACCGCGGGCGTCCTTCCGGGCGAGCGCGGCGTGTTCATCGAGGACGACGGCCCCGGCATACCGCCGGAAGAACGCGAGCGCGTCTTCGAGAAGGGACACACGACCCGGGAGGACGGGAGCGGGTTCGGGCTGGCGATCGTCGAGCGCATCGTCGACGCGCACGGCTGGGAGGTGTCGGCGACCGACGGGAGGGACGGCGGGGCCCGCTTCGAGATCGTGACCTGAACGCTTCGCGGTCAGTACAGCAGCTCGTCGTCGTTCTCGATCATGTACAGCGACCGGGCGGCGATGTTGACGGCGTGGTCGCCGACGCGTTCGAGGTCGCGGATCGTGAGGAGGAGCCGCGAGACGTTCCGCATCGTCGCCTCCACGTCCTCGTCGTCGCGGAGTTCGTCGCGCTCGATCAGGTCGCGGACGACGAGCTCGCTCGCGGCCTCGCAGGCGGCGTCGAGGTCGTCGTCGGCCTCCGAGACGGCGAAACAGCGCTCGGGGTCCGACTGGGCGTACGCCTCCATCGCCTCGTCGAGCATCGCCAGCGTATCGTCGCCGATGCGCTGGACGTCGACGTCGGGGAACACCTCGCGGTCCGCCCGTTTGGCGTACTCGCCGAGGTTCGTCGCGAGGTCCGCGATCCGTTCGAGGTCGGTGATGATCTTGAACGAGGCCGCGATGAACCGCAGGTCGCCGGCCACCGGCTGCTGGAGCGCGATGAGGTCGGTACACTGCCCCTCCAGTTCGAGGTAGAGGTCGTTGATCTCGGCGTCGCCGGTGATCACTTCCTCGCCCAACTCCTCGTCCTGCCGTTCGAGGGCGTCGAGCCCCATCCGGAGGCGCTCGGCGACCAGCTCGCTCATGTAGAGGACGTCGTCGCGGAGTCCCTCCAGTTTCGTCTGGTACTGTTCGCGTGGCATCTTGGCGTATCCGCCACGCCCGACGCACAAAAACACGTCGACGACGACAGGTTACCAGAAATTGTCTCCGGTTGTCCGACGTTGGGTCGAACACTGCCCGTGTGTCCGGTGATTTATATACCGAGCCGAAAGGGAGCGCGTGTCACAGAAACTCGATCGGTCCCGACGGCGCGTGCTCCGCGGCGTCGCGACCGGAGTGACGGCAGGGGCCGTCGCCGGCTGTGCCGGCCGCAGCTCCGACGGCGGCGACGGAACCGACGGAACCGACGGAACCGACGGCAACGGGACCGACGTCGGGAGCGGGGACGGCAGCGAGCCCGTCAGCGGCGGCGAGCTGGTGTACTCACAGCAGGTGTCGCCGATCGAGTTCGACCCGATCGTCGTCAACGACATCTACTCACAGCAGGTGTGTTCGCAGGTGTTCGAGCCGCTGTACGCATACGACGAGCGGACGAACCCGGTCCCGCACCTCGCCCGCGAGGAGCCGACCGTCGAGCGGGACGGGACGCGGTACATCGTGGAGCTCCGCGATGGACCGCGGTTCCAGAACGGCGACCCCGTCACCGCCGAGGACGTGCGGTACTCACTGACCGCACCGGTCGAGGAGGAGACCGCCAACGCCCCCGACGTGGAGATGATCGACACCGTCGAGGTCGTCGACGACCGGACGGTCCAGATCGATCTCCAGTACGGGTACGGGCCCTTCTACACGCTCGCGCTGACGCGGAGCGTGGTCCCCGAGTCGGTCCGCGAGGCGGACAAGGACGCGTTCAACCTCGAATCGCCGGTCGGCTCGGGGCCGTTCGAGTTCGACGACTGGACCGAAGGGCAGTTCGTCGACCTGGTGAAGTGGGACGACTACTGGGGCGACACGCTGCCGCACTTAGACCGGCTCCGGTTCGAGCCGGTCGAGGAGAGCACGACGCGCGTCGTCTCGTTGGAGACCGGCGAGTCGGACGTCGCCGACGGGATCACGCCCCAGACGTGGGAGACGGTCGAGAGCGCGGAGAACATGTCGCTCCAGTCGGAGCCCGGCATCTCCTACTACTACATCGCGTTCAACTGCAACGAGGGGCCGACCGCGGACCCGCAGGTCCGCGAGGCGATCGACTACGCCGTCTCGATGGACCAGGCCGTCTCGAACTTCATCGAGCCGGCCGGGGAGCGCAACTACGCGCCGGTGCCGCTCCCGGTCGCGGACTCGTGGGACTTCCCGACCGATGAGTGGGCGGACATCGGGCACGACCGCGACATCGACCGCACCGCGGAGCTGCTCGCGGACGCGGGCGTCCCGGAGGACTACAACTTCCGGATCATCGTCCCGCCGGACGACCTCCGCGAACAGATCGGCGTCTCCGTCTCGAACGGCCTGAACGAGGCCGGCTACGAGGCGGAGGTGCGCCGCTACGACTGGGGCACCTTCCTCGACACGTACGACACCGGCAACGAGGACGACTACAACATGTACGCGCTGGGGTGGCTCGGCGGTCCCGACCCGGACTCGTACGTGTACAACCTGTTCCACGACGGCCAGATCGGCGCCACCAACGGGACCTACTACGAGAACGATAGCCTCATGGACGACATCATCGCGGCCCGGCGCGCCAGCGACATCGACGAGCGGCGCGAACTGTACGAGTCGATCATCCCGACGCTGCTCGAAGACCGGGTCCACCTCCCCAGCTACAGCCTGCGCGTCTCCATCGGCGTCCGCGACTACGTCAACGACTTCGTCGCCCACCCGCGCTCGCAGTACAACCCGCGGGTCCTGAGCGACTACAACAACGTCTGGATCGACCAGTAACGGGCCGGCTCGGCGGGGGCGCGGCCTCGGTCGAAGCGTTCAAACCCCGCGGCGCCGAGGGACCGCACATGCAGAACATGACAGACCTCGTCCTCGACGAGAACGAAGAGGCGCTCGCGCCCGCGGTCGTGCTCGCGACGGTCGCGCTCCTCGCGGTGTTCGTCGTCGGGGTGCTTGTCTCGGTCGTCGGGCTCGTCGCCTGACAGCCGCCGGTTCCGAGGGTGACGGGTCGGCACGTCCGCCGTCGGCGAGCCCCGCTCGCGCGGAGAACGGCCCGAGCGCCCACGGCGTTTTTGTCGCTCCGGCGGGTCGAGACGGTATGCATCGCGGGATCCTCGCCGACCTCCTCGACCGCAACGACGAGCACGTCGCTGCGCTCGCGCCCGGCGCCTTCGACCGCCACCGGGAGGACCAGCGCCCCGGCGTGGTCTCCGTCTGTTGTTCCGACTCGCGCGTCTCCCAAGAGGGGATGTTCGCGGTCGACGAACCCGGATTCCTGTTCACCGCCGGCGCCATCGGCAACCGCGTGAGCGCCGTCGTCGACGGGGAGCGCGTCCTCGACGGGAGCGTGGCGTACCCGCTCCGTCACACCCACACCGAGGTCCTCGCCGTGGTCGGGCACACCGGGTGCGGCGCGGTCGATGCCGCGCTCACGGCGGCTCGAACCGGCGAGTTCCCGCCCGAGCCGGGCGTCCGCGCCGCCGTCGAGGCGCTAGTGCCGATCGTCGAGGACGGGCTTGACGACCCGGCCGTCGGCGGCGAGGCGGACGACGCCGTTTCGCTCCGTGAGGACGATGCCGTTTCGGCCCCGAAAAACGGACGGGACTCGGGCGAGGACGCCCGGGTCCGCGACCGCCTCGTCGAGTACAACGTCCACGCGCAGGTCGCGTTCGCCCGCGAACGCGAGGAGGCGGCGGACGCGACCGTGTACGGCTTCGTCTACGACCTCCACGGCGTCTACGGCGACCGGGACGGCGCCGTCTACCTCGTGAACGCCGACGGCGAGCGCGACCCCGCGACGCTGCGCGACCTCGTCGGCGAGGCGCGCGCCGACCACGTGGCGACGCTGCTGTAGCGGTCGGCGTCGCTCCCGGGTCCGATACCCGGACCGTCGCGGAGCGGAGGGCCCGGACCGTCGCGGAGCGGAGGGGCGCATCCGACAACCGTTTCACGGCGACGCCCGAAAGGGGTTCAAATGGACCGACGCGTCCTGTTCGCGACGCTGATCCTGCTGGCGGGCGGCGCGACCGGCGTCGGCGTGTCGCTGTTCGCGTTCGTCGGCGTCGACGACGCCACCACGGAGACCACCGTCGTCTGGGAGTCCGAACCGGCGGCCGGCGACGACGGCAGCGGCGCCGTGGTCGCGACGGTCGACGGCGATCCCCTCCTCCTCCGACCCGCGGTCGAGAACGGGTCGCGCGTCGTCCGCGCGACCGTGGTCGGGACCGACGAGACGCCTTGGACGGCCCCGATCGCCGGGCCGGACGCGGAGCGGGGCGGTGGCGACGGGTCGGGAGACGGGAACGACGCCGACGGCGACGACCCAGTCGCCGTCAGCGGACTCACCACGGGGACGCTCAGCGGCGACACGGTCGTCGCGCTCACGACGGCGTCGGGCCGACTCGTCGTCCTCGACGCGGGCGACGGGACGGAGCGGTTCGCGGTCGACCTCGGCGGCCCCGCCGGAGTTCGGCCCGCAGTCGGCGATCTCACCGGCGACGGGAGTCGGGAGGTCGCGGCGGTCACGACCGGCGGGAACGTCCGCGTCGTCGACGCCGCGGGCGAGGCGGTCGCCGAGGCCTCGCTGCCGGGCGACGTCGACCGCCGACCGCTCGTCGTCGAGCCCGACGCCGAGGCCGGCGAGCGGGGCGGACTCGCGGTGCTGACGACCGCGGGCGACCCCGCGACGGTCCACATGCTCGACGCGAGCGGCGAGGCGCGCTGGACGACGGAGCCGAGCGTCAACCCGCTGAGCTGGAACGCGGCGGACAGCCGGGACGGCCCGGTGCTGGCGCTCGGCGGCGCGAACGGGAACCTTGAGCTGCTGGAGACGAGCGACGGCACGGACCGGTACGAGGTCGGGCTTCAGGACCTCCCGGTCGCCGTCGGCGACGCGGACCCCGGCCGAGTGTACGTCGGCGGCTCCGGGAGCGTGTGGGCCGTCGACCTCCTCGACGGCGAGGTCGTCTGGAAACAGCAGTACGGCGCGACGACGCGGATCAACGAGCCCCGCATGGCCGACGTCGACGGGAACGGCGAGCGCGCACCGGTCGTGGTCAACCGCGCCGGCGAGGTACTCGCGATGACCCAACAGGGCGAGGTGATCGCCCGCGGCGGGCCGAGCGAGGTCGTCGCCTACGGCGGTCCCCTGTTCGCCGATGTGACGGGCGACGGCGGCGACGAGGTGATCGTGGTCGCCGACGACGGGACCGCGATCGCGGTCGACACCTGAGCCGGCGGCGGTTGCCGCAGTCGTTTATATACGGTTCGTTCCGGAAAACCGGACGACCGAACCGGAGTCCTCAGCGCCGTTCACCGGAAACGCGGTGTGTCGGTTGAGCAAGGGCTCAGCGGACGAGTGGCGACGAAAAGTGAGAAATCCGAGAGCGGCCGCGTTAGTGGTCTTCGTCCTCGTACACCCACGCCGAGGTGTCGAGGTCGTAGTCGACGAGCTCCTCGTCGTCGAAGAACAGGTCGATCTCGCGCTCGTTGGCGCCCTCGTCCTCGTGGTCCGACGCGTGGATCACGTTGTGGCCGAGGTCGAGGCCGAAGTCGCCGCGGATCGTACCCGGGGCGGACTCGGCGGGGTCGGTCTCGCCGACCATCGCGCGGACCTGTCGGGTCGCGTCCGCACCCTCCCACACCATCGCGAAGACGGGGCCGGAGGTGATAAAGTCGACGAGGCCGTCGAAGAACGGCTTGTCCTCGTGTTCGCCGTAGTGCTCCGTGGCGAGCTCTTCGTCCAGCTGGACGAACTTGCCGCCGACGAGCTTGAGCCCGCGGTCCTCGAAGCGAGAGACGATCTCGCCGATGAGGCCGCGCTGGACGCCGTCGGGCTTCACCATCACGAAGGTGCGCTCGTCGTGGTGGCTCACTGCTCGTCGCCTCCCGCGCGGTTACCCTCCTCGGTCCACTCGAGGTCGCGCGCCTCGCGACCGAGGAAGTAGTTCTTCTCCGCCTTTGAGTCGACGAAGTGGAGGATCTGTCCGTCCTTCTTCACGTACATCGTGCCCGTGCCGGGCTCGATCTCTTCGCCGGAGTAGTCGCAGGTGCGTGTCTCGACCATTGGTTATCGGCCTCCGATGGAGTCGGCGTCGCGCTGGGTCTCCCGCAGCTGGAGCACGTCGCCCAGACGGACGGGACCCAGGACGTTCCGGGTGATGATCCGGCCCTGGTTCGATCCCTCCTGGATGCGGCACTTGACCTGCATGGCCTCGCCGTGCATCCCGGTCTTGCCGACGACCTCGATGACCTCCGCGGTCGTCGAGTCGCCGGTGCCCTCTTCTGCGCTCATGGGAGGTTATCGGAGCTCCGCGACCTTCTCGCCGATGTCCTCGACGTCGTCGGCGGCGTCGCCGGCGTCGACGACGGCGGCGGCGGCCGAGCCGACTTCGAGGCCGGCGGCCTGACCGACTTCGTCCTGCGTGTCGACGAAGGCGACCGGAATCCCCTTCTCCTCGGCGAGCTCGGGGAGGTGCATCACGATCTCCTCGGGGGAGACGTCCTCGGCGACGATAACGAGATCCGCGTTGCCGCGCTCGACGGCCTTGGTGGTCTCGTTGGTTCCTTTCTTCACGGTGCCGGTGTCTCGGGCGACCTCGAGCGCTTCGAGGGATCGCTCCGCGAGGTCTGCCGGGGTGTCGTAGTCTACGTAAACGGGCATATGTTGTTCACCTATCCTCCGTGCGGGCTCGCGTGCCCGTCCCGTGGTCGGTCCCTAACGGAACGGCACATCATCAACCCCACAGAGGCTGTGCCCCATCGTAGTCCGGACATCCATAAAAGCGCTTTCAATGTCTGGCGGGTGTGCGAGCGGGGATCACAGGGCGAGGATCGGCGGACGCACGGACTCCGCGCTTTTTAAGCGTCGTTCACTCCTCTACTCGCGTATCGAATGGTCCGTCTCGTTCACTACTCCGACATCGAGAACGTCTTCGACGCCCCCGAACGGGCGGCCCGCCTCGCCGGCCGGATCCGAGCGCTCTCGGGTCCCGACGCCGCGGTCGTCGCCACCGGCGACACGACCGCCCCGGGCGTCCTCTCGCTGGTCGCGACCGGTAGGCAGGTCCTCGACTTCTACGAGGCGACCGACACCCGCCTCGACACGTTCGGCAACCACGAGTTCGACTACGGTCCCGACGCGCTCCGCGGCCTCGTCGCCGACGCGCCCGCGACGTTCGTCTCGGCGAACGTCCGCGACGAGGCCGGCGAGCCCTTCGGCCGCGACGAGGGGGTCGTCCCGTGGACGACGCTGAAAGTCGACGGCGCGACCGTCGGGTTCGTCGGCGTCACCGATCCCGCGACGAACTCGCTGAACCCGATGGCGGCCGACCTCTCCTTCGACGACCCCGTCGCGGCCGCCCGCGACGCCCTCGCCGAGATGCGGACCGCGGTCGCCGAGCGCGGGCCGGGAAGAGAAGGAGGTGACCGCGACGCGCTCGACCGCGTCGTGATCCTCTCTCACCTCGGCGCGGGCGACGACGACCTCGCTCGCGATCTCGACGTCGACGCGGTCCTCGGCGGCCACATCCATAGCCGCCGGAACGAGGTCGTCGAAGGGACGCTGCTCGTCCGGCCCGGGGTCAACGGCGAGGCGGTGGCCGAGGTCGACCTCGACGCCGCCCCCGCGACCGCGACGCTCCACGAACCGGACGGGGCCGACCCCGCGCCGGGGCTCGCGGACGCGCTCGCGGAGCGCATGGCCGCCGCCGACCTCGACGAGACCGTCGACGTCGTCGAGGAGCCGATCGCGCGCTCCGGGGACGTGGTCCACGGCGGAGAGTGTCGCGTCGGCAACTTCGTCGCGGACGCGTTCCGGTGGGCTCACGACGCCGACGTGGGGCTGTCGAACGCCGGCGGGCTCCGACAGGGCGACCCGTTCGTCGGCGACGTGACGAAGGCGGACCTTATCTCCCTGATCCCGTTCGAGGAGCCGGTCGCGCTCGCGTCGGTCTCCGGCGCGGAGCTCGGCGACGTGTTCCGCGAGATGGCCGCACCCGACGTGGACTTCGGCGAGGACGACTGGTGGCACGGACACGTCTCGAACGCCCGCGTCGTCTGGGACGACGACGCCGAACTCATCCTAGAGGCGGCCGTCGGCGGCGAGCCGATCGACCCCGACGCGCGCTACACGGTCGCCGTCTCGGAGTACCTGCTCCACTCCGACCACGAGTTCCCGACGCTCGCGCAGCGTCACCGGATCGACGAGGCCGACATTCAGTACGAGGTGCTGGCCGACTACGCCCGCGAGCGCGGCATCGACCCCGCGATCGAGGGCCGGATCGAGATCCGGAACCGCGCCGCCGCGGCCGACGACGACGACTGAGCGCGGCCGCACCGACTCTGTTTATAAAACGAACCGCAGTTCCTGATTACAACCGACAGCGCCGGATTCACCGACCCCGCAGCGCCCGCTCAGTCCAGATTCACGTCGACGTCGCGCTGGAGTCCGGCCGCTTTCACGGTGTTGTACAGGAGCATCGCGCGCGTCATCGGTCCGACGCCGCCGGGGACGGGCGTGATCGCGCCCGCGACCTCCTTCGCCGACTCGTACTCCACGTCGCCGACGAGTTCGTACCCCTTCTCCGTGTCCGCCTCCACCCGATTGATCCCCACGTCGATCACGGTCGCGCCCGGCTTCAGCATCGAGCCGTCGACGAACTCCGGAATGCCGGCGGCCGCGACGACGATGTCCGCGTCGGCCAGCTTCGCCTCCAAGCCCTCGGTGCGGGAGTGACAGACGGTCGTCGTCGCGTTGCCGGTCGGCGACTTCTGGATCAGCAGGTTCGCCATCGGCTTGCCGACGATGTCGGAGCGGCCGACGACGACCGCGTCCGCGCCCTCGGTCGTCACGTCGTAGGCGGCGAGCAGCTTCTGGACGCCGTGGGGCGTACACGGCTTGAACCGCGCGTCGCCCGCGACGAGGCGGCCGACGTTCTCCGGGTGGAAGCCGTCCACGTCCTTCACCGGGTCGATCTGTCGGAGGACGGTGCGCTTGTCGACGTGGTCCGGGAGCGGGAGCTGGACCAAGATCCCGTGGACGTCGTCGCGGGCGTTGAGGTCGTCGATGGTGTCGTACAGCTCTTCGGCGGGCGCGTCGGCGTCGATCTCGACGTGGAAGCTCTCGATGCCGACCTCCTCGCAGTCGCGCTGTTTCATCGAGACGTACGTCTCGCTGGCCGGGTCGTCGCTCATCAGCACCGTCGCGAGCCCCGGCTCGACGCCCGCGTCGGACAGTCGCGCCACCTCGTCGGCGACCGCGTCGCGCACGTCCGCCGCGACCGACTCGCCGTCGATGATCTCCGTCATGTGCGGCCGTCGTCGCCCCCGAGGTAAAAGTGAACCGGGATCGTGTGTATCGAGCCGTATCTGAAACTAATTCGATCCGTTTCTGTGGATCAACTACTCCGGGAACAGCTCCGTCTCGCGCTCGACCGCGTCGATCGCGGCGACCTCCGCGTCGTCGAGGTCGAGGTCGGCCGCCGCGAGGTTCGCCCGGAGGTGGGCCGCGGTCGACGCCTTCGGGATCGGCACCACCGGCTCCTTGGCGGCCGCCCACGCGATCGCGACCGTCTCGGGCGTCGTCCCGTGCGCCTCGGCGACGTCGACGACCGCGTCTACCTCGCGCACGCGACCGCCGGCGAGCGGCGAGTAGGCGACGACCGGGTAGCCGTGTTCGCGGGCGTGATCGAGCAGCGCCGGGCGGTAAAACAGCGGGTGAAGCTCGGTCTGATGGGCCGCCGGCGGCCGGCCGAGGACGTCGATCGCGCGGTCGAGATCCGCGATCTCGAAGTTCGAGACGCCGACGTTCCGCACGAGCCCCTCGTCGACGAGGCGGTCCAACGCCGGGAGCGTCGCCTCGGGATCGTAGTCGCCGCGCGGCCGGTGGACGTACAACAGATCGATCCGGTCGACTCCCAGCCGGTCGGCGCTCTCGCGGGCCGCGGGCGCGGCCGCGTCGGCGGCGAGGTCGTCGATCCAGAGCTTCGTCGCGACGGTGACGTCCTCGCGGTCGAGGTCGCTCGCGGCGTCCTCGCGGTCGCCCGCGACGCCGTCGCGCTCCGCCAACGCCGCGGCGAGCCCCTCGCCGACGACCGCCTCGTTGTCGTAGATCCGAGCGGTGTCGACGTGGCGGTAGCCGGCGGCGAGCGCGGTCGCGACCGCTTCCGGGTCGTCGATTCCCATCGTGCCGAGACCGACGGGCGGGAGGTCCATACCCCGGAGTCCGGACGACGCGGAGAAAAGCCTCCCGTCACGTCGGCGACGGGGTCGTCGCGGCGAGGGCAGTCGGCCGCGCCGCCGCACGTGCGACGCGATCACTTACCTGGGAGGCGTCCGTAGCGCCGCGCGTCGATGGTAGCCCGCCCTCCTCGGAGTCGGCCTCCCGGCTCCGGACCGTCGGAGTCGCCCGTCGAGCGAGCGTCGGCCGGCCCTCGCGCCGCGTGACCCGGACCGGGACGTGGTCGTTCGCGACGACCGCGGGGCGCGTCGAGGTCGCCCCCGACGAGATACGGATCCGGAAGCAGGCCGCTCGCGTGGCCGAAACGAGCCTCCGGACGCTCGCGAACGGCCGAGTACCCCCCGTCGGCCGCGAGGTGGGCTGGTCCGCCGTCGCGAGCGGGATCGCCCTGTTCGGGGCGCTGATCGAGTGGACCCTCGGGTCCGGGCAGGGTATCGGGGTCGCGGCGTTCCCGCTGGCGACGGCGCTCGCCGGCGTCGCCGTCACGGCGCTCCAGAACGCCCGCGTCGACGTGCCGGCCCGCGACGTTCGGCACGTCGAGTTCAGCGACGGCGACGTGGTCGTGGTCCACGAAGACGACGGCGAGGAGGCCGAGACCGCCCTCCGTCCCCGGTCGCCCGCGGCGCGGAACGACGCGGCGTTCGCCTTCCGACTGCGCGGAATCGAGGTCAGGGGCGCGGACGACGCGGAGGGCGTCTCCCGGACCGTCGTCGACGCGCCGGAAGCGGAACTCGTCGCGTGAACCGACGACGCGCTCGCGAACGCGTCGCCGCCGCGCGGGTCACCGCGTCAGCGACACCGACCGCTCGACGACCTCGTACCCCTGCGCGGCCAGCGCGTCGGCGTAGTACCGGTCGGCGACCCATCCCTGCGGAAGCATACGGAGGTCAAAGCGCCGCGTCGGCCGCAGTTCGACGTCGACGACGCTCCCGCCGTCCGGCGCCTCGCGCACCGCGACCGCGTACGACCCCCACGGCTTTCCGCGGGCGGTCCCCTCGATCTCGATCGTCGCGACCGGGCTCTCGCGGTCGACGTCGTCCCCGTCGCCGGTCGCCGCGCTGCCGGTCCCCTCGCCTTCGACCCGGTTGAGGTCGACGTCGAGGTCGATCGCGGCGGTACGGAGGCCGAGGAGGTAGGAGAACGCGTACGCCGCCGTCGCGTCAGGGGGTTCGCGGACCCCGTCGGCGACGCCCCACTGGAACGCGAGGATCGGCGGCGTCACCGACGCGAACTCCTCGGCGACCGCGTCCGGTGACGCGGTGGTCCGGAGCCGTACCGAGCCGGTGCGCCGGAACACCGGCACGCGGAGCGCGACGGCGAGGACGAGAGCGACCGCAACGCCGGGCCAGAGTGAGAGCGCGGCGACGGCCCCGAGGAACGCGCAGATGACGAGCAGCGCGAGACCCCAGCTGGCGGCGCGTTCGGCGCGGTGATACCCCGCGATCACGGCGTCGAGCGCGTCCCGATCGACACGACGGCGGGACTCGACGCGGGCGGAGGGCGTGGACACGGATCCGACTCGTCGAGGGCACAGTTCAGGATTGCGGTCAGCCCGAGTCGCCGCCCGGCGCTCGCCCGCAGATGCTCACGAGGTCGTGGAGGTCGTCGATCTCGTAGGTCGGGTGGCAGGCGAGTTCCGTCGACCGCCGGTGCGGGCGCCGGATGAACGCGGAGTCGATGCCGGCGTTGTCGGCCGCGCGGACGTCCGACTCGTTGTCCCCGACGAACAGCGCCGTCTCGGCGCCGAGGTCTTCGAGGGCGCGCTCGATGTAGTACGGCGAGGGCTTCTTGCGCGAGAGGCTGGCGACCGACGGCTCCCGACCGTACGCGACCTCGAAGTGGCCCGCGAGCCCGAAGTGGTCGAGGAGGGCGTCGACGGTCGCCTGCTGGTTCGACGAGACGATACCGAGCGAGGCGTCCAGCGCGCGGAGCGCGTCGACGTCGTCGTAGGGCGTCTTCTGTCCCTTCCGGGCGGCGTAGATCTGCGCCGCGCTCGCGACCTCGTCTCTCACCCGCCAGAACTCCGCGGGGTCGACGCCGTAGCGCTCGCAGATGTCGGTCAGCGTCGCGGGGTCGACGCCGACGGCCACGTCGTCGACGTGGGCGAGGTCCGGGTCCTCGACGCCGAGGCTCACGAACGCGTCCCACGCGGCCTCGCGGAGCGTGTCGAACGACGTCCGCCCGACCAACACCCCGTCGTTGTCGAAGACGACGGCGTCGTACACGCATCGCCGTGCGTGGGTAACGGGCAAAAAGCTTTCACACGTCGAGAGGTCGCTGTCTCGGACGCCGAGCGGTCGGTGTCTCGGACGCCGAACGCTCGGTCGCGAGCATCGGGGATCGACCCTCAGACGCCGAACAGACGGAAGAACAGTCCGACGAGCAGCGCGAGGGTGCCGGCGATCACGCCGACGAAGGGGATCGGGACCGGTAGCGGGATCACGATCAGCGCGATCCCGACGGCGATCAGCGCGGTCGAGAGCTTCACGACGGAACTCCGGCCTCGACGCTCAAATACCTTCAGGCGGGTTTCGACCGTCAGACGACGGTCATCGCCGCGCGCGACGACTCCCGCACTTTCAATACCCGGCCCGTCGAACCTTCAGAACGGACCATGAACATCTCTGATATCGCAGTGCCGGAATACGTCGAGGTCGACGTCGACGAGCGTCTCGCCAAGGTCCGTTCTATCTTCGAGCGAGAGAACCCGAAGGGGATCGTCGTCGTCGAGGACGGCGAGTACGCGGGCGTCGTCGGGGAGAAACAGCTCATGCGCTCGCGCATGGAGGACGACACGAAGGTGTCCGCGGTGATGAAGCCCGCGCCCTCCGTCGACCGCCACGAGGACGTCCGCGAGACCGCCCGGCTCCTCGTCGAGGGCGACGTGAAGATCGCGCCCGTCTACGAGGGCGAGAAGCTCTACGGCATCGTCACGGTCGACCAGATCCTCGAGGCCGTCATCGACAGCCTCGACGCGATCACCGTCGGCCAGATCGCCACCGAGGACGTGATCGGTATCGGCGAGACGGAGAGCGTCGGCCGCGCGATCAACCGCCTCCGCGAGAACGGCGTCTCTCGGCTCCCCGTCCTCGGGGACGACGGCGACCTCGTCGGCGTCGTCACCACCAACGACATCGTGGAGTTCGTCGTCCGCGACCAGGAGCGGCAGGGCAGCGGCGACCGCGCCGGCGACATCGACCGCATGCTGGACATCCCCGTCTACGACATCATGTCCAGCCCGGTCGTCACGGCGACGAACGACGAAACCGCACAGGAGGTCGTCGAGCGCATGTTCGACAACGACGTCTCCGGGCTGGTCGTCACGCCAGAGGGCGCCGACACCGTCGCCGGGATGGTGACGAAGACCGACGTGTTGCGCGCGCTCACGTTCACCGAGGAGGACTCGATGGACGTCCAGATCACCAACGTCGACCTGCTGGAGGGTACCAGCCGCGAGCACATCGTCGAGTCCATCGAACAGGTCGCGGACAAGTACGCGGACATGCACGTCATCCACGCGCACGTCCGGCTCCACGCGCACAAGGAGAAACTCCGCGGCACGCCCCTGATCCAGTGTCAGATCCGCCTCCGCACCAACGAGGGGCAGGTCGGCGGCTCCGGCGAAGGGTACGGCGCCGAACACGCGTTCCACGTCGCGCTCGACAAGCTAGAGCGCAACGTCCTCGAGATCAAGGGCGTCAACGCCGACGAGGAGTACCGCGGCCAGCTCCTCCGCAAGCTCGGCGAGCTGTGAGCCGGTAGGTGCCGAGCGGCGGACCGACGACCGAACTTCTTTCTCGTGACTCCTGCCGTCGGCCGGGCGGTTACCCGTCCGCTCCCTCCGCGAGCCCGTCGGCGACGATCCGGAACGTGGCCGTGTCGCCCGCGGGCTTCGACCGGTGCTTTTCGAGGGTCACTCGTCGGTTCCCGCCGCGGAACCGGTCGACGCGGACGATCGCGCCGGTCCAGTGGTTGAGGGTGTTGCCGCCGAGCGCGCGGTCGCGGTCGCCGTCGGGGTCGGTGAACACCTGATTCGTGATGACGACGGCGACGTCGTGGCGCCGGGCTAAAGAGAGGAGGTGCGTCACCTGTTTCGCGACCTTGCGGAGCGACTCGCCGCCCTCGGTGTCGCCGGCGCGCTCCAGTCGGTAGAATCCCGTCGCGGAGTCCAACACGATCAGCTCGACCTCCTCGGCGAGCTCCTCGGCGTCGCGGACCGCCTCGCGCTGGTCGTCGAAGTCGTACGCCTCCGAGATGACGAGCCGCGAGGCGAGTTCCTCGACCGCCTCGTCCGCGTCGTCCCGGTCGAGGCGTCCCTCCGCCAACTGCTCGAAGCGGTCGATCGAGAGCCCCTCGGTGTCGATGTAGAGGGCGCGGTCGCCGCCGGCGGCGACTTCGACCGCCGCGGCGAGCGCGAGGTTCGTCTTCCCCGCGGCCGGCGGCCCGTACACCTGCGTGACGACGCCGCGCTCGAAGCCGCCGCCCAACAGCTCGTCGACCGGGCGACAGCCGGTCGGGATCGGATCGCTCACTGGTGAGGACTTGCCCGCGCTCGTATTTATGTATTCAGGCGCTAAGTCCCCTTCCTCAAGGAGCAACGCAGGGTGCGAAGCGACCGAGTAGCGTTAACGAGAGCAAGCTCTCGTTCGCACATCAGAACGCTTCGCGTTCTGAGGGCGCAGTAGGGAGGGGATACAGCGCCGTCATAGTCTTCCAAACACTCCGCGACAACCGACCCACAGGCCCACGTAATCGCAACTCTTATTTGTGTATTTTGTGTATAGTGTGTTGTGACGACTCGCAAAAACATCTCCATCCGCGACGAGCAAGAGGAGTGGATTCAGGACAACCACCTGAACCTCTCCTCGTTCGTCCAAGAGAAACTGGACGAACTCATCGAGGAACGAGAGTCATAGATGCACTACAACTACAAGTATCGACTCGAGCCACCAGAAGCCCTCTCCGAGACGCTTCTACATCACGTCGATACTTGTAGGCAACTCTACAATCACGTCCTCTACAAACTCAACGAGACCGACGAGATTCCAGCCCGCTACAAGGTACAGGGAACGCTCCCCGACCTCAAATCGTGGTGGGACGACCTGAACGACGTTCACTCGAAAGTGTTACAGATGGTCGTCAAACGCGTCTACGACAACCTCTCTACACTCAAAGCACAGAAGGAGAACGGACGCGCCGTAGGGATGCTCAAGTGGAAGCCGCCTCGGGAGTATCGGTCGCTCACCTACAACCAGTCCGGCTTCGAACTCGAGAATACGAGTGGTCGGCCTGTCCTGTGGTTGAGCAAAATCGGTGAGATACCGATTCACCTTCACCGAGACATCCCCGAGAACGCGACCATCAAACAGGTCACGGTCAAACAAGAACCTACGGGCGAGTGGTTCGCTACGTTCGGCATCGACGTAGACGAAAGCATTCCTGAGAAGTCGGAGAATCCAGAGAGAGTCGTTGGGATTGACGTTGGTATCCTGAAGTACGCACATGATACGGACGGAACCGCTGTCGAGTCACCAAATTTCTCCGACGAGCGCGAACGATTGGAACGTGCCCAACGTGAACTCTCTCGGAAGGAACACGGCTCAAACAACTGGGAAGAACAACGTAAGACGGTTGCCCAACGTTACGCCGACCTGAAACGGAAGCGCCGAGACTTCCTCCACAAATTATCGAACTACTATGCCCGTGAGTACGACCTTGTGGCCGTTGAGGATTTAAATGCGAAGGGATTGGTTGAACTCCCCGGCAACTCTCGGAATCGAGGCGGGGCCTCGTGGGGAACGTTCCTGCGAATGCTCGAATACAAGTGCGAACGCGAAGGCACGCACTTCATTGCCGTAGACCCCCGAGGCACGACCAAAGAGTGTACGTCGTGCGGAACGGAGACGGACAAACCGTTGTGGGTGCGTGAGCATTCGTGTCCGTCGTGTGGATTCAAGGCAGACAGAGACGCGAATGCGGCGTGGAATATCCTTTCTCGCGGTCTTGACGAAGTAGGAGTGGGACACTCCGAATCACCGCCTGTGGAGACTGCGCTCCCTGCGGATACACCTGTATCTGCAAAGCGCGTCGTGGAAACAGGAAGCCCCATCACCAGAAGTCGCAGACTTCTGGTTAGCAGTCAGAACTCTCCGAGTTCTGACGACACCCTCAAGGAGCGAACGGCGTCAGCCGTGAGCGAGTAGGGTGGGGTAGTTCACACGGTCGATCGCGGCGACGACGGGTCGATGCGCGCCGCTTGTCAAACGAAGCGTCGCTCACCGAGGGAAACGCTATCGCTCGTCGAGCGGTGATAAGTGTGAGAGAAACGGAGATAGGCGTCGATCGCGTCGAGCGACGGCCGAAATCCGGTAGTGCGTGCGGACGCGCCGTCCGCTACGTGGGGGTTAGTTGCGGACGAGGTTCGTCGCGCGCGGTCCCTTGGGGGACGATTCGATGTCGAACTCCACTTCCTGACCCTCCTCGAGGTCCGGGCCGCCGACGTCTTCCATGTGGAAGAACACGTCTTCGTCGTCGTCGAGGTCGCCGTCGTCAGTCGAGATGAAACCGTAGCCGCCAGTGTCGTTGAAGAAATCAACCTTACCGTTTGCCATTGCGAATAAACACACAGCCGGGCCGGGGATAACCCTTGCGAGGGTCGCGGTACCACGGAGGTACCGGACGTTCGTCCACCGAACCGAATCCGGAGCGGGGCCCGGTCACGGCCGCTGGGCGCACCCTGCGGGCGGTTAGCGGTCGTGTTCATCGCGCGCCACCAGCCGCGGGGTTCATTTACGAGCGACCACGTAGGTCGGACAACGACATGGACCGCCGCAACTTCCTCCGCTCGATCGCCGCGTCCGGCGTCGTCGCCGGCGCGACCGCCACCGCCGGCTGCGCCGGCGTCCTCGGTGAATCGGGCGGATACGGCGCCGACGGAACGGTCCTCGACCCGCCGGAACAGACGCGCGGCGATCCGGTCCACCCGATCCACGGCGACGAGATGCCGGAGTTCACCGTTCCCGACCCGATCTCGGGCGAGGAGGTGTCGACGGCGGGGTTCGAGGGCGAGCGCGCGTTCCTGTGGACCTCCTTCTACACGAGCTGCCCCGACGGCGTCTGTCCGGCGCTCATCCTTCGGCTGCGGCGCGTTCAGGAGGTCGCGGCCGAGGAGGGGTTCGGCGACGAGGCCGCGTTCCTGCCGCTCACGTTCGACCCCGAGCGCGACACGGCCGAGGTGCTCCGCGAGTACGCGGGCCGGCGCGGGGTCGACCTCGACGCCGGTAACTGGCACTTCCTCCGCCCCGAGAGCTACGAGGCGGGCGTGGAGCTGATGGACGAGAACTTCGGGCTCGTGATCGAGAAGACGGACGCCGAGGGGTACGAGAACCTGGAGTACGCGTTCCCGCACTACGGGCTCATCCTGCTCGTGAACAAGCGCGGGATCGTCGAGCGCGCGTACCCGCGCGGCCCCGCCACCGACGTCGAACGGATCGTCGACGACTTCCGGCAGGTGGTCACGGCGTGAGGCGACGACACCTGCTGGCGGGACTGGCGAGCGTCGGCGTCCTCGGCGGGGCCGGCGCCGTCGCGACCGGCGGGGTGCCCGACGCACTCGGCGGCGGGGAGGCCGACGGCGACGCTCCGGCGCCGGTCGAGCCGGTGACGCTCGACACCATCGAGGCGCCCGGTAGTCGCGACGGCGAGGTGACGCTTCCCGCCCCCGACCGCCCGACGTTCGTCGACTTCTTCGGGACGTGGTGTCCCCCCTGCGCCGAGCAGATGCCCGACCTCGCCGCGGCCCACGACCGGGTCGGCGACGAGGTGCTGTTCGTCTCCGTCACGACGGAGCCGGTCGGCGAGGCGGTCAGCGAGGAGACGGTCGTCGAGTGGTGGCACGAGAACGACGGCGACTGGCTCGTCGCGGCCGACGTTTCCGCCGAACTCGCCGCGCGGCTCAACGTCGGGAGCTATCCGAGCGCGCGCGCCGTCGACGCCTCCGGGCGAGTCCGCTGGGCGACCTCGGGGACCCACACCACCGAGGAGTTCGTCGCGGGCATCGAGCGGGCGCTCGACCGATGACGGAGCCTCGAACGGTGACCCGACGGGACGACCGATGACCGACGTCTCGCTCGCGACGAACGTTCCGTTCGCCGTGACCGCGGGCGTGGCGACGTTCTTCTCGCCGTGCGCGTACCCCCTCCTGCCGGGGTACGTCGGCTTCTACGTGAACTCCGTCGACGCCGACTCCGCGTCGGTCCTCGGCGCGGGAGCACGCGGCGTCGCGGCCGCCGTCGGGGTGCTGGCGACGTTCGCGCTGCTCGCGGGTGCGACCGTCCGCGTCGGCTACTCGACGCTGTCGAACATCACGGTGTTCGAGACCCTCGTCGGCGGGCTGTTGATTCTCTTCGGGCTGCTCGTGGTCGCCGGGCGCGCGCCGTCGATATCGGTGCCGTTGCCCGAGCGGCGGGCGAGCGTGTTCGGCTTCGGGGTCTTCGGCGCGGGGTACGCTCTCGCCGGCGCGGGCTGCGTGGCCCCCGTGTTCCTCGGCGTCGTCGCCCGAGCGATCGCGCTCCCGTCGGAGACGGCCGTCCTCGTCCTCGCCGTCTACGCCGGCACCGTCGCGGCCCTGATGGCGGCGACGACCGTCGCGACGGGCGTCGGGCTCGTCAGCAACGCGAATCGGGTGATGGCCCACGCCGGACTCCTGAAGCGGATCGCCGGCGCCGTGATGATCGCCGCGGGCATCGGACAGCTGTACCTCGCGCTGGTCGTGTACTGACCGCTGGGACCTCTCCGGTCGACCGATCGACGGACCCGTCGTCGGTCCGTGCGGACGGTTGCCGTCGCTCCCGTAGCTTCTTAAGTGATACCGCGAAATCTCCGAACAGCCGAACCGGACGGTTCGGTCCCCGTACCATGAACCTAGACGAGTTCACCGCCGCGAACGCACCGACCGACAGCGCGGAACCGTTCCAGCGCGAGAACAGCTACACCCTCGACGTCGACGTCGACGGCACCGTCATGGCGAAGGCCGGATCGATGGTGGCGTTCACGGGCGACGTATCGTTCACCGGGAAAGCCTCCGCGGAGGGCGGCATCACCGGCTTCCTCAAGGAGGCGGCCACCGGCGAGGGGACGCCGATCATGGCCGTGGAGGGACAGGGCCACGTCTACTTCGCTGACGACGGCAAGAAAGTCCAGGTCGTCGAGCTCGACGCCGGCGAGTCTATCACGGTCAACGGCGAGGACGTGCTCGCCTTCGAGGAGTCGCTCTCCTACGAGATCAACACGATCGACAGCCTCGCCGGCGCGCTCGCCGGCGGCTTCAGCAACGTCTACCTCGAAGGGCCGGGCTACGTCGCGATCACGACTCACGGCGACCCGATCGTCCTCGAACCGCCGGTGTCGACCGACCCGAGCGCGACCGTCGCGTGGGGCGGCACCTCCCCGGACGTCGAGGTGAACCGGAGCCTCTCGGACATGATCGGTCAGGAGTCCGGCGAGCGCTACCAGATGCGCTTCGACGGCGACGGCGGCTTCGTCGTGGTCCAGCCGCGCGAGGAGCACGTCTGAGGCGGCGACGAGACGCCGACCCGCGATCGCATCGCCCTCGCTACCGCACACCCCTCCTATCGCGCCGTCCTCGCTACCGCACCGCCCTCGCTACCGCGCCGCCAGCCACTGGGCGAAGTCACCGGTGAGAAAGCCGACGTAGTCGACGACGCCGAGGTACAGGACGACGACCACGACGATCAGGATCGGGAGCCGGACAGCCCAGATCCAAGCGGCGTCGAGGCCGCCGACATCCGCGATCCCCGTCCGAAGTTCCTGCCGGGCGACGTTCGGTATCACCCAGCCGACGAACAGCGCGAGCAGCAGCGAACCGAGGACGAGCAGGATGCCGTCCGCGAGCCCGTCGTACAGGCCGAGGAAGATCGAGTCGATCGTCACCGGGACGCCGAGCAGGAACACCGCGGCGCCGAGCGCGGCCGACGCCGGGACCCGGGCGACGCCGACCTCGTCGATCAGGTAGGAGACGAGCACTTCGAGGATGCTGATCGCGGAGGAGAGCGCGGCGATCCCGACCATGCCGAAGAAGACGACTCCGAGGATTCGACCGCCGGGAATGCCCGCAAACGCGGCGGTGAGGCTCACGAATATCGCGCCCGGGCCGCCCGCCCCCGGCTCGATCCCGACGGAGAAGAGGACCGGGAAGACGACGAAGCCGACGAGGACGGCGACGAGCGTGTCGAGCGTCGCGATGATCCCGGCGTCGGCCGCGAGGTTCCGGTCCTCGCCGAGGTAGGAGGCGTAGGTGATCATCACGCCCATCCCGAGCGACAGCGTGAAGAACGCCTGCCCGGCCGCGGCGGGAAGGATCTCCGTCCAGTTCGCCGCGATCGTCCCGAAGTCGGGCGAGAGGTAGTAGGCGTACGCCGCGCTCGCGCCGTCGAGCGTGAACCCGTACGCGGCCAGTCCGACGAGCAGCACGAGGATGGCGGGGACCATCACCTTCACGCTCAGTTCGATCCCGCGCCGAACGCCGGCGGCGATGATACCGACGACGAACAGCATGAAGACGGCGTGGAAGGCGAGCGTGTCGAGCCCGGTCGAGACCGACTGGTAGAGCGCGTCCGCGGCCGCCGGGTCAGTGGTCGTGAACCCCTCGGTGATCCCGATGAGCGTGTACCGGAGGAACCAGCCCGCGACGACGCTGTAGTACGAGAGGATGACGAAGCCGGTGACGACGAACAGCCAGCCGACGGACGACCAGACGCCGCTGCCGAGCTCCCGGAGCGCCCCGACCGGGTTCCGCTCCGTCCGCCGCCCGATGACGAACTCGACGAGGATCGCCGGGAACCCGATCAGCGCGACGAACGCCAGGTAAGTGATCAGAAACGACGATCCGCCGTACTGGCCGGTGATGAACGGGAACCGCCAGATGTTCCCGAGTCCGACCGCGCTGCCGACCGCGGCGAGGATGAACCCCATCCGGGTCGCCCACGTCTCGCGTGCCATTGGTGTGCCGGATGAATCCGCTTACCCCCGTAAAAACGTGTCTCTCCGGCGCTCTTACTTATGATCATCAACTGTGATCGATTGTACACCGACACGGTAGCGGGGGATTGTCCGCCGACGTGGCGACGAACTGGTTCGGCGCCCGGCGGCCCCGCCGAAACGACGAACGGGTTCGACTCGTGTCGGGGAAACGAGTCCGACTCGCGTCGGGGACCGTGAATTTAATAGCTGGACAGAGACCTCACGGGGTATGGAACGCGTAGACGTCGCGATCGTGGGCGGTGGGCCGGCCGGGTCGTCCGCGGCGCACGCGGCGGCGACCGGCGGCGCGGACGCGCTGGTCATCGAGAAGGGAGTCCCCCGAGCCGACCGCGACCGTCTCGGTCCGGACTCGACGGACGCGGCAGGCATCTTGGACTACTGGGTCGACATCATGGGTATCCACCCCGACGAGTTCGACGAGGGCGTGGTCCAGCGCGAGCTGAACCGCGCCGAGTTTCGCGGCCCCGACGAGTCGGCGACGCTCACCTCCACCGGCATCGACTCCTCGTACGACAAGTTCGGCTACACCTTCCAGCGCGCGCGCTTCGACGACTGGCTCCGCGACCGCGCCGAGGACGCGGGCGCCGAGTACCGCGTCGGCACCTCGGTCCGCGGCGTCGACACCGACCCCTCGGCCGCGCCCGGTAGCGACGACCCGCGTCACACGCTCGAACTCGCCGACGGCGGGACCGTCGGCGCCGACTTCGTCGTGCTCGCCGACGGGCCGCAGCGGACGGTGACGAACCGCGTCCTCGACGAGTACCTCCCCGCCGACGCGCAGGCCTCCGAGCGGCTGGCGTCCCGGACGGCGAACCACATCGCCTATCAGGAGTACCGCCGCGTCCCCGAGGAGGTGTTCGAGGCGGTGAACGACGCCATCGTCTTCTGGTGGGGCGTGATGCCCGGCGAGACCGCGTACCCGTGGATCTTCCCCAACGCGGACCGCGTCTGCCGGATCGGGCTGACGATGCCGATCGGCCTCGACATCGACGAGGTGGACGCGTCGGAGTACGCCCTCCTCCGCGAGGACGACGAGTCGATCCCGCAGGGCGGCGAGTACATTCGTCGGCTCCTGGAGTGGCAGTACGGCGACGAGTACGACGTCGAGGAGGACTTTCCCCTCGTCGAGGACGCCGGGAAGCGGAACGGGACGGAGACGTACCCGATCTCGTCGACCCGACCGATCGACTCGCCGGTGGACGCCGGGATCGCGGTCGCGGGCGGTGCGATGGGGACCACGTCGGCGTTCCACGAGGGCGGCGACCACGTCGCGGTCCGCACCGGCGCGATAGCGGGCGAACTCGCCGCCGAGGGCGACCTGGCCTCGTACAACCGCCGCTGGAAGGAGGCGATCGGCGACGAGGTCGTCCGCAACGTGACGATGGCGGACATGGTCGCGGAGTACGAGCCGGACGACTGGAACCGGGTCATCGGTGCCGCGGATGCGATGCTCGCCGCCGAGGCCGGCGACGGACTCCTCTCGCAGCCGTACCGCTCCGGTTGGGAGTCGATGAAGCTCCTGCTCGGCTACAAGTGGAACAAGCGCCGGGTGAAGAAGGACTACGTCGGGATCGACGAGAGCGAGTACGTCTACTGAGCGGTCGAGTCTCGACCGGCGACGGTGCGACCGGTCGAGACGGGGGCCGTCTCTCTCCACCCGCGCGACCGCCGGTCCTACCGAATCACGGGCGCCGGTAGCTCGACCGGCTCGGGGTCGACGCCCGCGACGTCGACCGGCTCGACCTCGTGCGTGGGCCAGCGACCCGTCTTGGTGAGCCGCTCCGTCAGGTCCGGCGCGACGAGGTGCGTGTCCTCGCTTTTCGTCCCCCGGACCGTCGGATTCCACGCGTAGCCCATCGGCCGCCGAACCGTCTCGTCGCCGTCGGGCGTCGCGAACCACTCGCGGCCCGCGAAGCCCGCCGCGCCGCCCTGGTGGTGGTTCTCCCACTCGTCCGGGAAGCCGACCGCGTCGTACGCCCGCCGAATGGCCTCGAACACGTCGCCGGCGCTGTCGGGGGCATCTGAATCGGACGCCTCACCGTCGTCTCCGGAGAGCGTCCCGGCCGCGGCGGCCTCGGTGGCCCGGAGGGCGGTGGCCTCGACGCGGGCCGCGGCGCGGTGGCGCTCCTCGAACCAGTCGGGGGCGTCGAACGCGACGGTCCGGGTCATCGAGGCGTACAGCCCGGCCCGCTCGGCGGTGACGGAGACGAGCGCGTAGTCGCCGAGCGCCGCGTCGGTCGGCGTGTAGTGGCGGTACGCTCCCGCCCGCTCCGCGCCGCCGACGAGGACGACCGGCGTGTCGACGTCGCGGGACGCGAGCGAGATGTCGATCCCGGCCGCGACCTCGTACTCGGGGTCCTCGGGTTCGAGGTTCCGGCAGACGGTCTCGACGGCGGCCGCGACCTCGCGGCCCAGCTCGCGGTACCGCTCGACGTCGTCGTCGGTGAGCGGCTGCCGGAGTCGGCTGCCGTCGACGGCCTCGAAGCCGGGCACGTCGAAGTCCGCCGCCGCGGGCGAGGGCGACCGCTCGGCGACCGCCTCGGCGAGCGAGCCGGCGTGCCACGGGACCGACTCGACCGCGAACGCGTCCGGCAGCTCCTCGTCGGCGAGCCGGTCCGCCTCGATGTTGTCGGTGATAACGCGGAGGTCGCCGTCGTACCCGGCGGCCGCGACGCCGGTCGTCCCGTCGTCGTCGACGACGTTGTCGCCGCCGGTGAGCCACGCGAAGCCGTTCGGACGTGCGAACCAGACCGCTTCGAGCCCGCGCTCGGCGAGGTACGCGTCGAGCCTCTCCGTGCGGGCGGCGAGATCGACCATACGGACGGATGCTCGGCGAACGGGTAAAAACGGTCGAAAGGCGTCGAGCCGTCGGCTCGGGGGCCGCGCCGTCGGTCGATCGGAGGTCGGTCACCGGCCTCGTCCGGATCCCCGAAACGAAAGGTTCAATTACGTCCCCCGGAAACGACGAGACGCGTCAGTAAGCCCCTGCGGGTTGGTAGTCTAGTCCGGTTATGACACCTCCTTGACATGGAGGAGGCCGGCAGTTCAAATCTGCCCCAACCCACTCCCTTATAAACGAAAACCGCAAGACGGCGAGGAACACTTATACCGCAGCCCGCTCCACGAGCGATTCCACGGCACGGCCCTCGTGACACGCGGCGGGAATGTGACGGAGACTCCGGCCCGATGGGAAGTTTCTTTTACCTCACACCGGACGATATCGGTAGATGAGTGACCGAGGCGGTCGAGCGCCGGACCGAACCGAATCGCCCGCTTCGAGCGGTAAAACGGTAGATTCGATCGACTCGGCGGGGCCGACCTCGGTCGACGACGACGGGGCGTCGACCGGGCGGCTGGTCGTCGTCTGCGGGCTGCCCGGCGTCGGCAAGACGACGGTCGCCGAGCGGATCGCCGCCCACGTCAACGGGCGGATCCGCCGGACCGACGTGATACGCAAGGAGCTGTTCGAGGACCCCGAGTACACCGACGCGGAGACGGAGGCGGTCTACGAGGAACTCCTCGCGCGCGCCGGCGACGACGTCGAGGCCGGCGGCTCGGTCGTCCTCGACGCGACATTCGCCGACGAGCGGTTTCGAGCGGACGCCCGCGAGACGGCTGCCGAGCTCGCGGCCGCGTTCGACCTCGTCGAGGTCGTCTGCGACGAGGCGGTGGTGGAGCGCCGAATCGAGCGCCGGGACGGGATCAGCGACGCCGACTTCGAGATCCACCTCCACTTCAAGGAGCTGTTCGACGAGATCGCGCCCGACCACGCGGTCGTCGACAACTCCGGCACGGAAGCGGAGACGTTCGCGCAGGTGGACGCCGCGTTCGCCGAACGCGCGGCCGGCGGCGAGGGGGTCGAACGCGCGGCCGCCGACGAGGGGGCCGCCGAACGCGCGCGGTCCGGAGACGCGTCCCGCGAGGACGCCGCCGGCGACCGCGACGACCTGTCCGCCGCGGTCACCGACCCGGAGTGAGGTCCTGCGTCGGCGTCGCGGACCGCAGTCATCGTGGGAACAGATCGCATGACGGGGGCACACACGCGTCTCCCACCACTTATACGGACGAGCGCACTACGGGTGGTATGAGCGAAGAATCCGGGCGGAAGAATCTGCGGATGCCCAACGACGACGAAGTGTTCGCCGTGGTGACGGAACACCTCGGCGGCAACCACGTTCAGCTGCGCTGCGCCGACGGCAAAGAGCGCCTCGGCCGGATCCCCGGCCGCATGAAGTATCGCACGTGGATCAGCGAGGGAGACGTCGTCCTCGCCGAGCCGTGGGACTGGCAGGACGAGAAGGCGAACGTCGAGTGGCGCTACGAGGACGAGGACGCCGACCAGCTCCGCCGCGAAGGCCACATCCAGTAGTCAGCGCGCCGCGCGGCCGTCGATCCGCTTTTGCGATCTCTTTCATTCCCTCGACGCGGTCCGTTCGAGCGTCGGCTCGCCCGGTCGCGCGGGATCTCGAACGCCGACAGCGACCGTATCGGCTCGTGTCGCGTCGACGGCGGGCTGACGACGTGCCGACGGGCTGACGACGCGCGGCCGGACCGACGACGCGCGGCTTTCTCTCGTAGTATTGTGGTTTCTATCCAAAACCGTTATTACCACGAGGCGCGTACGGCTGGGTATGAGTTCGACAGAAGCGACCCCCGCGGAACCGATCCAGCTGACCGACGCCGCCGCGTTCGACGAACACGTCGCTGACGGCGTCGTCCTCATCGACTTCTACGCCGACTGGTGCGGCCCGTGTCAGATGATGGAGCCCGCCGTCGAGGCGGTCGCGGAGGACACCGACGCGGCGGTGCTGAAGGTCGACGTCGACGTCCACCAGGCGCTGGCCGGGGAGTACGGCGTTCAGGGCATCCCGACGCTGCTCGTGTTCGCGGACGGTGAACTCGTCGAGCGCATGGTCGGCGCACAGAGCGAGCAGGCGCTGGCGGACGCGGTCGGCGAACACACCGCCTGAACGTCTCCGAAGGAGTCGCACGCCGAACCACTCGGGACGCGATCACGGGTCGACCTCGCGGTCAGGCCCACCCGTCGTCGCGGTCACGGTCCGCCCGTCGCGGCCCGAGTCGCCGAAACCGACACCATGAGAACGATCCAACTCGACGACGACGGTATGACCCCGAGAGAGCTTCGCGCGGACGTCCCGGCGCTCGGCGACGCGGCGTACTTCAACTTCGGCGCGCACGGGCCGAGCCCGGAGTACGTCGTCGAGGCGGCCGCGTCGTTCGTCGAGGACCACGAGTACGAGTCCGCGACGACCGATCCGTACGGTCACGCGTTCGAGACGTACGACCGCGTGCGCGAGCGGATCGCGGCGTTCGTCGGCGCGGAGTCCGAAGAGATCGCGCTGACCGAGAGCACCACCGACGGGATCAACCGCGTCGCCGGCGCGATCGACTGGGAGCCGGGCGACGTCGTCGTTCGGACCGACCTCGAACACCCGGCCGGGGTCCTCCCGTGGAAGCGGCTCGAACGCGAGGGCGTCGAGGTGCGCGTGCTCGAAACCGAGAGCGGGCGCGTCGACCGCGACGCGTACGCCGAGGCGGTCGAAGACGCCCGGCTCGTCTGTTTCAGCGCGATCACGTGGACGCACGGGACTCGCCTCCCGGTCGCCGACCTCGTCGAGGTCGCGAACGAGGCGGGCGCGTTCACCCTCGTCGACGCGGTCCAGTCCCCCGGGCAGGTCGCGATGGACGTGAGCGAGTGGGGGGCCGACGCGGTCGCCGCGGCCGGTCACAAGTGGACGCTCGGCCCGTGGGGCGCCGGCTTCCTCTACGTCGACCGCGACGCCGCGGCCGACCTCGCACCGCGCGCCGTCGGCTACCGGGGCGTCGAGGACCCGACCGGCGACGAGATCGAGTTCAAGCCCGCCGCGGGGCGGTTCGAGATCGGGACGACCACGGCGGCGGCGCACGTCGGGCTCGTCGAGGCGCTCGACGCGATCGACGCCGTCGGCCTCGACGCGATCGAGTCGCGGATCGAGTCGCTCACCGACCGACTCAAGGACGGCGTTCCCGAGGGACGACTTCTCAGCCCGCGAGACTACGAGTCGGGGCTCGTCACGATCGACGTCGACGACCCGGAAGCGACCGTCGAGCGGCTCGCCGGAGAGGACATCGTCGTGCGGTCGCTGCCGCACCCGAACGGGATCCGGGCGTCGGTCCACGCCGTCTCGACCGAGGCCGAGATCGACCGGCTCGTCGAGGCGCTGGAACCGGAGTGGTGAGACGCAGTCGGGGACCGTTCGACGCGGACCCGAGAACGATCGCCGCGCGACCGGACGCGTTTTAGTGCTCCGCACACAATACCGGCCATGGGATTTCACACGTTCGACGCCGACGGCGCCGATCGCTTGGAGCGCCCGGCGGTGCGGTATCGCTGGGTGTCCGCCGAGGAGCTGATCGGTCCGTTCGCGGCCGACGCGTTCGGCGTCCTCGCCGATCTCGGCAGCGGAACCGGCTTCTACACCGACGACGTCGCCGAGCACGCCGAGACCGTCTACGGCGTCGACGTTCAGTCCGAGATGCACGAGTACTACCGCGAGAAGGGCGTCCCCGACAACGTCGATCTCGTCGCGAGCGACGTGTCGGACCTCCCGTTCGCGGACGGCGAGCTCGACGGCGCGTTCTCGACGATGACGTACCACGAGTTCGCGAGCCCGGAGGCGATCGAGGAGGTCGCTCGCGTCCTCCGCTCGGACGGACGGCTCGTCATCTTCGACTGGTCGGCCGACGGCGACGGCGAGCACGGGCCGCCGGTCGACGAGCGCTTTTCCGTGAGCGACGCACACGACGCGCTCGCCGACGCCGGATTCGACGTCGAGCGCGCCGAGACGCGGACCGAGACGTTCGCGCTCGTCGCGCGAGCGCCGTAATCGACGGGGCTCGACGCGGCAAATCGGCGGGAGGTCGACGGGGCGAACCGGCGGGGGTCGACGGGGCGAACCGACCGCTCTCGACGGGGCGAACCGGCGGGGGTCGACGGGGCGAACCGACCGCTCTCGACGGGGCGAACCGACCGCTCTCGACGGGGCGAAACGGTCGCCTCAGGGTCCTCTCCAATCGTTCGTGAAGAAATACCGTTAGGTGCGTCCGGCCCGTACTTGGGAGTATGTCCGTTCGCCACCGATCGGCGGCCGTCGCCGCGCTCGCGCTGCTCGCGACGCTCGCTGCGCGGCCGGTCGCGGCCCACGTCGACTACGTCACCGAGGACTCGGGCGACCCCCTCGACGCGGTCGTGTTCACCGCCGAGGTGCTCTCCGATCCGTTCAACGCGGCGCTGTTCGCGGGATCCGGGCTCCTCGCCGTCGCCGGACTGGCCGTGTACCTCCGAGTCCGCCCCACGATCACCGACGTCGTCGTCCTCCGCGAGACGCTCGCCGGCTACGCCGACCTCGTCCCGTGGATGCTCCGGCTCGCGGTCGGGCTCCCCCTCGTCGGTGCCGGCTTCCAAGGGTACCTGTTCGCGCCGACGCTCGCGTTCGACCCCGGGGCGAGCCCGCTCCTCCGCGTCCTCTTCATCGGACTCGGCTTCGCGGTCCTCTTCGGGCTCGCGACGCGGATCGTCTCGGTCGTCGGCCTCTTGACCTACGCGTGGGTGTTCCTCGCCGTCGACCCGCTCGTCTTCCTCGCGGTGGAGTTCGTCCCCGTGTTCGTCGCGCTGGCGGTCCTCGGAGGCGGCCGCCCGAGCGCCGACGACATGCTGCTGGCGGTCGCGAGCACGCCCGGATCGTACTACGGCCGGGTCGACCCCGTCCACCACCTGAAGTCGTTCCTCGACGAGTCGACCGCCCCGCTGCGGCGGTACGTGCCGACGGTGCTCCGCGTCGGGATGGGCGTCTCGTTCGTCTACCTCGGGCTGATCCAGAAGCTCGCCGACCCGGGGAGCGCGCTGCTCGTCGTCGAGAAGTACGACCTAACGTCGGTCGTCCCGGTCGACCCGGGACTGTGGGTCGTCGGCGCCGGCGTGACCGAGATCGCCGTGGGGCTCGCGCTGATCGCCGGCTTCTTCACCCGCGGCGCGGTCGCGCTCTCGTTCGTCCTGTTCACCACGACGCTGTTCGGGCTCCCGGACGACCCGGTCCTCGCTCACGTCGCGCTGTTCGGGATGGCCTCGGCCGTCTTCACGCTCGGGTCCGGCCCGCTCGCGTTCGACCGCTGGTTCGGTCGCCCCGCGCTCGACGACGAGGACGGATCGGCGCTCGCGGCCGACTGACCGCGGCGCCTTCGGCGCCTGTTTTTAAGTCGCTCTCGCGCGGTGGGACACGCATGCGAGTGGACCTCGGCAACGCCCTGGAGACGACTCCCGGGCTCACGACGGCGACGCTGGACAGGCTCGACGACCGCGTCGCGGCCGCGCACGAGCGGATCGCGGCCGGGATGGCGGACGACGAGTTCGGGTACGCCGCCCTGACCCTCCCCGAGACCGCGGACCCGGACGCTATCCGCGCCGCGGTCGATAGCTTCGACCGCCCCGAGGCCGTGCTGACGGTCGGTATCGGCGGCAGCGCGCTCGGCGCGGCGACGCTGTCGAACGCCCTCGAAAGCGACGTGGACGCCTACGTCCTCGACAACGTCGACCCCGACGACACCCGGGCCCTGCTCGCCGACCTCCCGCTCGGCGACACCGTCGTCAACGTGGTCTCGAAGTCGGGGACGACGGCGGAGACGCTGGCGAACTTCCTCGTCGTGCGCGAGGCGATGGCCGACGCAGGCGTCGACTGGACCGAGCGCACCCTCGTCACCACGGGCGAGTCGGGGAACCTCCGCGATCTGGCCGACCGCCACGACCTCCCCTCGCTCCCGGTCCCCGACGGCGTTCCCGGGCGCTTCTCCGCGCTCTCGACGGTCGGCCTCGCGGTCGCCGCGCTCCAGGGTCACGACGTCGAGGCCGTCCTCGCCGGGGGGCGCGACGGGATGGAATCGCTCGCGGGCTCGCTGTACGAGTCGCCCGCCTACGCCTACGGCGCGGCGACGTACGCGCTCGCGGAGCGCGGCGCGCGCACGAACGCCGTCATGCCGTACGCGGAGTCGCTGGAGACGTTCGCGGAGTGGTTCGCCCAGCTGTGGGCCGAGAGCCTCGGGAAGGACGGACTGGGGCAGACGCCGGCGCGCGCGCTCGGCGCCACCGACCAGCACTCCCAGCTCCAGCTGTACCGCGCCGGGCCGCCGGACAAGTTGATCTCCCTTATCCGGCCCACCGAACGCGCCGCGGTCGAGATTCCGGAGACCGACCTCGACGGGCTCGCGTACCTCGGCGGCTCGTCGCTCGGCGGGCTCCTCGACGCGGAGTTCGAGGCGACGGAGGCGAGCCTCGCGGCCGCCGGCGTCCCCAACGTGCGCGTCGAGATCGACCGCGTCGACGAGCGGGCGCTCGGCGAGCTCCTGTTCGGGATGGAGTCCGCCTGCGTGCTGTACGGCGAGCTCGCGAGCGTCTCGACGTTCACCCAGCCCGCGGTCGAGTGGGGGAAGAAGGCGGCCCGCGGGCTGCTCGGCGGCGGCGACTTCCCGGAGGCCGAGGCGGTCGCGGAGAAGCGCGAGCTTCGGATCGACTGAGTCGCTCCGCGAGTCGAGGTCGACGCCGACGATCCCCTTCCGGTGCGTGTGAACTACCCTACCTTACTCGCTCACCGCGTGTTCGCTCCTTGAGGGTAGGGCTTCCTGCTTCTACGACGTGCTTTGCAGATACAGGCGTATCCACAGAGAGCGCAGTCTCCACAGGCGTTGATTCGGAGTGTCCCACTCCTACGTCTTTGAGGCCGCGAGAAAGGATGTTCCACGCCGCATTCGCGTCCCGGTCCACCTCTAACCCGCAGGCGGGACAGGCGTGTTCACGGACCCACAACGGCTTATCGGTCGAAACGCCGCACGACGCGCACTCCTTGGTCGTCCCTCTCGGGTTGACCGCCACGAAGTGCGTCCCCTCTCGCTCACACTTGTATTCGAGCAACGAGAGGAATGTCTGCCACGCGGCAGACGCCGTGTTGCGGCTGTTCGACGGTGATTCGAGCATCCCCTTCACGTTCAGGTCTTCGACGGCCACAAGGTCGTACTCTCGGGCGTAGTACGCCGAGAGTTTGTGTAAAAAGTCGCGCCGCTTCCGTCGCAGGTCGGCGTGACACTCAGCGACCCGTTGCCGTTGCTTCCAGTTGTTCGATCCGTGTTCTTTCTGTGAGAGGGACCGCTGTTCACGTTCCAGTCGTTCCCGTTCGTCCGAGAGGTCGAGCGACCCGACTGCCGTACCGTCGGTGTCGTGGGCGTACTTGAGAATTCCCACGTCGATGCCGACACACCGTTCGGGATTCTCGGGCGGCTCGGGCGGTTCTCGGTCCATTTCGACGCCGAACGTGGCGAACCACTCGCCCGTCGGTTCCTTCTTGACCGTGACCTGTTTGAGCGTCGCGTCGTCGGGGATGGCGCGGTGAAGCCGAATCGGTATGTCCGCGAGTTTCGAGAGTGAGAGGACAGTCTGACCGCCCTTCTTGTCGAGCTTGAAGCCAGACTGACTGTACGTGAAACTGCGGAACTTCCGTGGCGGCTTCCACTTGAGTTGGCCGACGCCGTAGCCGTTCTCTTTGAGTTTGGAGAGGCTTTTGAGGTTGTCGAACAGGCGTTCCACGACGGTTTGGAGCACTTTCGAGTACACGTCCGAGAGGTCGTCCCACCAGTTCTGGAGGTCGGGGATTTCCGACCGTAGCGTGGTCATGGACGGCAGTTCGCCGTGTTCGTCTTGGTACTCGTTGAGTCGGTAGAGCGTGTGGTTGTACAGTTGCCTACAAATGTCTCGGTGGCGGTCCAACTCCTCGCGGTGGGCATCGGACGGCTTGAGACGATACTTGTAGGCGTAGTACATGATGCTACTCGCGTTGGTTCTCGACGTACTGTGTCAGCACATCCAGCGACACCTGCCCAGTCGAGATGAGGCAGTACGAGTCGTTCCAGAACGACTCGCCCCACAGTTCGGTCTTCAGTTCATCCTCGTATTCGTTCCGAATACGTCGGGCAGTCGCGCCCTTGACAGTATTGATGAATTTCACGAGGTCTGTGGTAGGTTTTGCTTGGAACAGGATGTGAACGTGGTCGTCTTCTCCGTCGAGGTTGGTCAGTTCGACACCGTAGTTGTCCGCGAACCCGCTGATGACCCCTCGAAGGAATTGGGTTCGATCCTCGGTTAGCACTCCGCGGCGATACTTCGTGGTGAGTATCAGGTGGTAGTGTAAGGAATACGTCGAGTGTGCACCCGAGTCGAGGTCATACGCCATTGGGTTCGGTTATTACTATACTACCCTACTGCAAAAACGCTACGACTGCGTTGGCCTGTGAGCCTGTAACCGTAGAATATATGAGAACCGTGCGACGCTATATCCCCTTCCTGTTCGCACTTCCTGTTCGGTCGGCGCTCGCTGAGGAAGGGGAATTAGTGTCTCGGTACAGCTAAACCCCCGCGAGCCGTGTCCCCGGTAATGAGCGACGACCTCTCGGCCTCGGCGGTCGGCGAGCGGGTGCTCAGCGTCGCGAGCGCGCTGTTCGCGATCGTGTTCGCGCTCCTCGTCGCGAGCGCGATCACCGCGCCGGGGGCGGATCTGGCGGCCTCGCTCGGGCTGGTGTCCGAGGGCACGACCGGCTACCAGCTCCTTCAGACGCTGCTCCAGTTCGGCGGGTTCGCGGTCGCGGTCGCCGGCTACCTCGCGATCACGGGCGAGTGGGGGCTCGCCCGCGTCTCCCGGCCGGACGCCCGCGAAGCGGCGATCATCGTCGGCGGCGGGATCGTCCTGTTCGCGTTCCAGTACGGCGCGCTGTTCGCGCTCGACCAGCTCGGGCTCTCGACCGGCCAGAATCAGGCGGTCGTCCCCGCGGGCGACCCCGTGGTCTACTACCTCGCGATGATCGCGGTGTCGCTCGCGGTCGTCGGCCCGGTCGAGGAGCTGCTGTTCCGCGGCGTCGTCCAGGGCGGCGTCCGGCGCGCGTTCGACGCCGTCCCCGCGGTGCTCATCGCCAGCCTCGCGTTCGGGCTGATACACCTCCCGTCCGTCTCCGGGACGCCAGTCGAGCAGTGGGCGTACGTCGGGGTCGTCATCGTCCTCGGGTCGGTCCTCGGCGCGCTCTACGAGTGGACGGACAACGTGGTCGTGCCGGGGCTGGTCCACGGCATCTACAACGCGTTCACGTACGCGGTGCTGTTATCGCAGGCGCTCTGAAAGGGGGACGCTGCCGTTCTGTCGAAAGTCGGCTACCGGACCGTTTGCGATGGCGCGTGCCTGCGAGCGGTCGCCGTCGGCGACCGCGAAGCAGCGCGCGCGAGGGAGTCGCGAACGCCCGCAGGGCGTGAGCGACGAGGCTGGGGAGGCGTGAGGTGCGGGGCGGTGCTGTGC